>CAMWKV010000079.1 GCA_947174915.1 uncultured Porphyromonadaceae bacterium | reverse complement strand
AGCCCTGGCCCCGGTTACCCGGACTGCCGCCCCTTTCCCGCCGCCGGGTTCCCGCAATCCCCACCGCTTCCAGACCACACATTACCGGAATGGCGGTCGCTCCATGGAGCGACCCTACGTCAGCTAAACCATTTTGGCACAGCCTCCTATAGCGGTTCTTCGACCGCTTCCCGCAATGCCCTCTGCGTTCCTCTGCTCCTCTGCGCTACCTCTGCGTGAGACCAATTCTCGCAGCGCTGTTTCCGCCCCAGATGGAATAGGCTCACGCAGAGGAAGCGCAGAGGAGCAGAGGTACGCAGAGTTTTTTTTAAGTATGGGTTATGAGTGATGAACTAAGCGACCCTGCGTCAGCAAAAACATTTTGGCACAGCCTCTTATACATGCAGACCGAGTGCCTCGTCAACGGTCGCTCCATGGAGCGACCCTACGTCGGCGAAACCATTTTATCACTGACGTATTTCTGTCAACTGGCGGACTTGGCTAGTTCGACTGTTTCGGAGCCGGCGGTATAGATGCCGAGGCCGAAGTCCGGAGCGACAGTAGTGAGATGCTCCAGGAGACTGCTCTGGATAGCCTCGTACTTGTCCCAGTCCGTTGTGGCAGTGAAGCAGTAGACCTGCAGAGGCATGCTGTAGTTCGTGGCTTGCTTAAGATTGATAAGAATCTGCTGATCCTTGGCGATATTGTCATTAGCAAGCAGATAGAGACAGATGTAGGCGCGGTAGAGACCGAGATTCGTCTCGATGGTACCGTTGACAGGCGTCAGACCGCCATTGTATTCGGCTATCTTGCCCTGTGAGCGGAGGCCGGAGACAAAGTCCTTGAGGATAGGATACTTAGCCACGATGCCGTCCGCCATCTCCGTGGTGAGCTTCTGCACCGTCGGGATGTCGATATTGAGCAGCTGATCGATACGGCGAGCACCGCTCTCCTTCATGCCGCGATAGTTCTGGAAGGAAGTCGATACGAGCGTATAGGGCGGCACGGTGACATAGGTATTATCCCAGTTCTGCACCTTCACGGCGGTGAGAGTAACATCGAGCACGGTACCGTTGGCCGGTGTGCCGGGCACTACAATCCAGTCGCCGACATGCAGCATATCGTTCTGCGACATCTGAATACCGGCCACGAAACCAAGGATAGAGTCCTTGAAAATCAACATCAAAGCTGCCGCGAAGGCACCGAGACCGGTGAGAAGAATCGCCGGCGACTTATCAACCGCAATAGACACCCCGATGATGACGATGATAATCCATAGGATACCCTTGGCCACATTGAGGAGGCCCTGCATGGGCAGGTGTCGGGTGTTGCGATGTACATTATAGTGATTGAAGATGAAGTCGAACACCGCCGACAGGCCGATACCGAAAGTGATGAGCGCATAGATGCCGGTGATGCGCTCGACGGCCACCAGAGTAGCATGGCTGTGGCCGAAGGCGAAGGGCGCCATGCCCAGAATCAACAGCGGAGGGATGATGCGGCAGCAGCGCGAGATAGTGTGCATCTGGAGCAATTCCTTGCCCACATCGGTATGCCGCATGGCAACCGCCTTGCGCAGCAGCCATACAACACCTTTCTGTATGAGCCAGCCTACCCCGAAGGCCACCACAAGGACCACGACGAGATAGACGATATTATCGAGGGTTTGATTTTCGGCAAGTCCCACTGACACAAGACAATGATGGACGAAATCCATCAGTTTGGCGGCATAGGTGGAACTCGGTACAGTGCGTGCGACTGCATCAACAATAGGAGCGGATTCTGACATAGTGATGAAAATTTTGTTTGTAATTCTTTAACAAGCGAAAGGGGCTTTTGGCTCAATCCGGTCGGTAGAAAAGTGAAAATTTGCGTCAATGTCGCGGATTTTGAGCATAAAAAGAGGGCTGTCGCTTCCGTGTTTAATAAAAAAAGTGTATCTTTGTGCACTTTTTAGCCACTTCACAGAAAAAATTTAAACCACATAACCTACAATGTCAACATTAGAGAAAATAAGGAACAAGCCTGTGCTCCTGGTCGGTATCATCGTACTTGCACTGCTTGCGTTCATTCTTGGAGACTTCCTCACCTCGGGCCGCACCTACTTCGGCCACCCCACCACCGTTGCCAAGGCCGGTGCCGCTACAGTTGAGTATCAGGACTATCAGAACCGCCTGTCGCAGGCCGGAGACCAGTATCGCAGCCAGGGCCGCGAGGTCAGCAGCGACGTTCTCTCTCAGAACGTTATCCAGGGTCTCCTCGCCGAAGAGCTTCTTAAAAACGAATACTCCGACCTCGGCCTTGTAGTGACCGACGACGAGCTCACCGAAGCCATGACCGGCACCAACCAGCACCCCGCCGCCGCTCAGATGATCATGTACATCTCCCAGCAGCTCAACCTCCCCGAGGCGTCTCCCGCCGCTGTATATGATGCCATGCAGAACCCTGCCAAGTACGGCCTCCCCACACAGGTAGCCGACCAGCTCCGCCAGGCATGGACAGCCACCGAGCAGCAGGTAGAGCAGAATATCCTCCAGAACAAGTTCAACGCCCTTCTCCAAGGCCTCTACACCTACAACAAGGTTGACGCCAAGGCCTTCTACGACGACAACGCCACAACCCGCACCGTGGCTTACGTCTCCGCCGACGCCAGCTCCATCGCCGACGCCGATGTAGACTTCACCGAGGCCGACATCAAGAACTACTGGAACAACCACAAGCAGAACTACCGCCTCGACGAGCCCCTCACCGAAATCAGCTACATCTACATGCCCATCGAGCCCAGCCAGCAGGACCGCATGGCTGCCCAGCAGACTGTAGAGAACGCTATCGCCGGCCTCCGCTCTTCCGAAGGCACCGACGCTGTGGCAAACAACACCAAGTTCAACGTCAACACCACCAAGAACGCCCTCCGCGCTATCCGCGACAACCGTCTCAAGGACTCCATCGCTGCCAACGAAGTGGGCTACGCGTTCCTCTACTCGCGCAACAACGACACCTACACTATCGTCAAGATTCTTGACCGCAACATGGGTATCGACTCTCTCAATATCTCCATGCTTCAGGCCGCTCCCTCTGTCGATATGGACAGCCTCGCCGCAGCTATCAACGCCGCCAAAGCTCCCTTCGCCGACTTCAACACCGACGAAATTCAGGGTCGCGACAGCGTATGGGTAAACCTCGAAGCCGAGAACATCCAGAGCGACCTCCGCGACAAACTCGCCAACGCTCCCGTGGGTCAGGCTTTCGTCAACACCGAGACAGTGCAGGGCCAGGACTACAGCGTAATCTACCGCGTGAACAACCGCAAGGCTGCCGTACCTTTCTATGAGTACGCCACCATCGAGTACACCGTAGATCCCTCGCAGGAAACCCTCGCCGAACTCACCTCGAACCTCCGCACCTTCATCAGCAACAACTCCTCCGCCGAGGAATTCGCCGCCAACGCCGGCGATGCAGGCTACTCTGTACTCACCGACCAGGTGGGTGCTTCCAGCACCGGTATCGGCAACGCTCGCGACTCCCGCAAGTTCGTCAAGTGGGCTGTTGAGAACAAGAAGGGCAAGGTATCGCCCATGCTCCAGGACGACCGCCAGAGCTACCTCATGGCTATCGCCGTGATAGACAAGTACGAGGATTACCTCCCCTACACCAGCCCCGCTGTCAACACTCAGCTCCGCACCCAGGCCCTCAACGACAAGAAGGCCGCCGCACTCTACGACAAATACAACAAGAAGGGTGATGACATGGCCACCTACGCCCAGATCTTCGGCAAGGAAATCGAACACGGCAACGTGAACATCCTCTCGCCCGCACTCCTCACTGTAGGCCTCAACGAAGCTGCCCTCCACGGCGCTATCGCTGCTGCCGAACAGGGCAAGATGGTAGGCCCCCTCAAGGGCAACCGCGGTGTACTCGTATTCGAAGTTGAAGCAATCAATTCCGAGAACCGTCCCTTCGTAGAAGCTGACTACGGTACTCGCTTCAACCAGACCTACGGTATCACCCGCACTCAGAACCCCCTCCGCCTTCTCATCGGCAAGAACAAGGTGGACAACCGCTCGCTCAACTTCATCCAGGGCGTGGAAGAATAATCCCCCCCTGCCGACAAATACTCAGAGGGTGTGTCAAAATTTTGGCACACCCTCTTGATTATAAACCCGCATCAAAATGAAAAAAGCCGCTATCCGACTCATACTCACCTTCATCTTTTTCACCGCTGTCTGCGTCCTCGCCAAAGTCGCCTTCATGGCAGTGCATTGGACACTCCTCGGCATCGACGGTGTCGGCGATATGTGCGCCGTCATAGGCCACGGCCTGAGTATGGACATGAGCGTAGCCGGCTACCTCACCGCCATCCCCGCCCTGCTCATCATAGCCATGCTATGCACCGACAGGCAATGGCCCCGGCTGGCGATGCGAGTTTACATGGCAGTCGCGGCAGTACTCCTGAGCATGATTTTCATCCTCGACACCGTGCTCTACGGATACTGGGGCAGCAAGCTCGACACCACCCCGATATTCTACTTCACCTCCTCGCCGGCTGCCGCCATGGCCTCAGCCGCGTGGTGGGAAAGTGCCCTGCTTTTCGCCGCCGTCGCTCTTGTGGCTATAGCCATCTACCTGCTCTACACCGTCACTACCGGACGCATAGCCGTACCTGCTACGCGCCGAAGCCGCGACATCGCCCTTCTTGCCATCTTCACGGCGCTACTCTTCATCCCCATCCGCGGCAGCGTCACAGTCTCCACCATGAACCCCTCGCGAGCCTATTTCAGCCAGCGCCGCTCACTCAATCACGCCGCGCTCAATCCGGCGTTCAACCTCCTCTACAGCGCCACACACTCCAACGGCTACGGTCGTCGCTACCGTTTCATGCCCTCCGAGGATGCCGCTGCACTATTCGCCGAGATGAAGGGACTGTCAGCCCCCGGAGACACCGCAGCTACCGACAGCAAGCAGTCGCACAAAGACATACGCAAGACCTTGCTACGCACAGACCGTCCCGAAATAGTGCTCGTAATTCTTGAGAGCTTCTCCTCCTACCTCATGCCCTCTCTCGGCGGCGATTCAGTAGCCGTCGGACTCGACTCTATAGCTCGCAATGGGCTCCTGTTCAGCAACATCTACGCGTCAGGCAACCGCACCGACCGCGCACTTCCCGCCATACTCAGCGCCATCCCGTCGCAGCCCGGCGAGAGTGTGCTCAAGTACCCCGAGAAGATAGAACACCTGCCCTCGCTGGCCGCTACTCTCGCCCGCGAAGGCTACGAATCGGCATACTTCTACGGCGGCGACGCCAACTTCACCAACATGCAGGCCTACCTGATGAACATGGGCTTCGGCCATACAGTGAGCGACCGCGATTTCGCCATCAGCGAGAAGGCCTCCAAGTGGGGTGCGCCAGACCATCTCGTCTTCGCTCGCGCCGCCGACTACCTCCTCGGCACCGACTCCGGCGCAAATAATAACGGCGCCGTCACGTCCGACCCCGCCGCACACACGACTGCTCAGCCCCGGTTCACCGTGATACAGACTTCATCGAGCCACGAGCCTTTCGACGTACCATACCACAACGCGCGGTTCGAAGCCGGCACTCCCCTCAATGCCTTCGCCTACACCGATTCGTGTACCACCGCCTTTGTGAATACCCTGTGCCGCAGCGACCGATGGGATAATATGCTCGTGGTACTCGTGCCGGACCACTACGGCTGTTGGCCGAAAAATCTGCCCGACATGCCGGCGCGCTACCGTATACCGCTCATTATGACCGGCGGAGCTATAGCACTCAGCGGCATTGACAGCACCCTCGGCAGCCAGACCGACATCACTGCCACCATCCTCAGCGCCATGAAGTTGCCCGCGGACGAATTCCCCTTCAGCGCCGACCTCCTCAATCGCCCGGCGTCACTGCCCGTCTACATGGCTGCCCCCGGCGACGTATCCATAGTGACACCCGACGGCAGCCTCACCTGGAACTGCGACGCCGACGCCATAGAAGCCGGCACCGGCACCGCCCCCTCCATCTCCACCGTCCGCGCCTATCTCCAATCCCTCTTCGAATACCTCTCCACCCTCTGATGCAAGAATGAATACTCTGCCGACTTTATAACTCATCACCCATAACTCATAACTCATCAATCATCACCCATAACTCATAACCCATAACTCATAACCCCTCGCAGCCGGAGGCAATAATCCGGGCGCACGGTCGTTAGTGATATATACCTTGATAGAAAATGATTGAAATTCTCAACGAAATAGATACATACGTTTTTCTCTCGCTCCACAATATTCACTCCGACTTCCTGGATAGCTTCATGATGCTCTTCAGCGGCCGGTTCATCTGGATACCCTTCTATGCAGCTCTGGCCGTGCTGCTGTGGCGCACCAAGGGGACGAAGAGCTTCCTCGCCTACCTCGTAGGTATAGGCATCGCCATCGCCCTCACCGACCAGGTGTGCGCCACCGTCATACGCCCGCTCGTCGAACGCATGCGTCCCGCCAACCTCGGCAATCCCCTCTCCGACCTCGTCACCGTCGTCAACGGTTATCGCGGCGGACCTTACGGCTTCCCCTCCTGCCATGCCGCCAACTCCTTCGCACTGGCCGCCTTCATGTGCGCCGCCGTGCGCCGTCGCTCAGTGATGATACTCCTCGTAGCATGGGCTGTACTGAACTCATATTCACGCATCTACCTCGGCGTCCACTATCCCGGCGACCTCCTCGTTGGCGCAGCTATAGGCAGCGCCATAGGCTATGGCATGTATGTTCTGAGCCATCACTTCATCGAGACCGACGTCGACCGCAATATCGAGCGCAAGCGCATCGTGCGCCCCTTCGCCGAGTGGCGCCTCCCCGCCGTTGCACACCGTATGGGCCATCCATCGGGCCTCCTCCCCATCCATGCCCCCGCCATAGTCTACACCGTCGCCACCACCCTCCTCCTCATCATCTGCATCATCTCCGCAGCTGCCTGACAGCTATTGTGCGGCGAATGAGCATCGGCTGTTGTGATAAATTTTGATATTCCATAATTTTGGTGTAATTTTGTGGTTGCTAAAGCGCAAACAAAATACTCCCAAAGATATGAAACACAGCCTCCTTGCGGCCGGTCTGGCCATAATGGCCGCTATCGCGCCCGGGTGCAAAGAAAAAGACATGCACACCAACCCCTTCCTCACCCCTTATACCACAACCTACGAGATACCTCCCTTCGAGGAAATCTCCTACGACGACTATCTGCCCGCACTTGAGGCCGGTATCGCACAGAAAAAGGCTCAGATTCACGATATTGTGTCCAACCCCGACGAGCCTACTTTCGACAATACCATCATGCCCCTGGAGCACTCCGGCGACATCCTCGAACGCGTAGCTATGGTATTCTTCGCCCTCGACGAGAGCAACAGCTCCGACGAGATGGTGAAAATCGCCGAGACTTTCTACCCCACATACTCGCAGTTCTCCGACGAGATGACTATGAACGACTCGCT
The DNA here is from genome assembly GCA_947174915.1 of uncultured Porphyromonadaceae bacterium. Classification (GTDB taxonomy): domain Bacteria; phylum Bacteroidota; class Bacteroidia; order Bacteroidales; family Muribaculaceae; genus CAG-873. The sequence goes on along the minus strand of CAMWKV010000079.1, from coordinate 2,446 downwards.
CTTCACACGCATCAAGCACGTCTATGACAACCGCGACGGTCTCGACGCCGACAAGAAGCGCGCTGTAGAACAGTACTACAAGGACTTCGTGCGTAACGGCGCTCTCCTCAGCGCCGAGGACAAGGAGCAGCTCAAGGCTGTCAACACTGAGCTCGCCAACCTCTACCTCCAGTTCAACAAGAACCTCCTCAACGCCACCAACGCCTTCGAGATTGTCGTTGACGACGAGGCACGCCTCGCCGGCCTCCCCGAAGGCAGCATTGCCCAGGCCGCCGACGAAGCCAAGGCCCGCGGCTACGAAGGCAAGTGGGTATTCACCCTCCACGCCCCCAGCCGTCTGCCCCTCCTCCAGTATGCCGCCGACCGCGACCTGCGTCAGCAGATGTACGAAGGCTACACCACCCTCGCCTTCGAAGGTGAGAACAGCAACCAGCCTGTCATCAACAAAATCCTCCGCGCACGCGCTCAGAAAGCCAAGCTCCTCGGCTTCAAGGATTTCGGCAGCTACATGACCGACAACGTGATGGCCAAGACCCCCGAGGCTGCCGAAGAACTCCTCATGAAGATATGGGCCCCCGCCGTGAAGCGCGTCAACGAAGAAGTAACTGAGATGCAGGCACTTGCCGACCGCGAAGGCGCCGGCATCACCATCGCTCCCTGGGACTATTACTACTATTCCGAGAAGGTACGCAAGGACAAGTATGACCTCGACGAGAACGAAGTACGCCGCTACTTCCCCGTCGACAGCGTACGCAACGGTATCTTCACCATGGCCGAGCGCCTCTACGGCATCAAGTTCACCGAGATGCCCGACGCACCCAAGTACTATCCCGAAGTGACCGTCTACGACGTGACCGACGCCACCACCGGTGAGCACATCGCAGTGTTCATGACCGACTATTTTCCCCGCGCCTCCAAGCGCCAGGGTGCATGGATGAGCGAATTCAAGGGCTCGTGGGAGAACGAAGACGGCACCTCCTCGCGTCCCGTCATCTACAACGTGGGTAACTTCACCCGTCCTACCGCAGACACCCCCGCCCTCCTCACCCTCGACGAGGTAGAGACGATGTTCCACGAGTTCGGCCACGGCCTCCACGGCATGCTCTCTCGCGCCCGTCTTAAGAGCCAGGCCGGCACCAATGTCGACCGCGACTTCGTAGAGCTCCCCTCGCAGATCCACGAGCACTGGGCTATGGAACCCGAGCTCCTCAAGGTATATGCCCGCAACGCCGAGACCGGCGAAGCCATCCCCGATGAACTCATCGCCAAGCTGCAGGCTGCCGGCAAGCACGGCCAGGGCTTCGCTACCGCCGAACTCGCCGGTGCCGCCCTCCTCGACCTCCGCTACGGCCACCTCAACCCCGACAGCGACATCGACATCAGCGCCTTCGAAGCCGAGGTAGCCGCCGACCTGGGCATGCCCGCTCAGCTCACCTACCGCTACCGCTCGCCCTACTTCAAGCACATCTTCGGCTCCGACGGCTACGCCTCCGGTTACTACACCTACCTCTGGGCTGAAGTCCTCGACACCGACGGCTTCGAGCTCTTCAAGGAGAAAGGTATCTTTGACCCCGAGACAGCAGCATCCTTCCGCCACAACATCCTCGAAAAGGGCGGCAGCGAAGACCCCATGGAACTCTACATCAAATTCCGCGGCCAGGCTCCGAGCGTCGACGCTCTCCTGCGCCACCGCGGCCTCGCCGACTGAGAGTAGCTACACTTCCGCACAGGATATCAAGCATACTCCAAGGCAAACAATTCCGACAACAATCCATTAACTCAGGTAATTACATCATACCGATATATGTACAGGACTGAAACCTGCGGCGAGCTCCGCCTCGCCGACGCCGGCAAGACAGTGACGCTGGCAGGATGGGTGCAACGCACTCGCAAAATGGGTGGCATGACCTTCGTAGACCTCCGCGACCGCTACGGCATCACCCAGATCGTATTCGACAACGAACGCAACGCCGAGCTCTGCGACACCGCCAACCGTCTCGGCCGCGAATACGTGGTGCAAGTGACCGGCAAAGTGGCCGAGCGCACAAGCAAGAACCCCCAGCTCCCCACCGGCGACATCGAGATCATCGCCGACGACATAAAAATCCTCAACCCCAGTGAAGTACCCCCCTTCACCATCGAGGACGAGAGCAACGGCGGCGACGATATCCGTATGCGCTACCGCTACCTTGACATCCGTCGCAACCCCGTGCGCAAGAACCTCGAGCTGCGTCACAAGATGACCATGGAGGTGCGCCGCTACCTCGACAGCAAGGGCTTCCTCGAAATCGAGACACCCATGCTCGTAGGCTCCACCCCCGAAGGTGCCCGCGACTTCGTGGTGCCCTCGCGCATGAACCCCGGCCAGTTCTATGCCCTCCCCCAGTCGCCTCAGACCCTCAAGCAGCTACGCATGATGAGCGGCATCGACCCTTACTTCCAGATT
>CAMWKV010000078.1 GCA_947174915.1 uncultured Porphyromonadaceae bacterium | reverse complement strand
GATATAATACTGTCTGTCATAGGTGACTATGTGACAGCCCTCAATCGTGGGCGCTCGCGCTTTGTCGATTTCATCACCAAACCGATTTTCTGACTATGAACAATATAGAACTCGCAGTCTACGGACGCCGCAACGACTTGGGATTCTGCAATATACTGGCTATCGACTGGCAGGGTAATGTAATTGATCGTCCGCCGCTGGGTCGCTTCTACCTGGATGGCCGTGTGGCTGATTTGGTTATCTCCGACACGCACGAGATTTACCGCCTGGCAATAGACAAGGTCTACAACAAGCGCGACCCGCGTGCGCATGTGTTGCAGTTCTGCCTCCGCATTCCGCGCAGCCACGAACTGGTGCGCGACGGTGTAGCAGTGAGCCCGCTCAGTGTGCTCCGTCAGGTAGCCGACAAGTATGTCGGTGACTACCTGAAGCCGGTGCAGGACACCTACCGCTACGACAAGACGGACGATGCTCCCCGCGAGATGCTCGTTGATGTATATCGCAGCATGTTGACGCCTTACACTACCCGCAAGGTATGGGGCAGTCACACCATGATGTCGGGCAGTAAAGAGGCTTATATCAACGCCGACAGCGATGCCGATGCCGACAGGCTCATGCTCGAACTGCCGTGGGTAGCTCGGCTGAGCAACGTGAAGAGTGTTGAGGTGGGACGTTTCACATCCGACCTGCCTCTGCTCGCTCTCTCGGATGCCGAGCGCACTCACACGCCAAGGGTGGATGTACATGTGAAGGACGCTGACGGCGTGAATCAGTTGGTGTTGCTTAATGTAAAGCCTGAAGTATTCAGATCCAAGGATTTCGGATACAGCGACGAGGTGTATGAGCCGGTGGAATTCAAGTTGTCCAAGGATGATGTCCTCAAAGCTTTCGCTGACGGTACAGCGCTGCCTCAGGTCCCGGGCGCGACGATTCAGATACTGCCCGATGAGTGTGCAGTGGCGGTGACCTTTGTACCGAGCAAGCGTCGCAAGAGCTTTACTATCAGACTTGAAGGCGTCGCAGCAGAAGATCAGGCGGCGGTTTTCGACGGCTTGCTCTACAACGGTAAAGCGGTGATTAACCGTACCCTTACCTTTGTCGGCGAGGATATTTTAAAGTTTAAGCTCCTCAAGAGTGATACTCTGACTAAGGCATTTGCCCTGAATTCAAATGATTATAAGCTGAAATCAGTCTTTCAGGTAGAGGGTAATGTCACCATCCGTCTTGAGAAAATAGATAAGGAACCTGCCAAGGCAGTACGCCGCAAAGTCAAATCTACCACTGAGGATATGTTTGCAGATGCTGCTATGTATCAGACCAATAGCGCTGAGCAGGCAGTGCTCTTGCGCTTGCCCAACGAAGTCGAGGGCTCGGTCGAAGTGGTAGTCGGCCAGCGTAGCAAGCATGTACATCTTGTCGAGGTAAGAGAACTTGAAAGCTACAAAGACAAGACCGGTCATAGAGTGGTGGATTTCACAATCAACACCTTACCTAATGCCGCGATTCGTTTCAGCGTAGGCAGACCTGCCAAATATTTTGCTGAGACTGATGGCATCACCCGAGAAAATGGTGCTTTGGCAGTTAATTGCTATCGCAAAAAGAATCCCATTGTACGATTCTTCAACTCGTTCGCCTTCAAGACTGTATCGTCAGAATGGGTCATAGCGCGATGGGTGACTATTATCGTACTTGCGCTCCTTCTGCTGTTCGGAGCCTTCATCGGTGGCGCAATAGCCATGCACTTCGGCAAGGTTGAGACCATCAGTGGTTGGTTTGCTCCCGCGGCGACTGCGGCAAGCGTGCAGGCTACGACGACGGAAACGGTACATCCCGACAGTAAGTCGGCTGACACTCAATCGGCTGTGGGTGAAGCAGGCACTGCTCCCGTGCCCGACGCCGGCACTGAAGCGATGGAGGCTGACAAGACTGATGCCGGACAGTCAGCCAATGCGCAGGAGACGAAAAAATCGGTTGAACCCGAAAATGTTGACGCCGCTACGGATGCGAGCGCCAATGCTGTGACGGGCGACAAACAGGGTAAATAAAATCTTCCGGCTATGTCACGATTCTTTAGATTTATCGTCCTCATTGTCGGGTGTGTAGCTCTGCTCGGAGGTATATATAAGTTTCTCGTCATTGATTCTCCGAAGGGTGATACTGCGGCTGTCTCAGGTTCAGATTCCTTGTTCGTCCAGCGTAGCGGTATCATTCGACAGCATGCAGCAAATATTGCCGACGGGTGGGATAAAAATGAGCTCGAGGCTGCCCGCCAGGCTATCCTTGCTGTCGAGACTCGACTCGATGCCAACAAACTCGCTACTCTCAGGACGAGCCTGGGCTCCGAGTTCGTGGCGGCTCTCGACAAATGTATCAGCGAGCAGTACACCTCGGACATGACCAGCGGCCGCCATGCGGACAATCCGAAATTGCGTGAATACTACTACACCGCCGCGCCCGACCTGTTGGCTGTTGCGCCGGAGGTGAGGAACTCCGCTCACTGGACACATCTGCATGCACTTCGGCAGGCTCACGAGAAGATTTACTCCTTTGGTGAAAATAGTTACGGTTTTTCGGCACGCATCAATCCCCGGTTCTATGATACCCCCGCTGGCCCGCGTATAAGGTGCGATAGAGCCTTCGATGTAACGGGCTACAAGCAAGGGCGTAAGAATGAACTCGGCGAACTGACGAGCCTCCGCGCCCGGCATCCCGAACTCGTCCGCGCACCCTGGACGAACCGCAGCCTGGATGCGACCGTGCTTGACAGCAAGCTGAACAGCGCCGGAGAGAATTACGGTAAGGCCGAGCGTAGTTCGGTGAGCCGTTTTCTTGATGGCGTGAACCGACATCTTGCCTCCCAGGAACCCGCAGAAGGCTACTCCGCCGCCTATCTTGCAGACATCAAGACCGACCTGCGGAATCTTATCACCGAACTCGAACGTGTGCCCGGTGGTGCCGGCGCGTGCAGGTCGACGGCAAACAATCTCAGCGGCCTGATAGACCGCACTTATAAAAAATAATTATTTACCGTATGGTGGGTAGAGTGTCACACCGACATGCTCACCGGTAATACCGATATATGGCAAAGTTAAAAGAAGTACTCGGATCGGAAGTCCACTGGCAGGTGGCCGACTGGCATACCAAAGACCAGGCCAATATACGCATACGTCAACTCCTCGGCGATGATGCACGTTACTTTGCGCCTCTCTATGTGACGCATGCAGGTTATTACTGGTCCGACCCGGAGCCGGACGGCTGGACACTGCTCTCCGACGCCCCCGCCGATATGCACGATGAGGTGCTACGTAGGATAGCAGAACTCAAACAACGGGCAATCTCGCGATATCCTGCTCAGCAGCAGCGTATTGAGACGGTATTCGCCTGTCCGAATGACGACTATGTATTCGTGCGCCGCAACGATGATATGTCGCTCGATATACGCATCACCGGCTGGGGATTCCAGAATTTCCATCGTGCCTACGGCGGCTCCATCAACGAGACACTGGCCACCGTCAAGCTCCGCGATGTAGCCGTGGCATTCTCCGTCGACGGCATCCGTCAAGCCGGACGCGAGTTCAGTTTCTTCCGTGGCACCACGTGGGCCGATGCCGTGACAGGAGATAACGGGCTCTACAGTTTCGGCCAGTTGTCGCCCGGCGCACAGTTGCAGCTCCGCGATACTGTCACAGGCATTGAGCGTATAGTCGACGTTGACGAGAATACCTCCGTGATTGACGTCGACGTCACCGAATACCTGACTCTGCGTGTCAATGCACGGCACGACAACGTGCCCGTCCAGAACGAGGAGGCGAGGGTAGAGTACGGCCACCGTACCGCTGTCCTCACGCTGTCGGAGGGCGTGGCAGAGTGCCGTCTGCCGTATCTGCACGGTCAGGAATGTACCGTGGCACTTCGTGGCGAGACGCAGCGTCGTCAGCTTGAGAAGAATGTTCTCAATGTCTTTGACTTCGAATTCGTTACGCCTGTAGCAGACCCTCCCGAGGAGCATGAGGAGGAGATGGTGGACCCAGGCAGCCTTGAGTTCGATGCAAAGGTTCTCGTCCTTGACCGTCAGGGTAACGTAGTGCCCGGCTATCCCATCGTAGTGGATGTCAATGGCAGCAAGTCGGGATATATCACTGATGCCGAGGGAACGGTTGCTGTCGGCACTGTAGTCAGCGGCGAGCAGATGACGGTGATAGATGCTGTCAATCAGAGGGTACGCGAGACCTATACCCTCATCGAGCGGCAGGATACCTACGTTTTCGTGTTGCCCTACGAGGAGTCGGACCGCTTCGGCGACTGCACTCTGCGTGTGATTGAGAAGGATGGCAATCCATCTGTCGGCACCACTTGCATCCTCGCCCAGGAGAATGTGCGTCAGCTTGCTCACCTCGACCCCAACGGCGAGATGAGATTTGCGTCCTCGGCCTTCACGGCCAACAAGGATATAGAGGTGCACCTCTACTCCGACCGTCGCACCTTCCCGCCGCTTTCCTTCACTCTCGACGAGGATGAGAAGGAGTATGAATTCCGTGAGGTGTCAGGTCCAACGCCATGGTGGAAAATCGCCGGTGAGATTCTTCTTGTACTTGTTGCTGCTTTCGCCATCTATTGTTTGATGATAGTGTTCGCCAACATCTTTAGTGAACTTCCTTTATTCTTCAGTTGACATGTTTGCTTCCAGCTATTCTTTCTATATGTTCCTCTTTTGGATCAACGTGTTGGCCCTCGCCGTGTATGCCTACGACAAGCACTGCGCCGCGTACGGCAAATGGCGTGTTCCCGAGTTTGTGCTCTTCGCCGTCAGTGCCGCCCTCGGTGGCTTCGGCGCCCTATGCGGCATGATTCTATTCAATCACAAGACGGCCAAAAAGTCCTTCGTGATGGGCGTGCCGCTGGTCCTGTTGCTCCAGATTCTCGGTATGGCCTTCTATTTCACTCATTATTAATCCTCTCGCTATATGGCTACCAATCAAGGAAAACTACGAGGCGTACTGGCATTGAGCTACTTGCTCCTCATACTTCTTCTCATGCTCGGCAACTGCCACGGCTGCGACCGCGAGCCTGAAACGGACGCCCCTGCACCGCAGGAACTGCCGACCGAGGAAGCCCGCGAGGCAGAGGAACGCGCCGAGAACGTCGGCGGTGACGGCGAGATAAAGGTGACGGCGCTGTGGGATTTCCCCGGCGATGTTGACCTCCATGTAATTCAGCCGAATGGTAACGAGTTGTGGTTCAGGAACATGAAGGACCGCAGAACAGGCGGCGAACTCGATGTTGACAATATCCCCGGCGGCTACGGCTCTGCTGAAAATGTCTTCTGGACCAACCCCGAATCCGGCACATACAAGGTGGATCTGGTGATGTACACCATCAACGAAGAAGCCCCCAATGGCGGCACAGTCAATGTCGTAATCAAGGTGGGCGAGCGTCGGCAGACCATCCCCGTGCGTCTGTCGTACTCCGGTCAGCGCGTACACGTCAAGACCATCAACTACCACCGCTGAGTCAGTTGAGAGCAGGCTACCACAGCTGATTATCTCAGACTTTTAGAGTGTGTTTACTTTTAAACCAAAATCATTTAAAAGTAAACACACTCTTAATTTGTCAGTCTTGCATCTTTGTGTTATCTTTGCAGCCGATTATTGCTTACACGCCAGCGTTTATGAAACATCAGACTACACTCAACGCATATATACAGCAAAGTATCCGCGAGAACTGGGACTCGTCGGCTATGACGGACTTCCACGGCAACACTCTCATCTATCGTGATGTAGCACGCAAGATAGCCAAGCTGCATATTCTTTTCAAGCATGCTGGTCTTGTGCAGGGCGATAAGATAGCTTTCTGCGGTCGCAACTGTTCGCAGTGGGCAGTAGCGGCGCTGGCGTCCCTCACCTATGGCACTGTGGCAGTACCTATCCTCCACGATTTCAAGCCTGATACCATCCATCATCTTGTATCGCACTGCGAGGCCAAGCTGCTATTCACCGACAAGGCTACGTGGGAGCCCCTCAACCATGACGATATGCCTCATCTGAAGGGTGCTGTAAATATCGCCGATTACTCGCTTCTGTTCAGCCGCAACAAGGAGTTGACCCACGCGCGTGAGAAGCTCAACCATCTCTTCGGCGAGAAGTATCCCGAGCGATTCGCTCCCGAGGATGTCGTATATCCCGACTTCGATGCGCAGCAGTTGGCAGTAATCAACTACACCTCAGGCAGTACCGGCTTCTCCAAGGGCGTGATGCTCAGCTATGGTGCGCTGTGGAGCAATATACAGTATAGCATAGACGGTCTGGCCTTCCTCAAGCCCGGTGACGGCATGGTGAGCATGTTGCCCCTCGCTCACATGTTCGGCTTCTCCATCGAACTCCTGCACCCCCTCGTCAAGGGCTGCCACATCTACTTCCTCACGCGCACACCCTCGCCTAAGATTATCCTCGAAGCCTTCTCGGTGGTAAAACCCAAACTCATTGTGGCCGTGCCGCTTATCCTTGAGAAAATCGTCAAGACACGTATTTTCCCGGAGCTGGAGAAGCCCATGATGAAGATACTCCTCCACACCCCCGGTATCAGCAAGAAGGTCCTTGCCAAAATCAAGGACAAGATGCTCGAAAGTTTTGGCGGCAACCTCAAGGAAATAATCATAGGTGGTGCCGGTCTCAATAAGGAGGTGGAAACGTTCCTTCGCAAGATAAAATTCCCCTACACAGTAGGTTATGGCATGACCGAGTGCGGCCCGCTCATTTCGTACTCGTCGTGGCAGGATGCCCGTCCCGGTTCGTGCGGACGCATCGTCGACCGTATGCAGGTTCGCATAGATTCGCCCGACCCGGCCAAGACACCGGGCATAATATGGGTGAAAGGCGACAATGTGATGCAGGGTTATTTCAAGAACCCCGAGGCGACCGAGGCTTGCTTCGACGCCGACGGCTGGATGAATACCGGCGATATCGGCCAGATGGATGCCAAGGGCTTCCTCTACCTCCGCGGCCGCGACAAAAATATGATTCTCGGCCCCTCGGGACAGAACATATATCCCGAGGAGATTGAGCAGATACTCAATAACTTACCCTATGTGGCGGAGTCAATCATCGTGAGTCAGGACGGCAAGCTGAAAGCTCTCATCCATCCCGATCTCGACACCGCTGCGCATCAGGGCATCAGCGAGAAGCAAATTGACCAAACCATGGCTGATAACATCAAGCGACTCAATGCCGAGCTGCCATCGTTCAGTCAAGTGTCGTCATACCAGATATTTAAGGAAGAATTCGAAAAGACCCCCAAGCGCTCCATCAAACGCTACCTCTACCAGTAATAAATGACCGCTGCCAAAATGGCATCGCTACCGTAGGCTAACTCCGCAGAGCTACCGCTTCCGGGCGTGTGCTGAGACTGATTTGGTCGCTCCGCAGAGCTACCGCTTCCGGGCATGTGGTGAGGCTGATTTGATTGCTCCGCGAAGCATGTGCTATGCTTGCATTTAGAGACGGCCTTATGGAGAGGCTGTCTGCAGAGAGCAGAGAACTGCAGTCTGTCAGGCTATCGGGGCAAGTGGCTGATTTTTTGCAGAGAAATAAATTGTCATTTAGTAAAAAGTTCGTATCTTTGCACTCATAATACGAACCAGATTACTATGTCCACTTTAGAGCTCAACAACTCAGCTGCTGAATCGGTTGACACTAACATCAAACCCATTCGTACAGCCTTAGTTTCAGTATATAACAAAGACCGCATCGGCGAAATCGTCAAGCGCCTGCACGACAATGGTGTACGCCTTCTTTCTACCGGAGGCACACAGACCTTCATCGAGAGCCTCGGCATCCCCTGCGACGCCGTAGAAGACCTCACCGGTTACCCCTCCATCCTCGGCGGCCGCGTCAAGACTCTCCACCCCAAGGTATTCGGTGGCATCCTCGCCCGCCGCGACAACGAATCCGATGCTGCCCAGTGCGAACAGTACGAAATCGCCCCCATCGACCTCGTCATCGTTGACCTCTATCCCTTCGAGAAGACCGTAGCTTCTGGCGCTTCCTACGAAGACATCATCGAAAAAATCGACATCGGCGGTATCTCCCTTATCCGCGCTGCTGCCAAGAACCTCAGCGACGTTGCTATCGTCGCTTCCGAAGGTCAGTTCGACTATCTCCTCGATATCCTTGAGCGCCGCGGTGCCTTCACCTCCCAGGCAGAGCGCCTCTACCTCGCCGGCTCGGCCTTCGCGGTATCTTCCGGCTACGACTCCGCCATCTACAACTGGTTCGCACCTCAGTGCGGTCAGCCCGAAGCTCTCCGCGTAGCTGTTAACGGTGTCAAGAGCCTCCGCTACGGCGAGAATCCCCACCAGGCAGCCGCTTTCTATGGCGATTTCGATGCCATCTTCGAGCAGCTCCACGGCAAGGAAATAAGCTACAACAACCTCCTCGACATCGACGCTGCCTGCGCACTCATCGATGACATGCCCTCGACAGCCGTTGCCGTCCTCAAACACAACAATGCATGTGGTTGCGCCCTCGACGAGAATGTAACCGAGGCATGGCGCAAAGCCCTCGCCGGCGACCCCGTGTCCGCCTTCGGCGGCATCATCATCGCCAACGCTGCCATCGACAAGGAGACCGCCGAAGAGATGGGCAAAATCTTCTTCGAAGTAGTGATTGCACCCGCCTACACCCCCGAAGCTCTCGAAGTTCTCAAGCAGAAAAAGAACCGCATCATACTGCTCCGCAAGGAACAGGCCGACGCTCCCGTACGTCTGCGCACAGCTCTCAACGGTGTCCTCGTGCAGGCTGCCGACAGCAAGGTGCACACCTCCGAAGACCTCCGTCTCGTCGCCGGTGCCGCTCCCACAGCTCAGCAGGTGTCGGACCTCATCTTCGCCAACATCCTGGTGAAGCACAGCAAGAGCAACGCCATCGTGCTCGCTCACAACGGTCAACTCCTCGCCAGCGGCGTAGGCCAGACATCGCGTGTCGATGCTCTCAAGCAGGCCATCGAGAAGGCTCGCTCCTTCGGGTTCGACCTCGCCGGTGCATCTATGGCATCTGACGCATTCTTCCCCTTCGCCGACTGCGTAGAGATCGCTCACAAAGCCGGTATCAATAATGTGATTCAGCCCGGCGGCTCTATCCGCGACAACGATTCCGTAGAGTACTGCGCCGCCAACAACATCACCATGGTGATGACAGGCACTCGTCACTTCCGTCACTAATCCCTTATCGACAATACTCTCTATCCTCTAAAGATATATAATGAGACTGTTCTCACTTACAAAAGAAATTGCAATCGACCTTGGCACAGCCAATACGATTATCATTCACAACGATAAGATTGTAATCAACGAGCCATCGATCGTAGCCCTCGACAATCGTACCGACAAGCTTATCGCCGTCGGTAAGGAAGCCCATCAGATGGAAGGCAAGGGCCACCCCGGCATCCGCACTGTGCGTCCGCTTCGCAAGGGCGTCATCGCCGACTTCAACGCCGCCGAGCTCATGATTCGCGGCCTCATCAAGAAGGCGTCGACGAAGAACAACTGGTTCAGCCCCTCGCTCCGTATGGTGGTGGGCATCCCCTCCGGTTCGTCAGAGGTGGAGGTGCGTGCCGTACGCGACTCCTCCGAGCATGCCGATGGCCGCGACGTGTATATGATACACGAGCCGATGGCTGCCGCTCTCGGTATCGGCCTGGACGTAGAGGCTCCTCAGGGCAATATGATCGTCGATATAGGCGGTGGTACCACTGAGATTGCAGTGATCTCCCTCGGCGGTATCGTCAGCAACAAGAGTATCGCCATCGCCGGCGACGACCTCACCGATGATATCCTCAACCACATGCGCCGCGCACATAATATTAAGGTGGGCGTACGCACTGCCGAGCAAATCAAGATGCACGTGGGCTCCGCCCTCACCGAGCTCGAGAATCCGCCGGAGGACTATGTGGTACACGGCCCGAACCTCATGACGGCCCTCCCTCTCGAAGTGCCAGTGAGCTATCAGGAAATATGCCACTG
>CAMWKV010000077.1 GCA_947174915.1 uncultured Porphyromonadaceae bacterium | reverse complement strand
TAAATATTCTCAATCTGCTCTTTAGTAATAGAGGCAGGACTGTTTTCGTTCACATTATTAATGAACGTTTCATCTGTTAACAACATAAAAGGTTGATTTTTAATGTACTCGTGTGAATTTCGGCACAACGAGAAAAAGCGATATGCACCGACGATTCATCTTTTTGGCAAATTTACGCGTTTTTTGTAATTTTACCGCGTCTGATGAAAAAAAATTTTCTAAATTTGCAGTAAATAATTACGCAACGCAGCATGGCACAACACAACGACCTGGGAAAATGGGGCGAATCACTTGCTGTCGACCGTCTTACGGCCGAGGGTTTTGCCATATTAGAGACCAACTGGCGCATGGGACACCTCGAACTCGACATCGTGGCCCGTCGCGGCGACACTGTCGTTGTGGCCGAGGTAAAGACGCGTAGCGACCTCGACGTGGACCCGCTCGAAAGCATCGACAACCGCAAGATACGCAATATAGTACGCGCCGCCGAGGTCTTCATCGACTCGCGCAAACTACCCCACCGTGTGCGCTTCGACCTATTCGCCATCAACGGGACTCCCGACAACTACACCCTGGAGCACCTCCCCGATGCCTTCCATCCGCCCGTGCGTACTTATCGATGATTAATCCCCGAGAGCTCGCTCTCATAAAAATAACCCCGGGAGCTCCGCTCCCATAATAATAATCCTCCGGGAGCTCCGCTCTCCACAAACATAAAAAAACTATCCGACAATGAATAATGTATATACAGAACGGCTCGCGGCACTCCGCCGCAAGATGGCAGCCGACGGCATAGCGGCAGTAATCGTGCCTCAGGCCGACCCACATCTGAGCGAATATCTTGCATCTCACTGGCAGGTACGCCGCTGGCTGAGCGGTTTCACCGGTTCAGCCGGCGACCTCGTAGTCACTGCTACCGACGCCGCCCTCTGGACCGACTCGCGCTACTTCCTCCAGGCCGCCGACCAGCTCGCCGGCACAGGCATCAGGCTGATGAAAGACGGCCTCGCCGACACCCCCACCATCACCGAGTGGCTCTGCAAAGAGCTCAAAGCCGGTGAGCGTGTCGGACTCGACGGCATGCTCTTCACGCAGCCTCAGGTGACAGCCCTTGCCGATGCCCTCGGCGCCAAGGGGATAAGCCTCTGCATCGACTACCTGCCCGTGGCCGACCTGTGGACCGACCGCCCTGCGCTGCCCTCCGACCCCATCTTTGTCCATGACATCGCCTACGCAGGTGAGGCCGCACGCGACAAGATGGCCAAAATTCTGCAAGACGCCCGCGAGAAAGGAGCATCAGCAGTCCTGAGCTCGGCCCTCGACGACATCGCATGGACCCTCAACATCCGCAGCAACGATGTGAAGTATACTCCTGTGGTGACTTCCTTCCTCTACATAGACGGCACCGGCGCCACGCTCTTCGTCGATGATGCCAAGCTCAGCGAACCGGTGAAGGCCTACCTCGCCTCCGAAGGCGTAACCACGCGTCCCTACGATGACATTAAGACCTTCCTCAGCGAGCTCCCCGCCGACGCCCGTGTCCTTGCCGACGCCGGCAAGACCGTAGCACGCATCATGGACCTTCTCGGCGACCGTGCCGTGGTCGGTGGTATCAGCAAAGCCGCCGTGCTCAAGTCGGTGAAGAACGACGTGCAGCTCAACGGCGTACGTCACGCTATGGTACGCGACGGCGCAGCACTTGTCAAGGCCTTCATGGAACTCGAGCAGCGTCTCGCCGAGGGCGTCAAGACCACCGAGATGGACTTCGGCGACATCCTGCACAAATACCGCTCACAGGGCGAGAACTACAAGGACGAGAGCTTCGGCTCCATCGTAGGCTACGGCCCCCACGGAGCCATCGTACACTACGAGGCCGACGAACACAGCAACGCCACCCTCAAGCCCGAAGGCCTCCTGCTGGTGGACAGCGGCGCCCAGTACCTCGACGGCACCACAGACATCACCCGCACCGTATGCCTCGGCACTCCCACAGCGCAGGAGAAGAAGGACTTCACCCTCGTGATGAAAGGTCACATAGCCCTCGGCACCGCCATCTTCCCCGAAGGCACACGCGGCGCGCAGCTCGATGCCCTCGCCCGTCAGTTCCTGTGGCAGCACGGCATGAACTACCTCCATGGCACCGGCCACGGCGTGGGCCACTTCCTCGGCGTGCACGAAGGTCCCCACAGCATCCGCCTCAACAACGTCGAGGCACCCCTCCTCCCCGGAAGCATCACCTCCAACGAACCCGGCGTTTACCTCGAAGGCGTCCACGGTATCCGCTGCGAGAACCTCGTACTCTGCCGCAAGGACATGCGCACCGACTTCGGTCAGTTTCTCAGCTTCGAAACCCTCACCCTCTTTCCCTTCGACCGCAGCCTCTTCGACCTCTCGCTGATGACGGAGGCCGAAATAGAATGGGTCGACAAGTACCACGCCACCGTGGCCGAACGTCTTATGCCCACCCTCGATACCGACGAGCAGCGCGCATGGCTCAAAGCCCACACCGCACCCCTCAAAGCCTGATACACCCTCGCGTGTGTCAGTACATATGTAGCTGACAACGTAGGGTCACTCCATGGAGTGACCGCATACAGGTTACATCCGGTTGACTTCCAGACGGCACATGGCCTCGTCGGCGGTCACTCCATGGAGTGACCCTACGCCAGAAAAGCAATATTGACACAGGCTCAATAATATATTATAATACAATGGCACTTATCATACCCGTACGGGGATTCACCCCGGTCGTTGGCGCCGACTGTTTCCTTGCGCCTAATGCAACCCTCATAGGCGACGTCACCATGGGCGACGGCTGCAGTGTGTGGTTCAACGCCGTACTACGCGGCGACGTCAACACCATCACCATCGGCAACCGCGTCAATATCCAGGACGGCAGCGTACTGCACACACTCTATCAGAAATCCACCATCGAGATAGGCGATGACGTGTCTATCGGACACAACGTCACCATCCACGGCGCCAAGATACACAACTTCGCCCTCATCGGCATGGGCGCCGTAGTGATGGACGATGCCGAGGTAGGTGAAGGCGCCATCGTGGCTGCCGGTGCCGTAGTACTCTCGCGCACCAAAATCGGCCCCAACGAACTGTGGGGCGGCGCTCCTGCCAAGTTCCTCAAGATGGTCGACCCCGAGCAGTCGCGCGAGATGAACGTCAAAATCGCCCACAACTACCTCATGTACTCCAAGTGGTACGAAGACCCCGCTGAATAATCCGCCTGCACAAACGAAATATCAAATTATTGTTGTATCTTTGTAATTCAAGAGCTCTTACCTATGTCAGAACAAGAAATGAACTCATATCGATTCACGTCCGGACACGAACCGTCCGACGAGATGTTGTCTCAACTCATGAAGGAAGTTGCTCTTGATGCAAAGATGCGTCAGGAGGAAGCTACTGCAGCGTATTTTTCCACAATGCGATGCAATACAGAAGCCAAAAGAGCAAAATGGGCAGACCGTATCAACGGAGCGATAAATGGCTAAATCGGAACGAAAACCAGAACTAATAGTAATAGCCGGCCCTAACGATATTATTCCACAATAAAGTCAATTTATAATGACAAGCGGGTGCGGTGTCGGGAAAGACACTGCACCCGCTTGGTGTATGGAGAGAGGGGCGTCACCACATGGGTGTGAAGGGAGCGGATTTTTCGAGGCGTCCGGTCACATCTCCCATGGCCTGAGCGTTCTTGGCAGTATCAAACTTCAGCACGGGAGCACCGGGGTGCAGAATCAGTTGGCCGAGATCAATCCAGAAATAACCAGGACAGGTGGCGAGGTGAAAATAGTATCGACCGTTGGTAGCGTCGGCGATAGAGGTCCACTGGGTGGAGGAGACATTCGGTTCGGTCTCAATCTCGTAGCCGTAGGGGACAGCAACATTGCCCATGATACTCATCACGGAGCCGAGGGCGGCATCGTAGTCGACATTGGAAGGCACGTGATTGATGAAGAACGAAGCACGGACGAAACGGTCCTGACTGCGAACAGTACCGGGAAGCATATTCACGCCGCCGACCTTCTTCCAGTAGTCGTTGATGGCAGTCATCTGAGGATAGGGAGGATCGTTGGTGAGCACGCGGATGTCGGAGCCTTCGTAGGTGGTGAGTTTGCCGTCGACGTACTCCATCAGGAGCGTATTGCCTGTCTTATCGGTGATGGCCCAGTGGAGGGCGGATACTGTACCGCCGTCGAAAGTCTGGCCGAAGATAGCGAAATCGTTGGCAGCGAGCCATGTCTTCACCTCATCGACGGAGGCAAAATTATCGAGGAAATAACTTACGAGCACAGCAAGACTCATCACGGGAGTATTGTCCGAGCCTGTAGCAGTGCGGTAGATGGTACCTTTGCAGAAGAGACCGTTCATCACCAGACCCTGATCGTTCATACCCTCTGTGACACCGCCGTCATAGCCGACAGCAAGCACGGAGCCGTACTTCGATGTCCACGAGAGCGAAGGAGCAGTGGGCATACTCGTCTTAGCCATGCCTCGCGGATAGACATAGATATTGGTGGGAATAGGAGTGCGCCAGTCGAGGGTGCGACCGACGAGAACGGGACCCTTGTCACCGATATATACCACGCGGGAACAAGCATCGGCAGTCGCGCCACCGGCGATGAGCATTAAGAGAGAGAGGAGAATGAAAGTAAGTTTTTTCATAATGCGAGGAATTAAAAGTTGCTATACACTGAAAAACACTCCTCGCCCCCCGAAAGTTCAATAGCCGGCTGAAATTCAGTCGGCAGGCAAAGTTCAATAGCCGGCTGAATCAGTCGGCGGAGATGGTGTCGTGGCGTGTGACGGGAGAGCCGAGCATGTCGCGTAGGATGGGCTCGGCAGTACGTTTGGGCTTGCTCGTAGGCGCGGTACGGCGGCGCGAGGGCTTGGAGGTCCCGGAGTCAGTGCGTCGGCCGGAGCGGCCGGAGGCGGCAGAGGATTTCACCGAGTCGGCGGTGCTGTCACGCTCAACGGTAGCGGCGATGCTATCCGTCCAGGTGGCGGCGATGCTATCGCACGCGGCGGGGGCTGAGGGCGCTGTCGGCAAGGTGTAATACCGCAGGCACAAGAAACAGCTTATCAGCACTGCCCACACGAGGATGGACAGTATAATGTGACGTATTCGCTCGGCGCGGCGTGATCCCGGTTTCGGCATAGTGTGGCGATACTGCTAACTGCGAGGTAAATCAGAGAAAGTGGTTGAGGAAAATGATTACTATAAGTCCCGGTGCCAGGTAACGAATCACCCAGGTGATGATGAATGAAAAATGAGAGCGGATAGTGCCATTGTTGGTGAGCTCGTCGCGCAGGAGTGTGCGCGGCCCCACCCAGCCCACGAAGATGCAGACTCCGAGCGACACCACCGGCAGGAAGATATTCGTGGTGATATTGTCGAGGAAGTTGAAGATGGTCTGACCGCAGATGGTGATATTCGACAGCGAACCGAACGAAAGTGCACACAGCGTGCTGAGGAACATCAGGGGGATGAATACCACGGCGACGGCCTTGCTACGACTCATGTGGAGGCGATCCTGAAGGGTGGCGATGGGGACCTCGGCGATGGATACGCAGGATGTGAGAGCCGCCACAAAGAGAAGCGTGAAGAATAGCGTCGACCACAGTCCCGACAGCGGCATACGCGCAAAAATCTCGGGTAGCGTGACGAACACCAGCGTGGCGCCTTCGAGTGATTCATTGTCAAGCCCGAAACTCTTGATAGCCGGGAAGATAATCAGACCCACCATTATGGCCACGAGCAGACTCATCAGAGCTACTATCACCGATGTGCGCATGAGATTGGTAGAGCGCGGATAGTAGGCCGAATATGTGATGAGGATGCCCATGCCCAGACTGAGGCTGAAGAATGCCTGGCCGAGAGCATTGATGACAATGCCGGGAGTAATCTTGGTGAAGTCCGGATAGAGGAAAAATCGTACACCCTCGGAAGCGTCCGGCAGCGAGAGTGATACCACGCACATGATGGCCAGAATGACGAAGAGGATAGGCATCATCACATTCGACAGCCGCTCTATACCCTTCTGGACACCGCCCAGGAGGATGCCGGCATTGATGACAAGCAACGCAATGGTGTACAGCACCGGGCGCACGTCCGTGGAGATATATTCGGACATACGGGTGGCAAAGGCTGCGCGTATATCATCGGTATCGAGACCGGAGAGACCGGCATAGAGATTGCCGTCGACACTCTCTACGAGGTACTCGAGTGTCCATCCGGCCACCACCATATAGTAGCAACAGATGAGATACGGCGTGAGGACTGCAAGGGCACCTACAAGCCACCATGGTTTGTGCGGTTTGAAATGCAGGAAAGCGCCTATGGCATCGCTCTTGCTGCCACGACCGAGAGAAAACTCCGCCAGCATCACCGGGATACCGAGCACGAGCACACATATTATATATAGGAGCAGAAACGCCGAGCCGCCATTGGCCTGAGTCTCAGCCGGGAAACGCCATATATTACCAAGGCCTACAGCCGAGCCTACCGTGGCCGCTATAAGGCCGATTTTTGATGCAAATTCACTCTTTGCCATATTGCTACGTGTAAGCGGGCCGTGCAGCCCGATGTGATGATGCTTGCAAAATTAGACCTTTTTATCGTAAAAACAAAATGATATTTCCACAATCCAAAAAAAACAGCTATCTTTGCGGAGCGAAAAAGAGCTACCTCCTCTCGCCTCATACCAAACAGACAAAACCCAAAACAAATTACAATATAATGGTAAGTTATAAAGAACTGGGCCTTGTGAACACCCGCGAAATGTTCGCCAAGGCTATCGCCGGCGGCTATGCCATCCCCGCATTCAACTTCAACAACATGGAGCAGCTGCAGGCTATCATCAAGGCTGCTGCCACCGAGAAATCGCCCGTAATCCTCCAGGTATCCAAGGGCGCCCGTAACTACGCCAACGCTACCCTCCTCCGCTACATGGCACAGGGTGCTGTAGAATACGCCAAGGAACTCGGCTGGGAGCATCCCCAGATTGTACTTCACCTCGACCACGGTGACAGCTTCGAACTCTGCAAGAGCTGTATCGACTCCGGCTTCTCGTCCGTAATGATCGACGGTTCGCACCTCCCCTACGAGGAGAACGTAGCCCTCACCAAGCAGGTATGCGACTACGCACACCAGTACGACGTGACTGTAGAAGGTGAGCTCGGCGTCCTCGCCGGCGTAGAAGACGAAGTATCGTCCGACCACCACACCTACACCGACCCCGAAGAAGTAATCGACTTCGCACAGCGCACCGGTTGCGACTCCCTCGCTATCTCCATCGGTACCTCCCACGGTGCTTACAAGTTCACCCCCGAGCAGTGCACCCGCAACGCCGAAGGCAAGCTCGTTCCCCCGCCCCTGGCATTCGACGTCCTCGACGCCGTAATGGAGAAGCTCCCCGGATTCCCCATCGTACTCCACGGCTCTTCTTCCGTACCCCAGGACGAAGTTGACACCATCAACATGTTCGGCGGCAAGCTCCCCGACGCTATCGGTATCCCCGAAGAACAGCTCCGCAAGGCTGCCAAGAGCGCCGTTTGCAAGATCAACATCGACTCCGACAGCCGTCTGGCAATGACCGCCGCTGTTCGTCGCGTCTTCGCTGAGAAGCCCGGTGAGTTCGACCCCCGCAAATACCTCGGCCCCGCCCGTGACAACATGGAGAAACTCTATCGCCACAAGATTGTCAACGTACTCGGCAGCGCCGGCAAAGCTGAATAATCAACCTCAGCGATAGATACACGGACGGCTCCCTGGCGGGAGCCGTTCTTATTTTTTCTCTGACCGAGAATCTATCTTTTGCGAGCTCGGAAAAGTTGACTTTGCTTACCGGAAATCTATCTATCGCAAGCTCGGAAAAGTTGACAAATCCTTGATGGACGAGGCAGCCGTCCGCTATTTCTTGCGACCGTAGTGCAGGCGATAGAGGAGCGCGCGCAGGTCGATGACCGGCAGCGGACGATGACGCAGTGCCGTGCCTGCCGTGCGTACGGCCACTACTCCTCGCAGAGCACCCACGGAGATAGACAGCATCGTGAGCATGATGTGATCGTCCACCACAACATCCTCACCCGATACCACCACATGCTCGCGCAGATTCTCCACCTCGAAGGTGGCAATGACCGAACTTGTGAGGACACGGTAGCGGAGCACACCTATCTGGGCGATATAGGTGCACGATACCACGAGGCTGATCATAGAGCCGTCAAGGTCCGGCACCACCTTCACATTGATATCAACACTGACGTGTTGCTGCTGTTCAAGGCGTCGCAGTACGATGCGGTTCAAAGCGGTTGCACCGGGGACTTCGCTCACCGACACAAGATTTATTTTGGGTTTCTGTTCTTCCATAGTATTTTAACGGCCGGCCGAACGCACTTGTTCGGCTTTCTGAACGCAAATATAATTAAAGCTCCCCGCAACCACAAGAGAAACCCCGAAAAAGTTGCCTCCCCACGTCAATTTCTCTACCGCAATGTACATAATCTGCACAGGGCGGCAACATTCAGCGGTCGCAGGACGTTGATATATAGTCATTCCCCCTGAAATATTCTCACTATGCAAGCACCCTCATGGACGCCGGATATCCTCGGCAATGGTTTCGAAGCATGCTACCGTCCTCATCCCGACGACTATAGCGGGGCGGTGAGGAGCACCATCGTACGCCTCCGTGCGTCGGCGCCCGGCCCGATGGCAATACTGTACGTTCATGGCTACAGCGACTACTTCTTCCAGACAGAGCTGGCACAGATGTTCGCCGAGCACGGGTACAACTTCTACGCCGTAGATCTGCGCAAATACGGCCGCTCGTACATGGAGGGACAGAAGATGTTTCAGGTGCGCGACCTGCATGAATATTTTGCCGACATCGACGATGCCATAGACGTTATGGCAGCCGACGGGATCACAAAAATAATCCTCATGGGACACTCCACAGGAGGCCTCACAACGGCACTCTACCTCTCCGAAGACCACTCCCCGCTCATCCGAGGCCTAATCCTCAACAGCCCCTTCCTCGACTGGAATCTGCCCCCACTGGTCAAGAAAATCGTCGTACCCATCGCCTCGGCATTAGGACGTTACCTCCCGAATGTGCGAGTACATCAGAAGCCCGACACAGGCTATGCCCATTCACTGCTGGCACGCTACGAGGGTGAGTGGGACTACCGTACAGAGTGGAAACCCGACATCCTCCCCGACCCCGACCTCGGATGGATACGCGCCATCCGCCGAGCACAGCAACAGCTCCGACGAGGCCACATCCACGAACCCGTCCTGCTGATGCACTCCACCGAATCTGTGCGACGCGGCGACGAAGCATCAAAATACCACCGTGCCGACGCCATCCTGGAAGTCGAATCAATCTCCCGCCACGGTCGCGTCCTCAGTCACCGCGTGACAGAAGTCCCCCTTGCCGGCGGCCTCCACGACCTTGCCCTCTCCCGCCCCGAAGTCCGCCAAGCCATGTACACCGCCATCCTCACCTGGCTCAGAGAGATATAGTCCCGGCAGGGCTCTAACGACATAACCACAAAGGGCTGACTTCTGCCAATGCTAATCGACTTTAGTTGCTTGCTTAGCAAGAATCAGCCCTAATTTTTCAATCGCTCAAAAATTTTTAGCGTACAGTAATAATAGAGTAATGATTTTATATCTTAGATAAGTAAGTTTAATACGTTAGGGGTGTTATAGATTGAATAGTTAGCGCTCAATATGGCTCCATTTGAGAAAATCGTCTGCACTCTCTTTAATATTCCGTGTTGCCTATGTATATGTCCGAAAAGATGTAAGCGAGGATTTATTGCTGATACTATGTTTAATAACTCTTCTGAGCCATAGTTAATGCTATCATCGAAATCCAATATCCCGAAGGGGGGTGTATGAGTAACGAGTACGTGTGTTTTTGAAGGTATTTGGCGGTAATTAAATGATTGTTTCTCACTGCTACAATCTCTCATAAACATCGGTACTCCATAGAAGGTTACGCCGTCTATTTCTACTCCCGAATTACATAGGTAATGCACATTGGAATCTAATCCCTCAACATTTGCCCCATAAAGACAGTCATCAT
>CAMWKV010000076.1 GCA_947174915.1 uncultured Porphyromonadaceae bacterium | reverse complement strand
CCGTTGTCGTCCCAGCCGTGTTCGTCGTCACCGATGAGGAGACGCTTGGGGTCGGTGGAGAGGGTGGTCTTACCTGTGCCGGAGAGGCCGAAGAAGATAGCGGTGTTCTCGCCGTTCATGTCGGTGTTGGCCGAGCAGTGCATGGAAGCGATGCCCTTGAGGGGGAGGAAGTAGTTCATCATAGAGAACATACCCTTCTTCATTTCGCCGCCGTACCAGGTGTTGATGATTACCTGCTCGCGAGTGGTGATGTTGAATACCACGGCGGTCTCGCTGTTGAGGCCGAGTTCCTTGTAGTTGGTGAGCTTAGCCTTGGAAGCGTTGTAAACGATGAAGTCGGGGGTGAAGTCGGCGAGTTCTTCAGCGGTGGGGCGGATGAACATGTTGGTCACGAAGTGAGCCTGCCATGCTACTTCCATGATGAAGCGAACAGCCATGCGGGTGTCTTTGTTGGCACCGCAGAAGCCATCGACAACATAGAGCTTCTTGCCGGAGAGTTCCTTAACGGCGAGTTCCTTGCAAGCCTTCCATGCTTCTTCGGAAGCGGGCTTGTTGTCGTTGGTGTATTCGGGAGAAGTCCACCATACGGTGTCCTTGCTCTTGTCGTCGAGGACGATGAATTTGTCTTTGGGGGAGCGACCGGTGTACACGCCTGTCATTACGTCGACAGCGCCGAGTTCGGTAACGGCACCCTTTTCGAAGCCTTCGAGGGTGGGGAGAGTCTCTTCTTCGAAGAGCTGCTCGTAGGTGGGATTGTAGACGATCTCGGTGGTGTCATCGATGCCGTACTTTACGAGAGCTGCTTTGATCTCGCTCAGACGGGCCTTTTTGATTTCTTCAATCTTGCTCATTTTGATAAGATGTATTGTAGTTGTGTTTGTTTGTTCTATGTAATAGACGCGGCGGTATGGTCGTTGGCCGGCGGGTGGCCGGACAGGCCTTGTTTATCGCTGCAAAGGTACTAAAAATTTTGATACGTTCTCACATTACAGAAAAATTTCTGCATTAAAAAATTTTAAGGAGGCTCAGAGGGGCTCTGAGACCATCCGAGAGTGAGAACGCCGCCTGATGGCCTCAGGTTCCGTACGGGGTGTTAAAGAAAGTGAGCTACTTCTTTTTCCCGCGGCCACGTGGCGCCGCAAGCGGCTTTGCAGAGGACGAAGGGCGGTCGCCTTGGCGAGAGTGGCGGGTTGCCGCAAGCGGCTTTGCAGAGGACGAAGGCTGTGGCCGACGGTGGGGCGGGCGGGAGCCGAAAAGCTTGTTGATGAGGTCGGGACGACCTATGCGGTGCAGTTCGGCGGTGATGGCGGTGCGGTAGGCGGGGTCGTACCAGAAGAAGAACATGCGCTGGCGCTCCTTGGCTTTGGCATCGGTGGCGCACTCTACGGGGCGTCCGGTGTAGGGATGGATGCCAGTGTAGTACATCTCGGTGGCAAGTGTCATGGGGGTGGGGGTGAAGTCCTGCACTTGTTCGAGGTGGAAGTTGAGGTCTTTGGTGGCTACGGCGAGCTCGGCCATGTCCTCTGTGGTACAGCCGGGATGCGAGGATATGAAGTAAGGTATTAGCTGCTGGCGCAGGCCGGCGGCGTTGTTCTCGCGGTCGAAGATTTCCTTGAACTGTCCGAAGAGGTCGAAGGATGGTTTGCGCATGAGCGCGAGCACCTCGTCGGACGTATGTTCGGGGGCTACCTTGAGGCGTCCGCTGACGTGGCGGGTGATTAGTTCGGAGTTGTAGCGGCGGTTGGTGCGGTCGATGTCGGCGTTGCCGGTGAGGTGCATGGACAGGTCGTAGCGCACGCCGGAACCGATGAAAGATTTTTTGACGCCCGGGAGGGCGTCGACGGCGTGGTATATGTCGAGCAGCGGGGCGTGGTCGGTGTTGAGGTTGGCGCATGGCGACGGGTGCAGACAGGATGGTCGCAGGCAACGACGGCACTTGTCGGTGTCGTGGCCGCGCATGGCGTACATATTGGCGGACGGTCCGCCGAGGTCGGAGATGTAGCCTTTGAAGTCGGGCATGCGTGTGACCTGACGAGCCTCTCGTAGGATTGACTCTCGGGAACGTGAGGCGATGAACTTGCCCTGGTGTGCGGAGATGGTGCAGAAGGCACAGCCGCCGAAGCAGCCTCGGTGCATGTTGACGGAGTGGCGTATCATCTCGTAGGCGGGAATCGTCTTGCCACGGTAGCGCGGGTGGGGCAGACGGGTGTAGGGGAGGTCGAAGGAGGCGTCGATTTCTCCGACGCTCATGGCGGGCAGCATGGGGTTGACTTTCACAGCCTTGTCGCCGGTGAGCTGCCACAGGGTGGCGCCCCCGTCGAAGCGGTTGCTCTGCTGCTCGATGTGCTTGAAGTTGGCGGCCTGGCAGGGCTTGCTCTTGAGACAGTCCTCGAATGATGAGAGTACTATGTTGTTGGCATCGGGCTGTGGTATGGCCTCGGCGGGGAGGAGGTGTACTGTCTGCGGTACATCGTGGAGGTCGGCTACGGTCTGGCCGGCGTCGAAGCGGCGGGCGATGTCGAGGATAGTGCGTTCGCCCATACCATATATAAGGAGGTCGGCGTGAGCATCGGCGAGGATGGACGGGCGCAGACGGTCCTGCCAGTAGTCGTAGTGACTGAGGCGGCGCAGGGAGGCTTCGATGCCGCCGAGCACCACGGGTACGTCGGGGTAGAGTTCCTTGAGAATGTTGGTGTAGACTATGGAGGGATAGTCGGGGCGTGCGCCGTGGCGGCCGTCGGGGGTGTAGGCGTCGTCGGAGCGTCGTCGACGGGCGGCGGTGTAGTGGTTGACCATTGAATCCATGGCGCCGGGGCTTACGCCGAAGAACAGTCGCGGACGGCCGAATTTCTTGAAGTCGCGCAGGTCGTCCTGCCAGTTGGGCTGGGGCACTATGGCCACGCGGTATCCGGCAGCTTGGAGGGTGCGGCCGATTACAGCGGCACCGAAGGCGGGGTGATCCACATAGGCATCGCCTGAGAATAGCACCACATCCACGGAGTCCCATCCGAGAGCTTTCATCTCCTTGACGGAGGTGGGCAGCCAGTCGGTGAGGCGCAGGTTGTTGTAGTCTATTTCTACCGGTGCAGGGGTGTCCATAGCGGCGATAGCCGCGGGGTTCTGTGTGGCGTCGGCGTGAGTCGCGGTGTTCATTGTTTCTTCATTTCTTCGAGACGAAGCTCGAGCTGTATTATCTCGTCGCGCAGCTTGGCGGCGGTGATGAATTCCATGTCTTTTGCGGCAGTGAGCATCTGCGAGCGAAGGTGGTTGATGTTGCGCTGTAGCTCGTCGGCGTTCATGTAGGCCACCACAGGGTCGGCGGCGATGTTGACGTTGGTGGTGTACTCCTGCTCGTAGGGTATGGAGGCGGCACGTTTGCGGTCGCGCTGCTCGGCCTTGGTGCCTCGCTGCTGCTTGGGCATACGCGGGCTGTCGGCGTCGAGTTCTTCTTTCTCCAGGCCCACGATGACATTGCGTGCCTTGACGATGGCTTGCGGTGTGATGCCGTGTTCCTCGTTATAGGCCAACTGTATGGAACGGCGGCGCTCTGTCTCGTCGATGGTCTGCTGCATAGAGTCGGTGATTTTGTCGGCGTACATTATCACCTGACCGTTGAGGTTTCGTGCGGCGCGTCCCACTGTCTGCGTGAGTGAGCGGTGGCTGCGGAGGAATCCTTCCTTGTCGGCGTCGAGGATTGCGACAAGCGACACTTCAGGCAGGTCGAGGCCTTCGCGGAGGAGGTTGACGCCGATGAGGACATCGAACTCGCCGGCACGCAGGCCGTCGAGAATCTTGATGCGGTCGAGGGTGTCGACGTCGCTGTGTATGTAGGCGGTCTTGATTTTGAGCTTGAGGAAGTAGTCGTTGAGTTCCTCGGCCATGCGCTTGGTGAGGGTGGTGACGAGTGTGCGCTCGCCGCGCTCTATGCGCTGTTGTATTTCTTCGAGGAGATGGTCGATCTGGTTGGCGGAGGGCTCCACACGGATGAGGGGGTCGAGGAGGCCGGTGGGACGTATCACCTGTTCGACTACGACGCCCTCGCTGCGGTCGAGCTCGTAGTCGGCGGGGGTGGCGCTGACGTATAGCGTCTGCGGGGTGAGGCTCTCGAACTCTTCGATGCGCAGAGGCCGGTTGTCGAGGGCGGCGGGGAGGCGGAAGCCGTACTGCACGAGATTGACCTTGCGGGCACGGTCGCCGCCGAACATGGCTCGTATCTGTGGCACTGTCACATGGCTCTCGTCGATGATGGTGAGAAAGTCTTTCGGGAAGTAGTCCAGGAGGCAGAACGGGCGTTCGCCTTCATTGCGGCCGTCGAAGTAGCGGGAGTAGTTCTCGATGCCGGTGCAGTAGCCGAGTTCCTTGATCATCTCCACGTCGTAGGTCACGCGCTCCTCGAGCCGCTGGGCCTCGAGCTCGTGGCCTTCGCTGCGGAAGAGTTCGGCCTGGCGTCCGAGGTCGAGCTGTATGGAAGCTATTGCAGCTGCCTGGCGCGTGGGGGAGGTGACGAAGAGATTGGCGGGGTATATCTTGAAACTGTCGTGTGTACCCAGATGGGCGTTATCGGCACCCTGGATGGTGATGACCTTCTCCACCTCGTCGCCCCAGAATACTACGCGGACGATGATATCTTCGTAGGCGAGGCGTATGTCGACGGTGTCGCCCTTGACGCGGAATGAGCCGCGGGGGAACTCTACCTCGCTGCGACAGTATAGCGCGCTTACGAGCTGGCGCAGGAAGGCGTTGCGCTTTATCTGCATGCCCTTCTTCACTTCCACTACATTGGCGTGGAAATCTTCGGGGTTGCCCATGCCGTAGAGGCACGATACGGAGGATACCACCACTACGTCGCGGCGCCCGGAGAGGAGGGCGGAAGTAGTAGCGAGACGGAGGCGGTCTATCTCCTCGTTGATCATCAAGTCCTTTTCGATGTACTTGTCGGTGGAGGGGATGTAGGCCTCGGGTTGGTAGTAGTCGTAGTACGATACGAAGTATTGGACAGAGTTCTCAGGGAAGAACTGCTTGAATTCGCTATATAACTGAGCGGCGAGAGTCTTGTTGTGGCTCAGGATAAGCGTAGGGCGCTGTACCTGCTCTATGACATTCGCCATAGTGAAGGTCTTGCCGGAGCCTGTGACACCGAGGAGAGTCTGTGCGGGAGCACCTGTGAGGACGCCCTCCGACAGTTGTCGGATAGCTTCGGGCTGGTCGCCGGTGGGCTTATAAGGAGAGTGTAGCTTGAAATTCATCTGAGTAGCCGTGAAATTAACTTACAAAGATACAAAATTTCCGCCATACCACCGCGCATATTCTTGGAGATTATAGTTACTTATCTTTAGATCACTTCTTTATTCCTTTTTTAGCGCGCTTTTCTACGGCACCGTGAGGGATGATGTTTCTCTTCGGTGACGGCAGTTTTATGGATTTTAGTTCCTCTTCAGAGAAAAGATAATAAAACATATAGTAGTACAGTCGTCCGAAATTATCGTAAAAATACTTTAAATCCGGGCCTACAAAATGGCGATTCATCAGATTCGTGCCTTCGAAAAGCAATTTTTTGTCGGCCGAAAAAACGAGTAAATCTTGATATATCGTTATATATCCATCGTTCTTGGGTTGCTTCATTTCCCGGCCATAAATAGCCAATGAATCAATTGCCCAATCAAGAATGGGATTATTTGTGATGATTGTATCTATTCGGAGGTTATTGTCTCTCGAGCTGCCGCCAAGCATTACATAATATCCATTTCTTGAGACGGCCATAGTCCAGCTATATCCGTGATGCCCGGTTGAGAAAAAGATGATCT
Organism: uncultured Porphyromonadaceae bacterium; assembly: GCA_947174915.1. Taxonomy (GTDB): domain Bacteria; phylum Bacteroidota; class Bacteroidia; order Bacteroidales; family Muribaculaceae; genus CAG-873. The sequence goes on along the minus strand of CAMWKV010000076.1, from coordinate 4,362 downwards.
CATTTCCGTCTATAATATCCAGAATAGTATCATTGAATTGATAGACCCTTATGAAGTCTTCGTAGGTGTACTCTTTCTCGTCGTCTTCAGTATCACATGCCGGGGTACTTTTCCCGGATTGAACACGGCAGCCCACCAAGCCAATTAGAAATATCCATACAAATAGAAATGCTTTCATCTATGATAGTGTATTATTGATGGCGTGCCGGAATTCCGACACGCCATCGGTTTGGAATGGAGTTGGATTAGTAGACTACATATTTGGCGGTGGTGGTGGCGACTTTGACTATTGCAACACCTGCGGGGAGGGTGGTCTCGAGGAGGCCCGAGGTGCCGGTGGATGCTTCGACGATGGTCTGACCGAGGGCATTGCTAACAGTAACGACTGTACCTGTGGGAGCCTTGACGGTGAGGACCTTGCCGGCGAGGCTGATGGTGGCGCCGTCGGCGAGGTTGTCGACGCCGCTTGCAGTGACGTCGGCGGTGACGGCTTCGCAGGCGCGGGATTCGCCACGGTTGTAGATGGCCGATACGCGGGCTGTATGTGTACCGCTGACAGCGAATTCCTGTGCGAAGGTGGTGGCGGTGCAGAGGTCAGTGCAGCTCTCGTCGTCGATGTAGGGCTTGTAGCCGAGGAGTTCGAGGTCGGCGGGAACGTCGCCGCAGGCTTCGAAGGCTATGTCGTCGATGTAGAGTGCATAGGTGTCGTAGGCGTTGTGACGGATGGCGAAGTATAGTGCTCCGGCGGGGAGGGTGGCCTTAAACTCGGTCCAGTCTTCGGGTACCATGCCGTTGGCGGGATAACCCTCTACATCGACGGCAGTGAAGCTGTCGATGTCCTTGTCGGTGGTGGAGTAGAGCACTTCGAAGGATTCGGCATAGGCGATGGTGAAGCTCTTGGCCTTGAATGAGATGGTCTGCTCGGTGCCGGCAAGTGCGGGTGAGATGAGCCAGTTGTCGTTGAGACCCTGGGCACTCCATGCTACAAGCATGCGGTCGCCGCTGGCGGGTTCGGCGTCAATGTAGTAGTCTTCGGGCATGCCGGAGGCCTTGGGTTCGTAGAGCTGGAAGGCCATGGGCGCGGTGCGATGGGGGTTGAGAGCGTCGCCCAAGAAGGTGTAGGTGGCGCGACCGTCGCGGTCTACCATGGTCCAGTCGCCGAAGTCGCTGATGGTGAAGGACTCATAGTCGGGGCTTTCGAAGTCCTCTACTACTGTGCATGTGGCCTTGAGGTGCTCGTACTCGGGAGCTTCCCAGGTGAGTTCGAGGGTGCCTTCGAGGGGACGTGCGCTGAGGTGGGCGGGCATGGGGTAGGCGGGGAATACTACGGCGATGGAGCCGGTGGCGGTGTTGTCGGCCGGTGTGTCGTCGCCCTCGACGCTGACAGTAGCGGTGTAGGCTATCTCATCGTCGGAGAGTGCGGAGGTGGGTACCTTGAAGGTGGCTGAGCAGGACGCGAAGGATGCGAGGCTTTCCACGGTGACGGCGTAGGTGTCGCTGCCGGTGGTGAGGGTGATGGGGAAGTCGGCAAGGGCTTCGGTGCCGAGGTTCTCGACGGTGACTTCGACGGCGGCTTCCTTGCCGGCGTCTACCTTGGCGGGGGCGTTCACGGCGGCTATGCGGACGTTGCGGGGCAGGAGGTCGATGACGCGGATATTGTCGATGGGCACGCTCCAGGTCTCATCGTCGGTGTTGTGGACGCCGCGGATCATGAGGCCTACCTGTACATACTTGGCGCCCTTGTAGGGTGTGAGGTCGACGGTGGCGATGGTCCAGCCGGTGGTGGGATTCTCCTTGAGATCGATGGACTTCACTACGGCGGGCACGGCGCCGTCGGCACCTACCTTGAGGTCGAGCACGCTGCCCTGGCCCTGGTAGTAGAGCTGGAAGGCGGGGTTGGTGGCGGCGGATATGTCAATCTTGGCGGAGTAGAAGCCGTATGAGGCATTCTTCTCGTAGGGTATCATGAGGTAGAAACCGTTGTCGCCGTCCTGCGAGTTGAGGTATTCGGCGGGGGCGAGTTCATCGTCGAAGTTGGTCTGGAGTTCGCCGTCGGCGAAGAGACCTTCCATCACCTGTCCGTCGCTTTCGGGGTCGACAACCCACATCTGCTGATAGTAGCAGTCGGCGAAGCTCTCGTGGAATGGGAGCGGGTCAGGCTTACCTACGACAACGATGTCGGATGTCACGCCGAGGGAGGCGTTGTAGTCGCCCACGCAGGCTGTCACCTGATAGGCGGCGAAGTCCTGGCTGTCGAGGTCGCCGAAGTCGATGGTGAAGGAGGTGTCGGTGGTGGAGCCTACGGCGGGGTCATAGTATGAGCCGAAGGCGTCGAAGATGAAGTACTTTAGGTTGTCAAGGTCGACCCAGCCGCCGTGTTCGCCCACTTCGCCTACGGGGTCCCAACTGAGGACCACCTTGGTGTAGTCGTCGGAGAGGCTGATTTTGAGGTTGGTGACATCGAGGGGCGTGTCCTCGCCGGCAAAGATGCCGGTGATAAGGAGCGGTTCGCCGGCAATGTCGTCGATGTATGCTACGGCCTCAAAACGGTTCTGATTACCGTCCCATAGATCGGTGGTCTCTACGGTGTAAGTGCCGCCGGGGATAACGTCGGTGAGCTCGGTCTTATAGGCCCAGTTGGTGGTGATGACTACCTTGGAAAGATACTCCAGTGGTGCACCGGTGACGTCGACCGTCGGGGCGGTGTAGGTGAGGGTGGCCTTGAGTTCGCCCTTGGGAGCGATGTCGTAGGTAAGGGTACCGGCAGCGGCGGGTTCTATCTTCTTGGTGTAGTCCTTCACGGCGAGGTTGGCGAGCTTGTAGTTGCCGCCGGTGGCCTTGGGGGATGTGCAGTGTACACCTATATAATAGTATCCGTCGGCGGGGACGGTGAATGCTGTCTCCACGGGAGTGTCGCGCACGGTGGTGCGGTGCTCGGCGATGAGTTCGGTGCTCATGGCCTCGACGGTGGGAGCGGTGCCGATATAGAATGCTGTCACCTCGTCGGTAGAACCGCTGAGGGCGGACGATTCGAGGGCGGAGAAAGAGTACTGCTTGCCTGCGAAGAGGTGCAGGGGCGGCGTGATGAGCCAGTCGTCGTTGTAGTCGACATCGGCAGCGTTTGGCTTCATGCAGGTGATACCGGTGGAGAGAGTGTTGTTCCACGACCGGCCGTCGCCGTTGGCGTCGATGGTGGTGTAGTAAGCCATCAGGGGGTCATTCTTACCCAGCGGGCTGTCGAACGGTACCTCCTGGGCGTTGTTGGGTACTGTGACGGGGGCTTCGGTCTGCTCTATCTTCAGATTGCAGAGCTTGGGCGTTCCTGAATTGGATTTCAGACTCATGCAGTGGAACCCGACATGATATGCGCCACTCTCGGCAGGTGAGAAGGTGTATTCGTAGGGCATGAAGGCCTTGTTGTTGCAGGGGTAGGAGAACACTGGCGATATGCGCACTGTCATGCTCTCGACGGTGGGCTCCTGTCCGGCCATTACTTCGAAGATATCTTCGGTCTTGGAGAGGGTCATGCCGGCTTCGAAAGCCACGCGGTAACTCTTGCCGGCCTCCATGGTGATGGCGGGGGTGATGAACCAGTCGTCGGCAGCGTCGAACCCGTCGGCGTTCGGGGCCATACATACAGAGTAGGAGGTGAATCCTCCGGGCTTCCAGGTGCGCGTGTCACCGTTGGCATCGATGACGGTGTAGTCGTCGACGGTGCCTTTGCCGAGGGTACATTCGTAGGGTACGGAGTAGGTGGTGCCGGCAGCGCGCGCCATGACGGCGTGGCGGTTGACGGTCTGGGTGCGCAGATCCTTCATCGCTGAAGTGTGACGCTCGGGAAGGCCGGCCACGAGGCTCGCGGCGGCCATTAAAGCGCAGGCACTGATGAGTAAATGTTTTTTCATATCTTAAAATCCGGTTTAGAAATTGCAGTGGAAATGATGCTGAATTTGGCGAGGAAAAACAACTCGGATGACCGGAGGCCGTGAGTTGGAATTGCAAATTTATACATTTATTTTGAATTGCAAGCGCTTTGGTGGCAAAAAGTTCTGAAAGGTGTAAAATTATTTACAGGGAAACGCCCTGCAACCTTAGCCGGAGAGTGGTCCAATCCTCGCGTCAGTACCTGAGCTTGCTTGCAACAGAGACAGCTCAGTCCTCGCGGTAGCGAAGTGTCCTGCTCGGCGGAAACTCAGGCGGGAAGAAGTAAAAATATAAGGCCGAAAATGTTAAAATCTTGCACAGACGAAAAATTTGCATTATCTTTGCGGTCGCTTAGCCAATCGGGGTGTAGCACAGTTGGCAGCGCGCCACGTTCGGGACGTGGAGGTCGGAAGTTCGAGTCTTCTCACCCCGACCCTT
>CAMWKV010000075.1 GCA_947174915.1 uncultured Porphyromonadaceae bacterium | reverse complement strand
AGAAGGTTTTCTTCCGACTAATCGCTAATTTTGCACTTGTCAGTTGAGAGTAGGTCTGAACCATCGGCGAAAAATCTTTGCAAAATTTCTTGCCGAAAAATTTGCATATATCGGAAAATGGCTGTAACTTTGCATCGCTTTTCAGAAAGACGGGGTGTAGCTCAGTTGGTTAGAGTACGCGTCTGGGGGGCGTGAGGTCGCTAGTTCGAGTCTAGTCACCCCGACTATTAGAAAGCAGCGCTGTCGGCATTCGCCGGTGGCGCTTTTATTTTATTCGCCCACCGACTTCGAGAAACTTACACCGAGCAGCCGACGGAAAACACCCTAAGACAAACAGAACCTGCACTGGGTCCGGGCGACCCATGACCCCCGCTCTCTGCGTTCCTCTGCTCCTCTGCGCTACCTCTGCGTGAGACAAACTCTCGCAGCCCCGCGTTTCAGGCCCTGGATGGGAGGGGCTCACGCAGAGGGAGCGCAGAGGAGCAGAGGTTTTTGATAAGTATGGGTGATGAGTGATGAGTTATAAAGTAGGCGGGCCATCCTGACGTAGGGTCGCCCTGCGAGACGACATAAACAAAATACGCTCGCACACGGCGAAGCTGTCGTGCGCGAGCTACGGGCGGAAAGAGGCGGAAATATCGTGGAGGGATGGGATGCGAGAGTGCCGGGAGAGCTTTATTGCTCTGTAGGAGTGGGAAGGGGGCGCGAGAGGCGGATGAGTTCGAGGCGCGCGGCGGATTTCTTGACGATGTCGAAGCGGTCTTCTCCTATCATGACGGTATCACCCTGCGCCGGAATAGTGCCTGTGGTGTGGAGGATGTAGCCGGCGATGGTCTGGTAGGCGTCGTCCTCGGGCAGTTCGAGGTGGAAGCGTTCGTTGATGTCGGCTATCTCGCATCGTGCGGAGAATTCATAGATACCCGGCTCTACCTCACGCGCTGTGAGGCCGGATTTGTCGTGCTCATCTTCGATGTTGCCACAGATTTCTTCCATGAGGTCTTCGAGTGTGAGCATACCTGCAGTACCACCGAACTCGTCGACAACGATAGCTATGGAGCGTTTCTGCTGTAGCAGGCGTCGCATCATCTTGTTGGCGAGGAGGTTCTCGGGAGTATAGAGTACGGGCTTAATACGTTCTTTCCAGTCGATACCCGGGTCAAAAAGTTCGCTGACGTGTATGTAGCCGAGGATGGTATCAATATCGTCGCGGTAGACGATGACTTTTGATCTACCTGTATCGGTGAATAATTCGACGAGCTGTTCACGTGTGCCGGTGTCGATATTGATGGCAACAATTTCGTTGCGGGGAATCATGCAGTCGCGCACATGGGTAGACGAAAAGTCGATGGCGTTGCGGAAGATTTTGACCTCGTTTTCAACTTCCTGTTTCTGTTCTTCAAGGTCGTCAATGGTCTCTTCGATGTAGTCGCCGAGATCGCCTATTGATATCAGATGAAGGTGTTTAGCAGCATCTTTGACACCGGCGAGGCGCATCAGCGTGCGCGACAGCCATGAGGTGAACAGCGATACTGGATACAGAATGATATAGAATAGGTACATGGGCACTGCCATGACCTTGAGGGATGAGTTGGGGTTGATGCCGAAGAGCGTCTTCGGGATAAACTCGCCGGTGAGGAGTATGACAGCCGTGGAGATGATGGTCTGTCCGAAGAGGATAAAGGCTTCGTTGGGCCACAACTGTGCGAGTAGCGGCTCTATGAGCGCCGCCGCTCCCATACCGTAGATGACGAGAACGATGTTATTCCCGACCAGCAGGGTGGAGATGAAAAGTTCGGTATTCGAATAGAATCTGTTAATAATGCGGCTGATAAATCCACCGCGTGTGACGTCGAGTTCGACGCGCACTCTGTCGGAGGTGACGAATGCCATCTCCACGCCCGAGAATAGGCCTGAGAGTATGAGAGAGATTAAAGTGATGGTGATCCAGATAGCCGGGTCGGAGGGTGACATAGCTTTTAGTTTGAGTTTCGTTTTAGTTTCTGGGGGCGTACGTCGGCAGGGTCGGCCGGAGCCATTGTCGGCTCAACGGTGGCCTTGACGTGGTCCGCTCTACGCATAGCGGAGGCGCTCGACGGTGCAGGACGGCCGGATTTCTTGCGAAGGTCACGCACAGGGACCGGTGCGCCTGCCGCTGCCGGAGCCGGCATGGTATCCTCTGCAGTATCCTTGGCTGCATCTTTGCGTGTACGCATGCCGTCGACAGGCAGGATGGCGGTGGGACGGTTGACGGAATAGTACTTCATCGACTGGTCGGACTCGAAGCCGTAGCCTTCGATGATTCTGTCGCTGCGTACAATGTGGATAAAGCTGTCAGACAATATCTTACGCTCGGTCTGATCCCAGAATAGCTGCTGAGTGAGGAATGAGTCGGCATCGGTATTGACCATAACGACATTGCCGTCGAGACGCCATAACTTACGACGCGAGAAGTACACTGCCGAGTCGCATACTACTGTAGCTACAGTGTTCATACCGTTATCGTCGAACTGCTCCAGCTCGAGACCTTCCGGGAAACGCCAGTAGGGGTCCTCCGCATCCTCGAACATCTGCCACAGACCCGCCACGAGGTGATAGCGAGTGTAGCCCGAGTCGCTGATGAGCGTGGAGACATCGGTGGTAGTCATGGTGGGCGTCGCCGTACCGTCGCCTACATTGGGGACGTAGCGCTTCTGATCGGACGAGCAAGCCACAAAGACAGCCGCCACAACCCATAGAGTTGCGGCGAAAAACGGCAGCGAGCGAAGACCATTCGCCCGGCGGCCTGACTGAAATCGCAACTGTTCTTGCGACACGGGTATCAATATATCTTACTCTGTCTGAACCACATCTCGTTGAAGTTGATGCCGAGAGTGATGTTGAAATAGTTCTCCTTGATGAGCGGATTGGGGCGCGCGTGGCGATATTTCCACTCAAAGCCAAGGTTGATGGTGGTCTTGAACTGAGGCACGGGGAAACCGAAGCCGGCAGTGATACCATAGTCGCGTAGCTGATTGCCACGAATCACGAGGTAGTCATCGTTGAGATATGTACCGAGGCGATAGTTGACACGGCTGAAGTATCCGCCGCGGAAATTCGGCACATACTGAAGTCCGACAGCCCACTTGGTACGGTTATCGTAGGTCTGCGTGTGAGGCTGATCCTCGTCATAGCTATACTTGGCTTTGCTCCAGGGTTGGTAGGTGTAGTCCACTTCGAGGGTGAGCTTGCGGTCAAAGGTATAGCTGATGCCGGCGCCCCACGTCTCCGGTATGGAATAACGGTCTTTGAGCGACTGACGGTCAGAGAACTGAGGCCCGGAATCGAGGGCGGTATCATAGTAGACCTGACGGGAGTGGCCGAGCAGACTCTTGCCGGGAGCGTAGACCAGACCGAGATTCACACGATGATTCGCAGCGGGAGCGAAGCTGTACTGAGCACCGAAATTGAAGCGGTAGTCGCGCACCTCGAACTGCTTTTGGAAGAGCGCACTCTGTGCCGCCGTTATGTAGGCGTAAGTCTCATTGAGGAGGGTACCGAAAAGATATGAAGCGTTGAAACCTACCGAGAAACCCTTGAAGGGACGGACGCCGAGACCGAGGTAGAGTTCATTGAGACTGCCTGAGCCCTGACGCGTGTCGATACCGTTGTCAATCTCGCTGCCGAAAGAGTAGCCCACGGAGGAGAACGGAATGAGACCTACCGAAGCGCCGATATTCTTGGCCAGTGGCACCTGCATGGTGACATAGTCGAGGCCACCGCCGAAATTCCGGTCACTGTTGTGCCCGTCTGCAGTGGCTTCCTTCTGCCATAGCGCCGTCACATCGACACCCATATCAAAGAGGAAAGTGAGCGAGTCCATGGCGGCATACGAGGCGGGATTCATGGCATTTATCTGCCTGCCCGACTGCATGGCGTATCCCACGCCACCCATCGAACGCTGGGCCGACGTGGCTCCATCGCGAAGGATACCGAGTCCGTAGGCGGAATAGGGCGTCATGGTACCATTCTGTGCCGAGAGGGCGAATGTACTTGTCAGGAGTATGGCCGTCAGTATGGCCGTCAGATTAATCTTCATCTTTTATCAAGCTATAAAGACCCCGATGTACCAGATAGGGGTCGTATATATATTCAAATGTGAGAATATGCTCATTCACAAGGACTTCAGCCGAGCCACCCGTGATGACAGCGAGGGCTTCCTCGCCGGCGGCGGCATGGTAGTAGGCCAGTTCGGCAGCGATACCGCGTACGGCACCGGAGCGCATTGCCTCGGCCGTTGTGCGCCCCCACAGAGGGATGTCTCCACCGCTGACCGATACAGCAGGCAGAGCATCCGTAAAAGCCGCCAATGCTCTGAGACGCAGGTCGATACCCGGAGCTATATTACCGCCGCGGAAAGTGCGGTCGGCCACATAGTCGTATGTGACGGCAGTACCTATATCAGACACCAACAGCGGCCTGGAGTCGCCGGCAATCTCTATTGCGCCCAAGGCAGCGGCCACACGGTCCGCGCCGAGAGTGGCGGGGGTCAGATAGGCGATATTGACCGGCAGCGGCATCGAGGCCTTGAGTTCAACCAGGTGTGGTACGCCGATTTCTTGCAGCGAAGCCTCATCATCAGCATGCTCGGAAGCCACCACGGTACACCATGCAATAGAATCGAACATCTCATCGGGATTGCCGAAGACCTCGCGCGCCATCAGACGTACAAGATCTGCCGCAGGCAGGCTCTCGTCGCCTTTTCGCGTAGCCACGATTGTGCCGTCACTGTTCCATGCGGCACATTTTATGGCGGTGTTGCCTCTATCGATGGTGAGTTTCACTTTCATTCGGCGACAAAATTACTCATTTAACGACAATTAAGGCGCTTTAAATGATTTAAAAATCTATAAAGAATCAGTGTCAGTGGGAAGCCCAGAACTCAACGGCCTCTCGGACGGTCATCTTCGGGAAGCCGCACATATTGGAAATGAGACGCCACAGACGCACTTCCATCTCGTCGATGTCGCTGTCCGACACCATGATAGAAGCCAGATATCCGGCGATATAGCGCTTGTGTCCTTCGGTCATATCGGAGAGTATCGCCAGCATCTCGGCAAATTCGAGCCTGGCAGCCATGCGCTCGATTTCCTCGCGGACCTCGGCCGTTGCGAGCCGTTCGGAGAGTCCGCCGAAGAGCACTTCGACTTCCGCCGGATTCGTCTGTCCGTCGGCTTCTACCATAGCATGGCCCACCTTGAGGGCGGCAGCGAGTTGTATATCAGAGAATTCCATATAGATTATCAGAAATTATGAGTGAGTAGCCACCAGGCATATACCACATATTTGATATTACGCTTGATGCGTTTGGGCTGCTTGATGAGACGGTAGGCAAATTCAAGATTATGGTCAATCCACCACTTCGGCGCACGCTGCACAGTGCCCGTGAACACATCGAAACTGCCGCCAAGACCCTGGTAGATAGCTTTGTGCCGCTTGAACATATCGGCCATCAGCAGCTCCTGCGTGGGCGAGCCCATAGCCACGAAGACCACATCCGGCTTCTTGTCCGCCACGTCGTCGATGAGAGCCTGTCGACCGGCCTCTCCGTCAAGGTATCCGTGGTGCGAGCCCACTATATTGATATCAGGGTACAGCGTACGCAGCTTCGCCACGGTAGCTTCGTGTACCTTGGGTTTGGCGCCGATGATGTAGAAAGATTTCGAGCCGTGGAAGCGGTCGATGATGCTGAGCCACAGCTCACAACCGGCAATCTTGACAGCATCGGCACCCTTCTGGCGCACGGCCATGACGGCACCCGAGCCATCGGTGTAGCCTATATTGTTATTTATGATCGAACGAGTAAGATCGTTGGCGTTGAGAATCTTTTCGGCATTTACAGCCACGACAAGACCCTTTCGGGCATCGGCATAGTCGATCAAAGCGTCGCGGTCCGGGAATGCATAGACCTTTACACCACGGAGGTCCACTCGTTTCGGTTCGATGTCTGAGTGATTATTATGCATGATATCAGCGTATGGAGAGCCGAGTTGCAGAAATGAATTTCGGCAAAGATACGCAAAAATTACGACATAGCAAGTCTTAAGCACGCCAATTAAAAAGAGGGTACACCGATATTGCTTTCGGTGCACCCTCTGGGCTTATAGGATATTCAGTGGTATTACTTCACAATACGCTTGGCGACAGTGCCATCAGCGTTGCGGATGATGTAGACACCGGGAGCGTCGGCATCCACGCGACGGCCGGAGAGGTCGTAGATAGTGGCAGGACCGGCTACGGAAGCGTCGATGCTGCTGATACCGGACTTGGTGACCTTGACGGGGATAGTGACTTCCACACCGGGAGCCTTCACTACGATGTTGCCATCTTTCGCGTCGGCAGTAGTGCAGGTAACGGTGAGCACGCACTCGTCATAGCGGCCGGTAGCACTTGCATTAATACCCTCGGGAGTCTCAACGCTGAGCTTGCTACCATCGTAGTAGCTGCCAAGAGGTACGGGTACCACCTCGGTGTCATCGTCAAATACAACTTCCTCGGTATCACAGGTGAGCCAGGGGTATTCGGCCTCGAGGGCGATAGCGAAGGAGGCATAGGGATCAACATACTCACCATCTGCCTTGTACACCATAGGCTTGAGAGAGTAGTAGGCCGGACGGCCGGAAGCACTGAGGTCGATATGGTTCAGAATATAGCCGAGACAGAGGTAGTTAGGATCGGGAATGGCCGACTGCAGAGGAGCGAAGTACTTCACACCTTCGTTGCGGAAGCCCGAGAACATGATAAGGAACGCAGGATGCTCGGCCGACGACTGCAGAGCCACGGGCTGTTCGAAGTCGAAGGGAATGCAGATGTAGCCGTTGGAATCATCCTCATACTCAGCATTGAGATCAGAACCCTTGCAAGTAGCGGTGGCTACAGCTTCGAGAGCTTCAAAGTCGGCACTCATAGACTCATCAAGAGCATAGATAGTAGCCGTAAGTTCAACGTCGGCACCTATGTTGCCGTAGCCATAGACGGTGATACCGTTCACTACCAGAGGAGCCTCGGCGGGAGCCATAAAGAGGTTGGCGATTGCTTCGAGATGCGAGTAGTCACCCTCGGCAGCGGGAGCACCGTTGAGGCTGTAGTTGAGCCAGTACTGATCTACGAACTGGTTGTAGCCGAATACAGGAATAGAGAGTGCACCCATATCATCGTCGCTCACAGTCACACGGGCGACACCGTCGCTGGCAACGGCGAAGGGCAGGAGGTTGGCGTTGAAGTCACCGCCGGCCATCTTGTATTCAGCCTTGCCGCCGGCCTGCATGAGAGCTACGGGCGACTGGTAAGAGCCGGAGCCTGCTCCGGGAGCGCTGGCAGACAGCACGGGAGGAAGGAAGAAGTTGTTGCGCTTGGTGGCAGCATCGGTGTAGTCGGGCTCATAGGTAAGTGCGAGCGACCAGGGGTCTGTGCTGTCCTCGGCCCAATCGCGGGTCACGGGGTCAGTGTACCCCCAGGTGAAGTCGCAGTCATAGACATCGGAGTAGTTGTTCCATGTCAGAGGCGAGAATACGGGGTACTGAGCGATGTCAAGACCTACGAAGGAGAGGTACCAGTCGCGCTCGAAGCCCCAGTAGAGACTCTCGAAAGGATTCATGTAAGAGATACCATCCAGCTCGGGCAGACCTACTGCGATAGCGTCGAGGTAGACAGTGTTACCATCGAGACCGTAGTAACGGAAAGCGAACTTCACTTCCTTGCCGGCATAGTCGGCGAGGCTCACCGACTGCTTGGTAAGGCCTTCGGGCTCCATGTAGAGAAGCTCCTCAAGGGTATACTGATTGTAGTACTCGGCATAGTCCATGATAACAGCCCATTCGCCGCCATCCACCTGCGCAAGCACCTGTACATTGGCAGCAATCTGACGGTCGCCTTCGAATTGCAATGTATCCCAGTTTACATTATCCATGCTGTAGATATATGCAGGGCTGAGATAGAGCCAATATGTAAGGACATTATTCTCGCCTACAGGAATCTCGGGAGAGATAAGCCACTCGTCCTGAGGATTCTCATAAGAGTAGCTCACGCCATAGTAATAGTCACCGTCGGCGGGTGCGGGATAGTAGTAGCTCGTCCACGCAGAAGGGGTCCAGCTTAAGTCGCGGGACACCTCACCTTTCATCTCCACAGTCCAGCCTTCGGGCACCCACTCGGAGTCTGTGCCATTCCAGCCTTCGAAGCTCTCGAAGAATGTGGCACCCTCGGGGGCGGCCTTCATCTTGCCGGCAGAACGCTGCTTCTGAACGTTGATTTTCGAAGTTGTAGGGTCAAGGATGCGCAGCTTCTTGAGGCCTTCCTTGTTGCTCTCCGAGATACCGGGAGCCACGCGACGGCTTTTCGAAGCGGTATTGACTGCGTGTACTGTCTGTACGGCGTCCTTCATCTGAACGCGCTCCAAAGTCGGTGCAGGCATGCCGGCCGACATAGTCATAACTCCGGAAGCCAACAATGTGAGAAGTAATGTTTGTTTCATTAATACGTATATTGTGATTGGATTTATTCAAAATGAATTGCAAATATAGCAAAAAATATTTCAACAAACGAAGTCCTCCACGAATATTTTAGTAATTTAACAAATAATTTGATTACAAAATGTTTAATCGCTCCCCATAAGTGGAATTTATTTGGCAGGACGGGGTATTATTCGTAATTTTGCAATGAAAATGGGACGCATATTATCTATTGATTTCGGACGTAAGCGCTGCGGCATCGCGGCGACAGATGCCCTGCGCATTGTAGCCTCCGGAGTAGGCACTATTGCCACACATACGCTCGAGAAATTCATCAAAGACTACTGTAGCCGCGAGTCGGTCGACCTCATAGTAGTGGGCGAGCCACGCGACATGCACGGCGACCCGTCCGAGTCCACCCGCTACCTGCGTCCGGCCATAGCACGCCTGGCAAAGGCAATACCGGAGATACCCATCGAATCGTTCGACGAACGCTTCACCTCCGTGCTGGCTCACAGAGCCATGCTCGACGGCGGACTGTCCAAGATGGCACGGCGCGACAAAGCGCTGGTAGATGAGATGTCTGCCACCATCATCCTCAACGACTACCTCGAAAGTCGCCAATACCGCGAAAGTAAATATTACCGATAATACCCCTCATACCCGCTATGAAACTACCTATATATATGTATGGTCATCCCGTGCTCCGCGCCACCGCCGAGCCCGTGACCGAAATGACCGATGAACTCCGCACCCTCGTCAAGGACATGTATCAGGCCATGTACGACAGCGAAGGCGTAGGCCTGGCAGCTCCACAGATTGGACGCTCCATCAAACTCGTGGTGATCGACGCCGACCCGGTGTCCGACACTTTCCCCGACTGCGCCGGTCGCAAGCTCACCCTCATCAACCCCGAGGTCGAAATCCTCGACGGCGACGAAGTGAGCCGCTCCGAAGGCTGCCTCAGCCTACCCGGTATCAGTGAAGCTGTCCCTCGCGTGGAGCACATAAGACTATCCTGGCTCGACGAAGACATGAAGCCCCACACCGAAGAAATATCCGGATTCCTCGCACGCATAGTACAGCACGAATGCGACCACCTGCAGGGCAAGGTATTCATCGACCATCTCTCAGGACTGCGACGTCAGCTCATCAAGGGCAAACTCAACCGCATCCTCACCGGACGCGTACCCGTAGACTACCCCGTACGCTTCGCACCCTCAGTGAAGGGTCGCCGCTAATATAACGACACATCCCTTAACTCCCCTACTCCCCTACTATGGCCGACGACAAAAAAATCATATTCTCGATGGTGGGCGTAAGCAAAATATACCCGCCTCAGAAACAAGTACTCAAAGACATCTACCTGTCATTCTTCTATGGCGCCAAGATTGGCATCATCGGTCTGAACGGCTCCGGCAAATCTTCTCTCCTGAAGATTATCGCCGGCATCGACAAGGACTACCGCGGCGAAGTGGTATTCTCGCCCGGATACACCGTAGGCTACCTCGAGCAGGAGCCTCAGCTCGACCCCAACAAGACTGTCATCGAAGTAGTACGCGAGGGCGTACAGCCCATCATGGATCTACTGGCAGAGTTCGACAAGGTCAACAATGCCTTCGGCGACCCCGAAGTACTCGAAGACCCCGACAAGATGGACGCCCTCATAGCCCGCCAGGCCGAACTTCAAGATGCCCTCGACGCCGCCGACGCATGGAACATCGACTCCAAGCTCG
>CAMWKV010000074.1 GCA_947174915.1 uncultured Porphyromonadaceae bacterium | reverse complement strand
GCCGACTATTTCTTCGGTGATGACAAGGTGGGCAAGGTCATCGGTTCTTATCCCGACAAAATTGCTAACCCCGACCTCACCTGGGAACGTTCCAACCAATGGGATATCGGCTTTGACTCCCGTATGTTCCACAACCACTTCGGTGTGAACTTCGACTGGTACCGCAAGACCACCAAGGATTGGCTCGTAAATGCTCCTATCCTCGCTTCTTATGGTACAGGCGCTCCTACTGTCAACGGTGGTGACGTGCTCAACCAGGGTGTCGAACTCGGCCTCAGCTGGCAAGACCAGATTAACGACTTCAGCTACAATGTAGGTGTCAATGTCGCTTACAACAAGAACAAAGTGACACGTCTCGCTAACGACTCCGGTACAATCGACGGTCCCGGCGACGCAGTACTCCAGAACTCCGGCTATATCTCCCGTATCAAAGTGGGCGAACCCATCGGCTACTTCTACGGCTACAAGACACTCGGCATCTTCCAGAACCAGGCTCAGATCGACGCCTATGTTGACGCCAACGGCAACAAGATTATGCCCAACGCTACTCCCGGTGACGTAATCTTCTGGGATCGCGACGGCGACGGCCAGATATCCGATGCCGACAAGACCAATATCGGTGATCCTCATCCCGATGTGACTCTCGGTATCAACCTCCAGTTCTTCTACAAGGGCTTCGACCTTTCTGTCAATGGCTACGGTGCATTCGGCCAGCAGATTGCCAACTGCTATCGCGACCACAACACCTCCGGCTTCGACAACTGGACCTACAACCTCGCATCGCAGGTATGGCACGGCGAAGGTACTTCCAACCGCTACCCCAAGCCCTCCACCACCTCTTCCGTCAACTGGTCGTACATCTCCGATATCTATGTTGACAATGCCGACTACTTCCGTCTGCAGGCTCTCACCCTCGGCTACGACTTCAAGAAGCTCGTGCCCACTATGCCTCTCTCTCAGTGCCGTCTCTACGTGAGCGCCACCAACCTCTTCACTATCACCAACTACAAAGGCTTCGACCCCGAAATCGGTTCTGACGGTAACTGGGGCGGCACAGCCTGGGTACAGGGCGTTGACCAGGGTTTCTATCCCTCCAGCCGTACCTTCCTCATTGGTGTCAATCTTAAATACTAATTCCTGACTTGACCATGTTAAAGAAAAATATTTTCACCATAGTTCTTGCCGGTGCACTGCTCAGCAGCTGCTCGGAGAGCTTCCTGGATACCGATAACTTGACATCGAAGGACTCGAGCAACTTCCCCTCAAGCATCAGCGATGCCGAGGAAATTCTCACCGGCATTTATCGTCCCGTGATGGGCGACAGCGACCGTCCTCAGAATAATGTACTCTTCGTTGCCGAACTCATGAGCGACGAGCGCCTTGGCGGCGGTGGTAAGGATGATGCTCAGCCCCAGTCCGTAGCAAACTTCAAGAAGACCGACGACAACCAGTACAAAGGTCTCTGGGAACGCATGTACCAGGGTGTGTACCGCTGCAACTACCTCCTCTCGGTAGATGAGAAAATCGACTGGGGCGGCGACCAGACTACCCGTAACCGTATCATGGGCGAAGCATACTTCATGCGTGCTTATTACTACTATGATCTGGTGCGTCTGTTCGAGAACGTCCCCATGCCTCTCGCTCCCGAACCTGCCAATCTGCCCCAGGCTCCGGTAGATGAAGCATACGGTCAGATTGCCTCCGACCTTCTCAGCGCCATTGAGCTGCTGCCCGCCAATCCTCACGCCGGTCTCAACGGTGTAGGCAACGACGGTCATGCCACCCGCTGGGCTGCCGAAGCGCTCCTCGCTCGCGTATATCTTTTCTACTCCGGCACTTATACCAAGACTGAAATCACTCTTCCCGGAGATGAAGGTACTGTCACCAAAGAACAGGTAATCTCCAACCTCGAAGACTGTATCAACAAGTCCGGTCACGACCTTACCCCCAAGTTCGGTGATCTCTGGGCATTCTCCGCTGCCGGCGACTACTGGCTCAATGAGAAAGAAGGCTATAGCTGGCTCGGCGACTGCGCAGGCTGGCAGGGATGGCGCCTCAATGCTGAGGACGAACGCAAGCCCGGCTATCGCGACAATCCCGAAGTACTCTTCGCCATCAAGCACGCTTGGGGACAGCAGTACTACGGTCGTAACCTCACCGCACTGTTCTTCAGCCCCCGCTATCAGGATGCTGATAACCCCAATAGCGACGGCGACGGCTGGGGTGGTGTATATCCCTTCGGCACAGGTTGGGGCGGTGGTACAATCACACCTAACATCTACCAGACATGGCCCAGCGCTGACCCCCGCAAGAAGGCTTCAATTCTCAATGTTGACGACCCCGAAGAAGGTATGACATACCACGATAACGGTGGCCACCAAGTTGAAGACACCCACATGTTCAACAAGAAATATGTAGCTGTCAACATCCACACCAACGAAGTTGAATCCAAGGACAGCCAGAACGGTCCCGGTGCTATCTCCCTCTACTGGTACATCTACCCCGGCATCCACGCTTCCGACAACGACTACATGTCCTGCAACCTCATGGACGAATTCTCTATCCGTTTCGCCGACGTACTGCTGATGCATTCCGAGCTCACCGGTACAGCCAACGGTATCAACCGTGTCCGTCAGCGTGTAGGCCTCGACCCCGTTGCCTATAGCGATGAAAACCTCCGCAACGAACGTCGCTGGGAGCTGGCTTTCGAAGGCCATCGTTTCTTCGACCTCAAGCGTTGGGGTATGCTCAATGAAATCACTCTGCACCGCACCAATGTGGACTGCCTCTGCGATGGCAACAGCCGTTCGGTAACAGTTCCCTACCGTCCCGAATCACGCGGCTTCCTTCCCATCCCCGACGACGAAATCCGCAAGAGCGAAGGTGTGCTCAAGCAGAATCCCGGTTGGAGCACCTCGGAAGGTAATTACTCCAATCCTTACTAATCAGACCTTTCACTGACATACTATGAACAAATATATATTATCCGGCATCCTCGCTTGTGCTGCATTGACGTTCACCTCTTGTCTCGATACTCACGTAAGCGACGACCACGATGCCTTTGCCAATATTAACGCCAATGCTGAAGAACTCGCCAAGCAGTTTGCTTCGAAATTCAGCTACGACAACGGCGACAACAAGTCCAATAAGGTTCGTGTCATCAACCACACCGGTTACGACTGCCGTCTTGACTACATCGTCGGCACCACCATGCTCGGCTGCGGCGCTCAGAACTACGTTGATGTAGTAGTGCCCTTCGCCGGCGACCTCAACTTCTCTGCCAAAGTATTCTGCGAAGGCAAGTACGTTGACGTTGATATCCCCGTACATGTAGATGACCTCGACAATGAACTTGATCCCCTCTTCAAAGCCCTCACCAACGGTACTGCCGAAGGTAAGACTTGGGAATGGTGGGTAGGCTACGACGAAGGCTCATACACTTATATCGACGGCTCATGGGGCTGTGTAGGTGGTGGCGGCTACGGCTGGTCTGCTACCGGTCCCAACTGGATGTGCTACGGTATCGGTGACACCGACGAGTGGACCGGTCAGGTAGTGTCCATGGACGAATATGTGAAATTCGACTGCGACGGCGGCCCCAATGTGCTCGTTCACTATAGCGACGGCTCCGAAGCCAAGGGTACTTTCGCCCTCACCTCGAGCACCTCGCCCGACAAGGCCGCTCTCGGCTGGGTAGGTCAGCTTAAGCTCTCCGTCGAGCTACCTCACCAGGTGAATTCGAGCCAGTACAGCTGGTATCTCGATACTCCTGTGGCTTACTTCGACGTGGCTATGCTCGACGATGACCACCTCATCCTCATTGCTCCCGGTGGTGGTGGCGCTCACGTCATCTGCGACGACAGCTGGGGCATCAGTTCGACCCACTGGACCTTCCAGGTACGCAAATAAGAATGCTCGCAACATTTCTAACAGGCGTCCTGCTCTCAGCGTCCGCTCTTACGGCACAGGTAGAGTGTACCGGTATGGTACACTCACCCCTGCCGGTGGAGCGGACGCTCTCTCTTGAAGCAGAATGTGCCGCCAAACCGGTGCTTGCCTCGCTGCCACTCGAAGGTATATGGTCCGGGCGTGGACACGGTCAAGTAGTGATGGATGCGGACACAACCGTGCTCACGGTCACTACAGACCTTGGCACATCCCGTGCCACCGGGCCTGCCGATGACCCCGACTACGCAACTTATGGCAACGGTCTCGCTATCCTGCAACTTGACAACGTATGCCTCGACGGATACAACCGTCTGCATCTTGATATTGAGCCTTCATGCCCCGGCATGCGTGTCGTGAATGTCAATCTGTCCTTTCGCAATGCTCTCGGGCAAACGGGCGAGGGCTATAATATTCCTCCCGGCGCCCATCTGATTACTCTCGAGAATGGTCGCAAGAACACTTGTTACTTCGAGATTGAGGATCTGCGCCGTGATGCCGTATCCGAGATTGTATTAAGTGTGGCGGTCAATGGCCGCGATTTACCTGTCGCTTCAAGCGGTGTCTATCGAATCTCCGGAGTCTGCGCCGAGCGTGTACCTGCTACCGAGAAAGTCAGCGGTTGGTTGCCGGAATCCGGACAGATAGTCTACTCAATGAGCGGCTACGATTCACGCGGCACAAAGACAGCTATAGTCGAGGCTCCCATGGCCGGAAAGACCTTCTCTCTGACAGATAAAGCAGGGGAGAGGGTATTTGCCGGTACAGTGGCTCAAGCTAATACGACTATAGGCAGCTATGGTGTAGCCGACTTCTCGGCTTTCAACGTACCTGGTGAATATACTCTTACAATCGACGGCACTACCACACGACCCTTCACTATCGGAGGTGCCGAAGTATGGGAACCCTCATGCTGGCGTGTGCTGAATTTCATCTTCAACATGCGCTGCGGCTATGCGGTGCCCGGTCTTCATCAGCAGTGTCACACCGACTTGTTCAGTCATCACGCCGGTATGTCTATACCCTACGGCGGTGGCTGGCACGATGCCGGCGACCTGTCGCAGCAGACACTCCAGACAGCCGATGTGAGCCACTCGCTCCTCGAACTTGCCGATACGCACCGCCAGAGAAATCCTGTCCTGGCAGCCCGTCTGCAGGAAGAGGCTTTGTGGGGCTTGCAGTTCGTGCTCCGCAACCGCTACGGCGACGGCTACCACGCTTCAAGCATGGGCCTCCTGCTATGGCTCGACGGCAAGAATGGTTCTCACGATGACATTCACACCGTGCGTGTTCAGAATGTCGCATACGACAATTTCCTCTACGCGGCATATGAAGCATATGCTGCCGCACATATTATCGGCGATCCCGAGCTTTGCCGCTATCTTGCAAAAGTGGCGGCTGAGGACTACAGCTTCGCTGTGGAAAAATTCAATGCCGACGGCTTCGGCGGATGGATAAGTCCCTACGAGCACACATACTGTACCGGCGAAAGCCTCCACATGGCTACCGCTCTGTGGGCTGCCTCCATGCTCTATGATCTGACGTCCGATGTCCGATACCGTATCGATGCCAAGCGATATGCCGACTACGTCCTTGACTGTCAATGCACGGTGCCCGTAGGCAGCACAGGTATCTGTGGCTTCTTCTATCGCACACCGGAGCATCGTTCGGTACAGCACTTCATCCACCAGTCACGCGAGCAGCTCTACATGCAGTCGCTGGCCGATGCTTGTCGTTGTATGCCGGACCATCCCGACTGCGAACGCTGGCACAATGCCATTGCTCTCTACGGAGGCTACCTCCGCTCTCTCATGCAGTACACCGCGCCTTACGGCATGGTTCCTGCCGGGATATACCGGCTCGACGAGCCGGCGGATACCGAAGCCTTTGCCTCGGTGCATCTATTTACTCCCTCCGATGCGCAGGAACAGTTCATGGCTCAGGCCGCAAAAGGTATTGATCTCGGCGACGGTTTCTTTGTGAAGCGTTTCCCGGTATGGTTCAATATCTTCAATGGCAACCTTGCTGTACATACCTCAATGGGTAAGGCAGCCGGCATCTGCGCCAATGCTCTCGGTGACAGCGAACTGATGGATATTGCTCGCGAGCAACTCTACTGGATAGTGGGCAAGAATCCTTTCACTCAGTCGCTTATATACGGCGAAGGTCATCGCTACCCGTCCATCAACAACTTCTCGTCCGGCGAAATTACCGGTGCTATGCCTGTAGGCATACGTAGTCTTGCCGACAGCGATGAACCATACTGGCCGCCGACGAACAATGCCTGCTACAAGGAAGCCTGGCTCACTTCGGCCGGCAAATGGCTGTCCCTCGTGGCAGAAACTTCTAAAAACTCGATGTTATGAAATATTTACACACATTTCTTGCCGCTCTCTTTCTTTTGATGGGATCTGAGGCAATGGCTCAGGATGCCTCTTATCCGGCTAACTATGCCCGCGCACCGCGTTTCAAAGCGCTCATTTTCTATTCTGATACGGCAGAGCCCGCTCATGTGGACTTCGCTATGCAGGCCATAGACTTCTTCAAGCGTCTTACCTACGGTGATGGCTTCATCCTTGAGACTACAACCAGCGTCGAAGGCTGGAGCTACGAGCGCATGAAAGAGTTCTCCGTTATCATCAATATCAATACAGCTCCCGGCTCGGCTGAATCTCGTGCCATCTTTGAGCAGTACATGGAGAATGGTGGTGGCTGGCTTGGCTTCCATGCTGCGGCTTACAACGCCCGTTCGACCAACTGGCCCTGGCTGAACGAATTCCTCGGCTGCGGTCAATTCTACTGCAACAACTGGCCTCCTCAATGCGTGCTCGTCGATCTGGACGTGACAGATTCTCCCATCACCCGCAATATCCCTGAGCATTTCGTTGCTCCCGAGAGCGAGTGGTATCAGTGGAATCCTTCGCCGCGTACGAATCCCGATGTTGAGGTGCTCGCATCACTGTCTGCAAAGAACTATCCCCTTGGCATCAAGGATGTCATCAGCAGCGGTGACTTCCCCATCGTGTGGCGCAACCGCAAATACCGCATGGCTTATCTTAACTATGGCCACGGCGACCGCGAGTTCACCGATGCTACGCAGAATCTTCTTACCCTCAACGCCTTCCGCTACGTAGTAAGTCTCGATCCTAACGGCGACCCGTTCAAAAAATAAAGAGAAACATTGGTCGAATATTGTTTCTTCTTGACCTTGCAGATGCTTCCATGCCCTGCAAGGTCATTTTTATTGCCACCCATCCCGTCCCACTGTTCCACCTTGGAGCTAATTATGTAGGGACCCATCCAATCCCACTGTATCACCTCCGTAGCTATTTTTGTAAAATACATCCCGTACAACTGTTTCTCCCTCGGGATTATTTCGATACAGCCCTGTTTTTGGCCTGATGATATGCCATATAACAAACACGAGGGTGCGCCGTGAATCGACGCACCCTCGTTAAGTATCAGGGGATTCTATCTATCAGATTTTCTCATTCTTGGCCTCGATGGGAGCGATACCGGGATCGGCACCCCACTGCTGCTGCGAGAGGCGTACATAGTTGTTGTAGCGCCACTGTGCATTTGCCTTGGCTGCAGCGAAGAGTTCGGCTGCTTCAGCGGGATACTGCTTCTGTACGGTAGCGTAGCGTACCTCGCCGAGGAGGAACTGCTCGAAGTTATCCCAGTTGGGAGCCTTGCTGTCGAGGGTGAAGGGGTTGCCACCTTCGGCTTCTACGGCGGGGTTGTAGCGCCAGAGCTGCCAGTAACCACATTCTACAGCGCGCTGTTCTTCTTCCTGAGCGTGACCCATACCGGCCTTGATGCCGTGGTTGATACAGGGCGAGTAAGCGATGATGAGCGAGGGACCGTCGTAGGCTTCAGCTTCACGGATAGCCTTGAGTGTCTGAGCCTGGTCGGCGCCCATTGCTACCTGAGCAACATATACGTAGCCGTAAGTAGTGGCGATGAGGCCGAGGTCTTTCTTGCGGATACGCTTGCCTGCGCTGGCGAACTTGGCGATAGCGCCAAGAGGAGTCGACTTGGACGACTGACCGCCTGTGTTGGAGTAAACCTCGGTATCGAGTACAATCACATTGACATTTTCACCGGTAGCGAGGACGTGGTCGAGACCACCGAAGCCGATGTCATAAGCAGCACCGTCACCGGCGATAATCCACTGGCTACGAGCAGCGATGAAGCCGCTGAGCTCTACGAGACCCTTGCAGATGTCGCAACCGCAAGCCTTGCAGAGGGGCATGAGCTTGTCGGCTACTTCGCGGGTAACGCCTGCGCTGTGAGGAGCGGCGAGCCACTGCTTGGCAAGTTCCTTCATTTCGTCGGAGCACTTATCGCAGGAGAGCATAGCTGTCATGAGCTGTGCCACGCGGTCGCGGAGCTTGCGGGTAGCAATCTTCATACCGAGACCGAATTCTGCGAAGTCTTCGAAGAGGGAGTTGGCCCATGCGGGACCGTGGCCTTCTGCGTTGGTGGTGTAGGGGGTAGAGGGTACGGAACCGGAGTAGATGGACGAGCAACCGGTAGCGTTGGCCACCATTTCGTGGTCGCCGAAGAGCTGAGAGATGAGTTTCACATAGGGAGTCTCACCGCAACCGGAGCAAGCGCCGGAGAACTCGAAGAGGGGCTGTGCGAACTGGCTGTTCTTCACGTTGGCCTTGACGTCAACGAGCTTGGACTTGTCGGATACCTTCTCTACGCAGTATGTCCAGTCATTCTGTACATCGAGCTGAGTCTGGAGGGGCTTCATTTCGAGAGCCTTCACGCCCTTCTTGCCGGGACATACAGCAACGCAGTTGCCGCAACCGAGACAGTCGAGGACGTCAACAGCCTGGATGAAGTGCATGCCCTTCATTGTCGGGCCGAGAGCGGGGATTGTACCTGCTGCACCGAAGGGAGCTGCTTCAGCTTCGGCATCGGTGAGGACGAAGGGACGGATAGCAGCGTGAGGACATACGTAAGCACACTTGTTACACTGGATACAGTTCTCTTCGAGCCATTCGGGTACGAAGGCTGCAACACCACGCTTCTCGTAAGCGGCAGTGCCCTGCTGCCAGGTGCCGTCGGGATTAGCGATGAAGTCAGATACCTTGAGGAGGTCGCCGTTCTGTGCGTTGATAGGACGTACGATGTCGTTGATGAAAGCGGGATCGTTGTTGGCAGCAGCGGGTTCGTCGGCGAGAGTAGCCCAAGCGGGATCTACGTCGAGCTTGTGGTATTCACCACCGCGGTCAACAGCCTGGTTGTTTTTATCTACTACATCCTGACCCTTCTTGCCGTAGCTCTTGACGATGAATTTCTTCATCTGTTCGATGGCGAGCTCTACGGGAATCACCTCGGTGATACGGAAGAATGCGCTCTGGAGGATGGTGTTGGTACGGTTGCCGAGGCCGATTTCCTGAGCAATCTTGGTAGCGTTGATGTAATATACGGTGATATTGTGCTGGGCGAAGTAACGCTTGATGTTATTGGGGAGATTCTTGGCAAGTTCTTCACCTTCCCAGATTGTGTTGAGCAGGAATGTGCCGCCGTCGCGGAGACCACGGGTCACATCGTACATGCGCAGGTAGGCCTGTACGTGGCATGCAACGAAGTTGGGAGTGTTCACCAGATAGGTGGAACGGATGGGGGCATCGCCGAAGCGGAGGTGCGAGCAGGTGAAGCCGCCGGACTTCTTGGAGTCGTAGGCGAAGTAGGCCTGGCAGTACTTGTTGGTGTTGTCACCGATGATCTTGACCGAGTTCTTGTTGGCACCTACAGTACCGTCAGCACCGAGGCCGAAGAACTTGGCTTCGAACATGCCGTGGCCGTCGAGAGCGAGCTCGGGGAGCTGGGGCAGTGAGGTGAAGGTGACATCATCAACGATGCCGATGGTGAAGTTGTCCTTGGGCTCGGGGAGTGCGAGGTTCTCGAACACGGCCTGAATCTGAGCGGGAGTGGTGTCCTTCGAAGCAAGACCGTAACGACCGCCTACAATGAGGGGAGCATCAGCTTTGCCGTAGAAACATTCCTTCACGTCGAGACAGAGGGGCTCACCGTTGGCACCGGGTTCTTTGGTGCGGTCGAGGACGGCGATACGCTTTGCTGTCGCGGGGATAGCAGTGAGGAAGTGCTTGGCCGAGAAAGGACGGTAGAGGTGTACGCTCACGAGACCTACCTTTTCACCCTTGGCGTTGAGGTAGTCGATAGCTTCCTGGATGGCCTGTGTTACAGAGCCCATAGCGATGATTACGCGGTCGGCATCAGCGGCACCGTAGTAGTTGAACAGGTGATATTCACGACCGGTGATCTTGCTGATTTCGGCCATGTAGTTCTCAACGATTTCGGGTACAGCTTCGTAGTGCTTGTTGCAAGCTTCGCGATGCTGGAAGAATACGTCGCCGTTCTCTGC
>CAMWKV010000073.1 GCA_947174915.1 uncultured Porphyromonadaceae bacterium | reverse complement strand
CTCTTCGAAGGAGCGGCCCTGGTCGAACAACAACTGCAGGTTCTCCTCGCTGATGGCGATGGGTCGTACTCCGGCGGGGAGCTTGAAGTCGTCCGACGCGGCCATTACGCTGCGGTAGTGGTTGAGCTCCTCCTGGTTGTCGAATCCGCGGACGATGAGCATGCCGAGACGGCCGAAATTCATCGGTTCGAGGTCGAAGTCTTTCACCACGAATGAGCGGAAATTGTGGCGCGCCACCTCGTAGAGCAGCTCGTTGGCGGACACGCGATCCGTCGGGAAAGTGAACACAAGCGCCTGAGGTACATCGGGATTGATGGTGAACTCGGCGGGCCCGTCGGCGGCCACGGCTGTGCTGTCGTTGGTGAGACGGAGGTCCCATATCATGCCGCGCATATTCGACACGCCGGCCTGCAGCTCGCGTCCCTGTGCCATACCCTTGAGCCATGCCGCCGCGATGGGGGTGATGTCGGTGTCGGGATAGCGCTCGAGGAGCTCGCGCAGAGTGGCGTTGAAGGCCTCGGGGTTGCGGTCGGTGACGTGTGCCAGTGCCTCGAGGAACATAAACTTCGGCATGAGTTTGCTCAGCGGGTATTTCTCTACCATCTCACTGTAGGCGCGGTGCACGTCAGCGTTACGGTTGTCCAGATATGCGGCATACATATTGTCGTACAACTGCTGCTGCACGGCATCCATCTCGCGCAGGTTGTCGAGATAGCTCGGGTCTTTCATCGCCAGTCCGTAGGGCGAGTCGGCGAAGTCGGACAGGATGAGTTGGCGGTACTTCTCGGCCTCGGCCTCGTTGCCCTGACGCATATACATGAGGTAGAGATTGTAGTATGTGTCGAGGCGATATACGTTGTCGGGGTAGTCAGTGAGGAGTCGGTCAAACTCTCGGCGCGACGCCGGGTAGTCCTCGAGCTTGTCCTTGAGTATAACGCCCATATTGTACAATCCTTCCTGTATGACATCGTGCGAGGTAGCCTTCTCCTCGTCGGTCCAGGGCAACTGTGCCAGGTAGTATTCGGGGTAGTGCGGGTCGGCACGGCGAGCGGCCTCGGTGTCGTCGGCCTCCTGCTCCTTGTCGGCTGCGGTGCTTTCCTCGCTGCCTTCGGCACTATCGGCATCGGCTGTATCGCTGTCGTCGGAAGTGTTGAAGTCGTCGGTATTGAAGGTAGCTTTGTTGCGTCGGCGCCAGTCGTCGGCAAGTTTACGCGACCCCCAGCGCTTCTGGAATTCCGTCTTGCCGGCATTCTTGGTGGCGGTGTTGTAGAAGTACCACGAGTTGTCCGAATTCAGGACAAAGCTCTGAGTATTATTGTCTTGCAGACCGCCACCGGCAGCATTACGATCGGCGAGGAACTCCTCGCGCCGCGCAGCGTCGGCCTCCTCTTTCTCGCGCTTCTTCAGGTCGGCGATGATGCGGTCGATTACAGCGGCCCGCTCTGTGGAGTCCATAGCAGCGAGTCGCAGCAGTGAGTCCTGGAGGGTGACATTCTGCGAGTATACGGCGAGCTCGTCGAGGACGTCGGAGCGCAGTTTGATGGCCTTGTAGCCGGGATAAGTCTCGGGGAGCTGAGGCACCGCTTCGGAGTAGTTCGGCTGAGCCTTGTCGTACTGTCCGCGGAGGAAGTACAGTTCGCCGAGGCGCACTTGGTTGATAGCTTTGTCGATGCCGTTGCGTGTCGATTTCTCGTTGGCGAGCTCATAGTTCTCTATGGCAGCCGTGGTGTCGCCGCGACTCAGATAGAGATTGCCTATAGCGTAGTATATCTGGTCGAGGTACTCCTTATTGCGGTCGTAGCGCGTCATGCGGCGGAGCGCCTTCACCTCGGATTCGATGTCGGCGCCGGAATATACCTCGCTCTGCTTGATGCGTGCGTTGAACTTAGTGCGGTATGGGGCCGATGACGACGAACCGGCCTGAGCATACGCCTTGTAGGCTGCATCGTTGCGGCCGAGTATCTGGTAGACCTGCGCGAGAAGGAAGGTGAGGCGCGACTTCTGTGCACCGGAGGCACCCTTGACAGCGGCTTCAAGATATGGCAGCGCCTCCTCGTAGGCGTCGGCATGCAGGTAGAAGTCGGCGAAGACGAAATTGTAGAGCCGACGCAGATTGCCGGAGGTGAGTTCGTCCTCCTTGATACGCCTCAGAATCACCTCGGCCTCGAACTGCCAGCCCATAGACACATAGCACAGGGCCTGCATGAGCTTACTCTCCGTGACTGTGGCGGGCAGCCACTTGAAGTGATTGGCGATGTAGAAGAAAGTGGACGCCGCACCGAGGAAGTCGCCGTTGTAGTACTGGCTGCGGCCCATCATCATCCACGCGTTGTGGAGGAAGGGGTTGTACTCCTCGCGTTTGAGCCACTCTTTGTATTTCTCGTCGCGCTTGCCGCTCTTGCGTGCAGGCTTCTTCTTGATAGAGCGAATCTGTATAGCCTTCTGTGCCTTCTCTATACTGCGGTTGAAGTCGCCCGACGGCTGAGGAGCGGCAGGGTCCTCCTTGGCCTCTACGGGGTGCATGAAGAGTTTGCGGCTGTAGTCGTCCTCGTAGTTGCGCTCCATGTCGGCGAGCGTCTCCTTGAAGTGTGTATCGCCGTTGTAGTACACATTGTAGCGCGTGATGAAGGCCTGATAGTTGCGGGTGGCGGCATTGTTCTTCGTGGGAGAGCACGCGCTGAGCACCCCCAGCAACATAAGTGCTGAGAGTATGGCGGCCGTGATAAGGCTATGTCGCTGCGGAGAGGTCTTCATCTGTTTCGTGAGGATTTATTTGGCATCCTGCCCGGGGGCATCGGCGGCAGTACCGGCGGCCGAATTAGCAGCGGAATCAGCGGCTGAATTGGCGGCAGTATTAGCATCGGCTGACGGTTGCGGCTGACGGGCGGTAGGATAGGCTATACGGGAATGGTAGATAGTCATGAGGCGCTTGATGAAGGCCTCCTTGATGCGCTTGATATCGCGGAATTCGAGTGTCGAATCGTTGTGGAGCCCTTCGGCTATCTGACCGTCGATGATCTTGTTGACGAGCCCTTCTATGGCCTCGCGGGTGTGGTCGGAGAGGGAGCGGCTGGCGGCTTCCACGCAGTCGGCCATCATCATGATGGAAGTCTCGCGGCTGTGAGGATTCGGGCCGGGGTAGCTGAAGGGCGCCTTGTCCACCTGCTGGTCCGGATGGCGGTTGCAGTAGGTGATATAGAAGTACTTGGCCATGCCGGCACCGTGGTGCTCCCGTATGAAGGCTCGGATTTCCTCGGGCAGACCGGCTTTCTCGGCCATGTTGAGGCCTTCGGTGACGTGACTGGTGACGATGGTGGCGCTGCGCTCCGGCGGCAGAGCGTCGTGGGGGTTGACACCATGCTGATTCTCAGTGAAGAAGGCCGGGTTGGAGAGCTTGCCTATGTCGTGATAGAGTGCTCCGGCGCGGACGAGCTGCACATTGGCGCCCACCTTGGCGGCGGCGTCGCTGGCGAGATTGCTCACGGCAATGGAGTGCTGGAAGGTGCCGGGACATTCGTTACTCAGACGGCTCAGGATGGGATTGTTGATGTCGGCGAGCTCCACGAGGGTCACCACGGAAACGAAACCGAAGAGGCGCTCGACGGCAAACATGAGTATGTAGGCCATCGACGTGAGAGCGGCATTGACGAGCAGGAAGACTGCTATACGCATCGTGATGCCTTCGAAGGAGCCGTTCATGAGGAGTTCAAGTGCCACATAAGCAGCAAGATACGACAATGCTACCACGAAGGCTGTGCGTAGCAGCTGGCTGCGGCGGCTCAGCTCACCAAGCGAGTAGACCGCCGCTGTGGTGGCGCAGAACTGCAGGAACAGGAATTCGAGAGCAAATGCCGTGACGCCGGCGCAGATGAGCGATAGGATGGCGCTGACGAAGATGGCAGTGCGGCCGTCGAAGAACACCATCACAAGGATGGGTACTATCATCATGGGGGCGATATATATGCCCTGAGCCACGAAGTGATTGAGCCCCACACCGACGAGGAAGAAAAGCGTCACGAGGCAGTAGAGGAATAGGATATTGCGCAGGCCGCCGTAGATAGCAGGCACGAAGAACTTGAAATACAGCATCATCGACGTCAGCAGCAGAGCCACATAGAGACCTTGGCCGAGGATGCGGAGGATACGGTTCTGGTGCTCGTTGGAGTGGAGCTGGCTGAGCATGGTCTCGTAGGTGCGGAGGTTGGTGAAGTCCTGCGAGGTGATGATGGTACCCTTGTCGATAATCGTCTGACCCTGAAGGATGATACCACGGTCGGCGGTGAGGGTGAGGTAGTCGTACTCGTAGCGTCGGCGGCTCTCCTCCTCATTCTTGGTATAGTTCGGCACAAGGATGGTCTGGAGATTGGCCTGCTCGAAATAGTGGTGCAGAGTGCTGTCAGTGATGGTTGAGTCGAGGTAGAGGTATGCCTCGCGAGGCGATGAGAATGCCGAGGTTGACGATTCGCTGAGGACGTTCTTGTCGAGTATGCGTACCTTGGGCAGCTTGCCGTTGTCGATGTCCTCCTTGACGGCACGCTCCACCACGCCTGTAGCGTAGATTTTGCGCAGCTCGGCGCCGAGGCGCTGACGGAGATGGG
The DNA here is from genome assembly GCA_947174915.1 of uncultured Porphyromonadaceae bacterium. GTDB lineage: Bacteria > Bacteroidota > Bacteroidia > Bacteroidales > Muribaculaceae > CAG-873. The sequence goes on along the minus strand of CAMWKV010000073.1, from coordinate 5,915 downwards.
CGTTGGTAGTGGCCGGCAGACGCTGCAGCACGGTGTCGATGGTGAGCTGATTGAGCTCGAAGATAGGCACGAAATGAGCCTCCAGAGTATCGCGGGCAGCCTGCAGTGCCGCCGAGTCGGCATGTATGGGGATGTCGAAGGGCGCTATGAGCTTGGTATAGTTCCACGGGCGACCCTCTTCGTAGTTGAAGCGGTTGGCCTCCGGATGGGGGTAGAAATATACTATCACTATGGCGGCGGCAATGGCGATGAGTATCTTCTTGATTGTATCGCTTTTGGACTCTTTCATATCGTTGACTGTTGGTGCGACTGTGAGAGCTGTATCAGTTTATACGGGTGGCGGTGGTGACGCCGGATATTTCTTTGGTGCGCCGGCAGAGGTCGGTCACGGTGGAAGCATCGCTCACGCGCACCCAGAGGTCGGCGTGGAACACTTCGGCGGCGGCCTCGATGTCGAGTTTGCGCATATCTATACCCAGATGGGTGGATATGAGCTGAGTAAGTTCCTGCAATATGCCACGACGGTCGATGCCCTCGATGTGCACATGCGCCAGGAAGCGGCGTGTGGTGTCGGCATCCCACTCGGTGGCTACTATGCGTGAGCCGTAGCCGGCTTTGAGGAGCTGGGCTTCATCGCAGTCGAGGCTGTGGATTTCCACTACACCGTCGTCGGCGATGAATCCCATCACATCGTCGCCGGGGATGGGGTTGCAGCAGGGAGAGCATCGGAAGTTGCTGCCTTCGGTGGTGCTGCGCAGGCGGTAGGTCTCCTTGGGGTTGACAGGCTCGGCAGGGAGTAGGACAGTCTCGGACGGCGGGGTGGCGGTAGTCTGCGAGGTGGTGGTAGCCACGGAGGTCACCTTCTTGCCTATGGTGAGAATCCTCGATAGGATGCCCTGGCCGGCAGCCTTGCGCAGAGGCTTGAGGAGGAAGTCGCCGAGCACTATCTCGTCGGCGCCCAGGCCGTAGCAGAGGTCCTCGCGGTTGCCCACATGGAAGATACCCTGCATCTTGGTGATTACCATATTGTTGTCCGGCAGGTCGTTCTCAGCCAGCCAGGCGGTGAGGATATCATTGCCACGGCTCACGACGGGCTGTCGCATGGCACGCAGACCCTTGCGCAGACGCGTGCGTGCCTTGGCGGTGACGAGGTAACGCTCCCATTCGGGCAGCGCCACCTGCGTCTTCGAACTGAGCACCTCCACCTGGTCGCCGCTCTTGAGTTCGTGCTGGAGAGGCACGAGTTTGTGATTCACCTTGGCGGCGATGCAGTGCATACCCAGCTCGGTATGGAGATGGAATGCGAGGTCGAGCACGGAGGCGCCGGTGGGGAGGGTCACCAGTTCGCCGGCGGGCGTGAACACCACTATCTCGCTGGCGAATAGGTTGAGCTTCAGAGTGTTGAGGAAGTCAATATCGGCCGGCTCGGGATTGTCGAGGATATCCTTGATGGTGAGGAGCCACGCATTGAGCTCGCTCTCCTCGTCGCTCTCGCCTATTTTATATTTCCAGTGGGCGGCGAAACCTTTCTCGGCAATCTCGTCCATACGCCTGGAACGTATCTGTACCTCCACCCAATTGCCGTCCGGACCCATCACGGTGAGGTGAAGAGCCTGATAACCATTAGCTTTCGGGGTCACTATCCAGTCGCGGGTGCGCTCGGGATGGAGTCTGTATAGGTCGGTGATGGCGGAGTATATGCTCCAGCAGATACCCTTCTCGCGGCTCTGGTCGTCGCAGTCGAATACGATGCGCATGGCGTAGAGGTCGTAGACCTCCTCGAAGGGCAGATGCTTGGTCTCCATCTTACGCCAGATAGAGTAGACGGATTTGAGGCGTGCCTTCGCCTCGTACTTTATGCCGAGTTCGTCGAGCTTGTTCTTGATGGGTTCGGAGAAATCGGTGTAGACCGACGAACGTCGTGCCTCGCTCTCCTGAATCTTCTCGGTGATGCTGCGGTATATGTCCGGATGCTCGTGCTTGAAACTGAGGTCCTCGAGTTCTGTCTTGATGGCGAACAGGCCGAGACGGTGAGCCAGCGGGGCGTAGATGTAGAGCGTCTCACCGGCAATCTTATAGCGCTTGTTCGGCGCCATGCTACCGAGGGTACGCATGTTGTGCAGACGGTCGGCCATCTTGATGAGCACCACGCGGATATCCTCGCTCATGGTGAGGAGCAGCTTGCGGAAATTCTCGGCCTGGAGCGACGCCTTGTCGCCGAAGATACCGCCGCTGATCTTCGTGAGCCCCTCCACAATCTGCGCTATCTTGTCGCCGAAGTGCTGACGTATATCCTCCACGGTATAGTCCGTATCCTCCACCACATCATGAAGCAGGGCGGCACAGATGGACGTCGAACCGAGCCCTATCTCGCGGCTGACGATACGGGCCACAGCGATAGGGTGCATGATATATGGTTCGCCGGAGCGGCGACGCACACCGGCGTGCGCCTCCTTGGCGAAGCGGTAGGCACGTTCGATTATCTCGACCTTCTTGCGGTGGTTGCTGTTGAGATAGCCTGCAAGAAGTTCATCGAAAGCACCTTGTATCATCTGCTCCTCCTGCTCGGCAGAAGGACGGGGGTCTTGTTCCATGGAGATAAGCTGTTTTTACGCCAATATTATACAAAAATAGCACTTTTCTCCCGATTATCAAAATTTTCACCCCCACCACCCGGAAAATTTACCACAGCAGCATATCATAAGACATGATAAAGCGTAGATTATCAACCAACCGGTTTGTCGATTTCTGTCCCAATTACGAGCTTTCTCTCGTGTCAACTCAGATATTCGTGAATCTGCAATAGATAAGGATTTTATTAATCATACCAAATAAAACCTATGCTTTGGCGGATTTTATGAGGTATACTTCATAAAATTGACTCGTTGTATGTTTTTATAAAGTATACTTAATAAAAATGGGGCAAGTGGGAGTTTTATGAAGTATACTTTATAAAAATTGCGGGATGCGGGTCAGTCTTCGGTGGGGAGGGTGAAGGCGTAGGCACCAAGGGCGGGAGTGGCTGTACGGGCTTCGCCATAGCGGTCCACTGTCGCGCGGGCAGGGATGCGCGAGGGGTCGCCGACACCGATGGCGGGCGAGTCGGGGCGCAGGCGATAGTCAAAGAGATAGTCCTCACGGACAGTGTAGTACAGAGGATCTTCGCCCCATATACATTCGATGAAATTATCGTCGTCGGAGCCTTTGCTTTTCAGCAGGCAGCGACGGAAGGTGATGTCGGTACCGGCATAGTCGCCGTGGCTCAGGTCGCCCCCAAGGCCGTATATGATACAATTGTCGAAGGCAGCGACGGTATAGGGCAGGCCACTGCCGTCGTCGAGTCCCGTCTTTTCGTCAGGACTGATGTGCGCTGTCTGAATAGCCGGGCCGGCGATAGCACTGAACAGATAGTAGTTGGCAAAGGTGCAGTTGACGAAGCTATGACGTCCACCCTGGAGATATACCAGGCCGTCGGCAGCCTCGGCAAACTCGCATCCGGCGGCATCGATAGCGCTGTGATAGGCTTCGAGCACCATGCCGCCGCTATTGCGGAAGCGGCAGTTGGTGAGGGTGAGCTGAGTGTCACCGCTGCCGTCGCCGGCAATTATCACGCCTTGTGTGGTATTGCGTATGTCGGTAGCAGTGAGGATATTACCGGTGGATGTAGCGGTAAAAACAACGCCTGTCCACTGGCGCGACATGATATCGAAAGAAATGTCGGTGACTACATTGCCGGTTCGGTCGCCGGCGAGGGTGACGGGTGCTTCGTTGGTGCCTTCGGCAACGAGTGTGCCGCGGACGATGAGCATGGCGCCGTCGTGGAAACACAGCGTGCTGCCCTCGGCGAGAGTGAGGGTGACGTCGGGCGCTACGACGAGGGAGTCGAACACCTGATAGGGGAGCGTGGCATCGAAACGGGTGTCTTTGTCAAGTGTCACACCCCGGAGGCGGTGTACGTTCTGGCCGTTGGCCTGGATGGGGAGGGACTTCACTACACCGTTGGTGGTGAAGTCGATAGATGCCGAGTAGAGTGTCTGCGGCTGAGGGCCTTCGGGGAAGGTAGCCTCGACGAGAACGAAGATGGAATCGTTGCCACGGATATCAACGCCGGAGAAGGTGCTACCGGACATTCCGTCGACATTGAGGCGGAAGCAGTCGGCAGCAGCACCGCTGAGGCGGATATCGCTGATAGACAACTGCTTGCCATGCGGGTTGTGAACGGTGAAGCGGGTGGTGGTGGTGGGCTGGTCGGTGAACACTACGCCGAGGTCGACCATGTCGGTGGAGAACACCGGCTGGTCCGACGGGGAGGAGGTGTAGCCGTCTTCGATGCACGACACGCACATGATGCCGGCAATGAGCACACAGAGGATATTATAGAGGAGATTCTTCATTGTATCAGTCATTTACTATCATATAACGAAGAATCCCCTCAAATATTGCATTATAGATCAGCGCCTCTTCGGCGACAGCCAGAAGCGCTCGGCCACGCCATTGGTGACATTGATGGCGCGCGAGAGGACGAAGAGCCAATCGCTGAGGCGGTTGATGTAGCGCAGGATGGCGGGATCAACGGCGACGTCAGCCGAGAGTGTGATGATGCGTCGCTCGGCACGGCGCGCTACGGTGCGTGCGATGTTGGCTCGCGCTGCGTCGGCGTGGCCGCCGGGGAGGGCAAACTGATTCAGTGGTGGCACAAGGGCGTCGAGGGCGTCGATATCGGCTTCGAGCGCCTCCACTTCGGCTGCGGGGAAGGGCTCCGGCTGCCAGGTCGACGTGGGCTCGCAGGCGAGCGCCGACCCTATGTCGAAAAGGAGATTCATGGCCCGGCCGAGAGTGGCATGAGCCGCGGCGGGGATGTCGGCGGAGGCATCGAGGAGGCCGAGCCAGGAGTTGAGCTCGTCGACGGTGCCGTAGGCTTCGAGGCGCGCGTCGTCCTTAGCCACGCGTGTGCCTCCTACAAGGGATGTGGTGCCCTTGTCGCCGGTGCGGGTATATACTTTCATGACATGCTATCGCTTGGCGTGGCAGCCTCGAGGGCTGCGGCGAGCTGCTCGGGGGTGGTGGCCACGCTTATTATCTCGAGACATTCGGGCTTCATAAGTCCGAGGTCGGCGGAGCGGCGGAACTGCTCCAGGATACAGTCGAACACGCCGTCCGGATTGTAGACGATGATGGGGCGGCGGCTGTTGGTGAAATTGAGGTAGGAGAACGAGGTAGTGAATTCGTCGAGGGTACCGTATCCGCCGGGGAGCACCACGAAAACGTCGCCGAGCATCTGCATGACGCCCTTGCGGTCATTGAGGTCGGAGGCGGGCACGAGGGTGTCGTTGAGAGCCGAGGCACGGCAGCGCAGGCGCGAGGGGACGATACCCACTACTTCTGCGCCGGAGTCCTTGGCGGCGCGAGCCACTACTGCCATGAGGCCGGAGCCTATTCCGCCATAGATGAGCTGGCCCTTGTTGTGGCCTATCCACCGGCCTGTGATGCGTGCGCCCTCCTGCCAGTGTTCCGGCAGCCGGTCGAACGACGAACAATATACAGCAACTTTCAGCATATTCTATTGATATTTATTTCATTAACTATCGGCAGCCACACAAAAACCTTCGTCGGAATTTTAGGCCTCGCAAACCACATACCGGGCTCGGGAGCAAATTTACGGAAATTTTTGCAATTGCCAAGCATTCAAGAAAAAACAGGCAGCAGACAGGTGCAATAACTGAAGTGCCGTATTTCTCGCAAGCGCCTTCTACCAGGATGGAAGGGGCTCACGCAGAGGGAGCGCAGAGGAGCAGAGGAACGCAGAGGTTTAGATTAGTACGGGTTATGAGTTATGGGTTATGAAGTAATCGTGGGCATTATGACCATAGGGTCACTCAGGCGAGGGAAACAAATCACCCCTGCTACACGGGGGG
>CAMWKV010000072.1 GCA_947174915.1 uncultured Porphyromonadaceae bacterium | reverse complement strand
ATATAGGGGCTATTCAGATCGATGCATTTTGCACTTCGATGTTGAATCTCCACACCCGCGGCAACCCCGTGAGATAAAACTAAAGTATATGCCGCTTGCGTACTCGTAGTGATGACCGTAGCCATCAACCCGAGCTAATGTGATTTCAGGGTACTATGATTTTTTTAGTTATTGCTTTGTCGGAGTCCGTGTATCTCACAATGAGCATCTGGGAGCTGTATTTATCAAGGGGTATAATCTTATCTTCGGATACTACATCATTATAGATTTGATTTCCATATAAATCGTAGATCGATAAAGACAGAGGTATACTCGTTTGCACATACAAGTCTTTGTCTACAAGTAATACATCTGAAATATTACCAATTGTTGGTACAGATGAAAATCCATAGAAATTATATATACACTCCAAATCTCCTTCTTCAATATAATCATTTATATAATAAATAGGGGTTTGTATGTTCGAGCCTGATCGAACAAAACGCACACAAAAATATGTGCCCCATGGCAATTCAGAAAAAATGAGAGTTGGTGAGATTGGGTACACTGTAATCCAGCCCCATACCACTCTTTTTCCTGGCAATAAATGTTGCGCACTTCGTATGAAATCAATTCTTTCAGTATCTTCCGGAATATCAAGAGTTAGTTTCAACTCTCCAAGTAAATCTATCCAGGAATCCTCAGAGAGCAAATGATAATCATATTCAATTGCTTTAACTAAGGATTCTACATTCTCTAAGTCGTTACGCTCATAATCAATTATGGCATGTACATCTAAAAATACAAATGCACTTATTATAAGTAGCAGCAGGCGCTCAACGAATTGAAATTTTAGCAGTCTGTGTAAGTCCATTTTTTAAGGTCTCCTTTTTAATATATATTCCTTGAGGGAAAGTTTGGTTCATATACTCCGTAGCAGAGTCCATCGTCAATTAAGAATTCAATATCACCACATTTGCTTGACACACGGGCTTCCATCGGAGACAGGCTCTTCTGAGGCGGCCAGGGTGACGATGCCGAATAGGGCAAATGTCAGAAGTAAAAATAGATTTCTCATAGGCGTAGACGCTTTAAAAGGTTATAGACTTTGCAAATGTATGCACAATATTTCGTTTTTGCAAATTTTAACCTTAATTTCTTTATCTTTCACCCGTAGCAACTCCAATATCTTTCAATATCTGTCAAGTGCACAGACGAAGCGTGGCCGTCGCCCCCCTCTGCGTTCCTCTGCTCCTCTGCGCTTCCTCTGCGTGAGACAAATTCTCGCCGCGGTGCGTTTGCAGCCCTGGATGGGATAGGCTCACACAGAGGAAGCGCAGAGGAGCAGAGGTACGCAGAGGTTTTCAGGTTGTTAGGCTCTGACGATGAACGAGTAGCGGCTCAGGCGGTGCCTGTGTGGCCGAAGGCGCCGTCGCCACGCTCGGTGGTGTCGATGCGTCTGACGGGCTCCCATTCCACATGCACATATTCCTTGATGACCATCTGTGCTATGCGTTCGCCGGGGGTGACGGTATAGGGTTCGTTGGAGAGATTGATAAGGATGATACCAATGTCGCCTCGGAAGTCGGCATCAACCGTACCGGGAGTGTTGATGATGGAGAGGCCGTGCTCGAGGGCGAGACCCGAACGAGGACGTATCTGACATTCATAGCCCTGAGGCAACTGCATGCGCAGACCGGTGGGGATGAGCCGTCGTTCGAGAGGACCGAGGGTGACTGGTTCGGTGATATTGGCGCGTATATCCATACCGGCGGCGGAATGTGTCTCATAGGCCGGTAGTTCGTAGGGCGAGTCGTTGATGATTTTTACTTTGATGCGTTCCATAATACATTATCTGATATATGTTTTAGATATTAACAACCGGGACGCCGGTCTGTTTTGTGGCGCTTGATTTAACGCGGCTGTGCGGGTGGTGAAAGTTGCAAGGGTGGAAAATAAGTAGTACATTTGCACGTTAGTATAAAAAACAATTGTGATGGAAAAATCGGTAATAGCTCGGTTTGTCGTACTCGGCGTGCTCTGGCTTGGGCTCGTAGGGTATATCGTCACTCATGCGCAAATGACGCTCTATCTGGCTTTTGTCATCGTGGCATCAGCCATCATCGTCTTTGTGCCCATGTATAAGAAATACGTCAAGAAATGAGCAAGGACGTCCGTTCGGAGAGTGTCAATCTGCTGTCGACCATCGAAAGTCCGGCCGATGTGCGCCGCCTCAAGGTAGAGCAGTTGCCGCAGCTGTGCGACGAGATCCGCCAATTCCTCATCGAACACCTGTCGGTGAATCCCGGCCACTTCGCCTCCAGCATGGGCGCTGTTGAGCTCACGGTGGCATTACATTATGTATTCAACACGCCCTACGACCGCCTTGTGTGGGACGTGGGACATCAGGCCTACGGCCACAAGCTCCTCACCGGGCGCCGCGACGCCTTCAATACCAACCGCACCATGGGCGGCCTCAGCGGCTTCCCCAACCCCGACGAGAGCGAATACGACACATTCAGCGCCGGCCACGCCTCGAATTCCATCTCGGCAGCCCTCGGCATGGCGGTGGCATCGCGACTCAAGGGTGAGAGTCCCCGCCGCAATGTTGTGGCCATCACCGGCGACGCCTCCATCAGCGGCGGACTCGCTTTCGAGGGGCTCAACAACGCCGCCAACACCCCCAACGACCTGCTCATAATACTGAACGACAACGATATGTCGATTGATGCCAACGTGGGCGCTCTCAACGGCTACCTGGCACAACTGACTACCTCGCGGCTATACAACGACCTGCGCTACAAGTGCTACAAGGGTATGCGCAAGCTTCACCTTGTGAGCGAAGGGCGGCGCGGCGCTCTCCTGCGATTCAACAATAGCCTCAAGTCGCTCATCAACAAACGACAGAATATCTTCGAGGGTCTCAACATCCGCTATTTCGGGCCCTTCTACGGCCACGATGTCGTTACCATCGTGCGAGTGCTCACCGATATACGCGACATGGACGGCCCGCGCATGCTGCATCTGCGCACGGTGAAGGGCAAAGGCTATGCTCCGGCCGAGGCCGACCCCGCATCATGGCATGCTCCGGGACGCTTCGACAGCGCCACCGGTGAGAAGCTGGATAAATCCGGCCCGGACACCCCGCCGAAATATCAGGATGTATTCGGCCACACGCTCCTGGAGCTGGCACGCGCCGACAGTAGCATAGTAGCCATCACTGCCGCCATGCTTTCGGGCACGTCGGTGTCCGTGATGCAGGCCGTGATGCCCGACCGCGTGTTCGACGTAGGCATCTCCGAGGGGCATGCCGTGACATTCGCCGGCGGACTGGCCAAGGACGGCATGCGTCCGGTCGTTGCCATATATTCGAGCTTCCTCCAACGTGCTTATGACAACATTATCAACGATATAGCGCTGCAGCGCCTGCCCGTAATATTCTGCATAGACCGCGCAGGCCTTGTAGGCGAAGACGGCGCCACCCACCACGGCGCACTCGACCTTGCCTACATGCGCGCCGTGCCGGGCATGACTGTCTGCGCCCCCAGCAGCGGCGATATGCTGCGCCGCCTCATGTACACCGCCGAGGCGCATACCGAAGGCCCCATTGCCATCCGTTACCCGCGTGGACGCTGCCGCGAGAAGTGCGGCACAGGTCCCGTGCCGCCGCTGCCCGTAGGCCGTGGCGAACGTATCTGCGAGGGTTCCGACGTAGCAGTACTCACCATAGGCACCGTGCTCGACGATGCGCGGACAGCCGTGAAGAAAGCCCGCGACAAGGACATCGGCGCGGCATTGTACGACATGATATTCCTCAAGCCGCTCGACGAGCAGATACTCGAAGAGGTCGCCGCCAAGGGCTGTCCTGTCATCACCGTCGAGGACGGCACTATCGACGGCGGCCTCGGCAGCGCAGTCTCCGACTGGTTCGCCTCCCGCGGACTGTCGACGCGCATCGTACGCCTGGGCATTCCCGACAAATTCATCCCTCATGCCACGCCGGCGCAGCAGCACAAGATGTGCGGCTTCGACAGCGAAGCTATTCTTGATACTATCGAACAATTGAGCGGCCGCGTATGAGAATCGTTATCGCCGGAGCCGGTGAAGTAGGCTCACACTTAGCCCGCCTCCTCTCCACTGAGGAGCAGGATATCACGCTCGTCGACGCCAACAGCGAGCGCCTGGCCACCCTCGACGCAAACTATAATCTGATGACCGTCGTGGGCGACCCTACGAGCTTCGAGGCTCTGCGTGAGGCCGGCGTCGCCGACTGCGACATATTCATCGCCGTGATGCCCTACGAGGCAAACAATATTGTGGCCTGCGCCATCGCCAAGAATCTCGGCGCCACCACCACCGTGAGCCGCATCGACAGCTACGACTTCATGGCCGAAGAAAATATCGACCTGGTGCGCCGCATGGGCGTCGACAGACTCATCTACCCCGAGTACCTGGCAGCGAAAGATATCATACGCGCACTTCGCCACACATGGGCGCGCAATATCTTCGAGCTCCACGACGGACGCATCATCCTGGCCGGCATCAAGGTGCGGCAGGGAGCACCGGTGGTGGGCATGAAGCTACGCGACTTCGGTTTCGCCAACCGTAACTTCAACGTCGTAGCCATCAAGCGCAACCATGAGACCATCATCCCGCGTGGCGACGACACTATGGATCAAGGCGATATCCTCTACTTCACCACCACTCGCGAGCATATCGACGACCTCCTCAGACTCACCGGCAAGGTGCAACGAACAGTGAAGAAGGTGCTCATCACAGGTGGCACCAACATGGCCGTGCGCCTGGTCAACATGGGTGAGGACGAGTTCAAATTCAAGATAATAGAGCGCGACATCGAGGTGTGCCGCCGACTGCCCGCGCTATGCCCCGGCTGCGAGATAATCCACGGCGACGCTCGCGATACCGAGTTGCTCGAAGAACTGGGCTGCGGCGACATGGATGCCTTCGTAGCACTCAGCGACAGTTCGGAAACGAACATCCTCACCTGCCTTACCGCCAAGGAGATGGGCGTAAAAAAGACCGTGGCTAATGTCGAAAATATCCAGTTCATCTCACAGGCCGAGGGTCTCAACATCGGCACCGTGGTGAACAAGAAACTCATAGCATCGAGTACCATATTCCAGCTGATGCTCGACGCCGACTGCAGCACGTCGAAATTCCTGGCTCTTGCCGACGCCGAGGTGGCCGAACTCGAGGCACGTCCCGGCTCGCGTATAGTACGCGCCGCGGTAAAAGACCTGCATCTGCCCCGCGAACTCAATCTCGGCGCCCTCATACGCGGCGACGAGGGCATGCTCATCACAGGTAACACTACCATACAGCCCGGCGACCATGTGCTGATATTCTGTCTCGCCGGCTCGCTCCACAAGGTGGAAAAACTCTTCAACTGACACCTGCTATGTCCGGCCACATCCGCAAACGCAAACATCTGCTCAACCTCCGGCAGCTCGGACGCATCATGGGCTGGCTCCTCATCATCGAAGCCGGCTTCCTGCTCATCCCCACCCTTACGGCGGCCTTCTATCACGAGTCGGACTGGCTGCCCTTCGCTGCCACAACAGTGCTGACCGGGCTCACCGGCCTGCTCCTGTCGCGCTACATCCGCCCGCAGAGCCATCACATGGGCAAGCGCGACGGCTTCCTGCTTACGGCCTCCGTATGGGTTGTGTTCTCTTTTTTCGGACTGATACCATTCCTGTTCTGCACGCATAACCTGGGCTATACAGATGCCTTCTTCGAGGCGATGTCCGGCTTCACCACTACGGGCGCCTCCGCTATCAAGGAGCCCTCGGCCATGAGTCACGGCATACACATGTGGCGCGCTATGATGCAGTGGATAGGCGGCATGGGTATCATACTTTTCACGCTCGCCGTGATACCGATGCTCAACCACTCCGGCGGCATTCAGATGTTCAATGCCGAGGTGACGGGAATCACCCACGACAAGATACGTCCACGCATCAACCAGACTGCCAAGCAGCTGTGGCTCATCTACATAAGTCTCACCATCATCCTCATACTATTACTGTGGCTCGGCCCGATGTCCTTCTTCGAGAGTGTGTGCCACGCTTTCGGCACTATCTCCACCGGGGGCTACTCGACAGATACCGCCGGCATCACGGCATGGGACAGCTCGGTGTATGTCAAGCTTGTAGTAATAGTGTTCATGTTCTTCGGTGGTGTAAATTTCAGCCTGGTATACAGAGCTTTGCGCGGTGACTTCGCTGCCCTGCGCCGCAACGACGTACTAAAGACCTATCTCTGCATCATCGGTGTGGCGACGGCGCTCTTCATTGTGGCCATCATTGCCGGAGGGTCCGGGCGCAACTGGATGCAGTACAGCATCGACCCGCTCTTTCAGGTGGTGAGCACGCTCACATCGACAGGTTATGTCGTGGCGGGTTTCAGTTCGTGGGGTGCCTTCGTGCTCGGCATAGCGCTGGTGATGATGTTCTTCGGCGCCTGCGCAGGCAGCACGAGCGGCGGTGCGAAAATCGACCGCATCATCTTCCTTTTCAAGAATATACGCAATGAAGTGGAGCGCACCATCTTCCCGAATTCCATCCGCTCGGTGAGTATCAACGGCCGCGTCGCCAATTCGGAACTCGTGACGAAGGTGATAGCTTTCCTGTGCCTCTATGTGCTCATCATCATAGCCGGCGGCATAGTAATTGCGGCGATGGGAGTACCTCTCGGCGAGGCCTTTTTCTCTGCCTTCTCGTGCATCTCGAACACCGGATTCAGCACCGAGGTACGCGGTTGGGGCGGCGGTTTCGACCTGCTGCCGGATGCCGCCAAGTGGGTCTTGGCACTGTTGATGCTAATAGGCCGTCTTGAGATTTTCACCGTGCTGGTACTCTTCACCCCGGCCTTCTGGCGTCGCTGACCATCTATCTGCTCCCTCGGCTTACATGCGCCCGCGGAGATAGCGGATGGCGTCGCGCTGGATGGCAGAGCCGAAGATATAGTTGCCGCCTAAGTACAGCCCGAGCCCTACAAATGTCATCACGGCTATCTTGAGCCAGGAGTTTGCCACGAAAGTGGCAGCGAATATCATCACGGGCGCAATGAGCAATGTCTGAGCGAGATAGGGCACATTGTCGACGATAAACCGACCGAAGGACAGCCCCGTGAGACGCGCCGTAAGTACCACCGACACTATCGTAGTGAGCACAGTGGCAGCGAGTTGTCCCCACAGCAGTATCCGCAGACCTTCCACCGGATCGGCTTCCGTAGAAAGACCCATGTAGGGGAAGGTGATGACAAGAGCTATGATGGCCACGGCGTCGCGGAACACCTCAAGACGCATGATGATATTGCCGTGCCCGAGAGCAAGCTGATAGTTGGTATACAAGGAGTTGAGTACTACGAATATACCCCGCAGCACGAGTATCTGGAAGAGGATAATCGACGGATCCCACTTGGCGCCGAAGAGCGCGTGGAAGATAGACTCGGCCATACACATAAGTCCGAACATTGCAGGGAAAACGATATAGGCCGTGAAGCGGTTCATCTTCGACACCAGCACGCGAAAGCGCTCGGGCGTATCCTGTACAGCCGACAGTGCCGGAACGAAAGACGATGTAAGTACCTGAGAGATAGAGGTGATGCCCATCTTGCTCCACTTGTCGCTCTGGGAATAGTAGCCGAGGGCGCTGAGACCTACCCTGTTGCCGATGAGGAAACTGTAGATATTGAGAAAGACGGTGTTGAGGAATGATGTAGCGAGCATACGCGTGCCCAGGCGAGCATACGACCGCAGAGCACGCCAGGAGAAGCGCCAAAGCGGGCGCCAGCGGCTTGAGGTCCACAGCACGAGCACCTTAACGGCGGCAATAGCGACGGTCTGCCACACTATCGCCCACGCGCCGAAGCCCGTGAATGCCAGCGCTATACCCACCACTCCTCCAATGACGAGTCCGAGCGAATTCGACACCGCCACCATACGCACATCCATAGCCTTCATGAGACGGTTGACCTGCACAATGCAGGCGGCGTTGAGTATGATGGCGAGGAACATTACGCGCCCCAAGGGAACGAGGCGCCGGTCACCCTGGAAGATGTCGGCTATCCACGGCGCACACAGTGCCAGGATAGCATAGCACAAGCCCGCGAGGGCGAGGTTGAACCATAGGACAGTGGAATAGTCGAGGCGAGAGGGCCGTTTGCGCTGGATGAGGGCGTAGGAGAAACCACTATCGACAAAGAGCGACGCAAATGCCTGAAAGACAAGCAGGGCGCCTACAAGACCGAAATCTTCAGTACTCAGTTCTCGAGCGAGCACAATGCCGGTGACGCCGTAGAGTACCTGCGTCGACAGGCGGTCGATGAGGTTCCATTTCAGCGACCGCGCAGTGCGTGTCTTGAGCGAATGAGTGATAGAAACTGAAGGTTAATTGTTTGTGACTCTGTCATTTGCAGCAACATCGAGGCTGTCGATGGATGTAGCCTTCACGCCAAGCCCTCGGTGCGTAACTTTCTCAGGCGTAGTGTGATACACTACCTTACCGGAACCGGCGCCATATACGCGAAGCTGCCGCACGGGATTGCAGTGGATATTACCGGGGCCGAAGATGAAGCAATTGACATTATCGGAGAGAAGTCCTGAAGCATCCACGGGGCCTGTGCTGACATTGCTCAACTTGGCTTTACCGGCTTTGCCGCTTATCGTGAGCGACCCCTTGCCGGCAGTGACCCCAGCCTCGGCCTGCGTCACATCAAGGTCGCGTATCTCAAGGGAACCGTTGCCTATCTGTCTGGCCTTAAAAGTCTTGGCGACAATAGGACCGTGGACACACACGAGTGAGTCGCCCGAATTCTCCACCTTGACGAGGGAGGCCGTATACACTGTGAGGCATGGCACGCCTATGATAGGAGTCTCCTCGGCGCCGGTGCGGATGGTGAGGCGGCCGTCCTTGTTGGAGAACATTATCTGCGAGGCCACCTCGGGAGCGCAACGGAACGATGCCATACCGGCCGAATCGGCTCGCAGGTAGCAGTCTACCTTGACGCCGTCGACGACGTTGAGTTCCACAAAGGGCTCTACATTAAGACGATAGGTAGCTACTTCCGACTCGGCGGCGCTGGCCGGAAGCACAAAACAAAGAAGAGGGGCGAAGATAGTAAGTAGCTTTTTCATAACTTATTAACTCGCGGTAAGATATTTTGTTCGATGTCGTCAAGAATTGCCTCAAGGTCTGCGAGTTTATCGGCCTTCAGCATGGCTATTCTTGTTGCGCGGAAGTCGGGGATATTTTTGAACAGCGGCGACGCGGCAAGGTGGCGGCGGATATGCAGTATACCGCGATACTCGTCGATGCGCTCGACGCTCTCGCGTATCTGACGGCGCAGGAGAGCGAACTTCTCGGCGGTAGTCACCTCCGCCTCCTGTCCGGTGCGGAGCAGGCTCGTCATCTGGCGGAATATCCACGGGGCACCGATGGATGCTCGGCCCACCATGACACCGTCGACACCGTAGCGTTCGAAGGCCTCCACAAGTTTCGGGCCGTCGGTGATGTCACCGTTGCCTATCACGGGGATATGCAACCGTGGATTGGCCTTCACACGGCCTATCATCTCCCAGTCGGCCTGACCGGTATACATCTGCGAGCGCGTGCGCCCGTGTACAGTAAGAGCCTGTATGCCGCAGTCCTGCAGCTGCTCGGCGAGCTCTACTATAATCTTGTGCTCGCAGTCCCAGCCCAGGCGAGTCTTGACGGTGACAGGCACCTTCACCGCATCTACTACCGCACGGGTGATCTGAAGCATGCGCGGAACATCGCGCAGCATGCCCGAACCGGCGCCCTTGCCGGCAACCTTCTTCACGGGACATCCGAAATTGATATCGATAATCTCCGGTCCGGCCGCCTCGGCTATCCTGGCAGCTTCGACCATTGGTTCTACCTCGCGGCCGTAGATTTGTATAGCCGTGGGACGCTCGCCGGGTTCAATGTGGAGTTTGCGTGTCGTCGCGCTGATATTACGTATCAAGGCATCGGCGGATACAAACTCTGTATACGTCATATCAGCGCCCTGCTCCTTGCAGATGAGGCGGAAAGAAGCATCCGTGACGTCCTCCATTGGGGCGAGCATCACCGGACGATCTCCTAAGTCTACATTTCCTATCTTCATAATATCGCTTTCTCGTAAAAGGACTGACAAAATTAGTAAAATCCATGGATATTTCGGCCACAAAAGGAACTTTTCACCAACATATAGGCCATATAGCAAAAAAATTATTCGTCATCCCGACGAATAATCTTTTCACCTTAAATCTAATACCATGAAAAACTGATGCAAAATTACAAATTATATGTTATACAACATAATTTTATCCGGAAAAATTTCTCTAATTCACATTATTTAACATATTTGAACTGCCTATTTCTTTATAAATAATGTGTGCACGGAATTTGCTCATTTTTTCGTATCTTTGCACATATTTACTAATCATCAAACACATTGATTGTTATGACCTACGAAATTGACAAATTCTATGAGTTTCCAATTATCGGCGGAACAGCTCCGAGCGATAAGCATTTT
>CAMWKV010000071.1 GCA_947174915.1 uncultured Porphyromonadaceae bacterium | reverse complement strand
AAGCTCTGAACGCTGTCACAGGAGTATTCGTCTGTTTACATATTTCTACAACAGATAGATCTGTAGTCTTATATAGACTCAAAGCCTCTTCATATTTTGACATATCAAAATAATCAGATATTGTTAGTGTAAAAGAAAACAGTCTGGTGTTTATCGGACAGTAATATTTTGAAATAGCTTGATATGCCGACTGGTTATTTTTCAGGCATCTCCATATTGCCTTTTATAACCAGACGTACTGATTCTTTTGGAGCGTTTGTCCTCACAAGCACCTGTTTGCTAAACGCGCCCGACAGGCGATTTGAGCCGTCATAGTTCACGACTATCTCACCCGTTTTACCCGGCAGAATAGCTTGTCGCGGATATTCAGCCTCGGTACAGCCGCATCCTGTACGCACGCTTAAAATGAACAGCGGGCGACGTCCGGTGTTCGTGAACTTGAACACCGCCCTTTGCTTAGGTTTATTGCTGCTGAATGTACCGAGATCTATCGTAGTCTTTTCAAACTCAATGTCGGGGAGCCGCTCGGCATAGACAGCCGTGGCGGTCGTGATGACAAACAGGAGGATGATAATTAATCTTTTTATACTCATATCGTAGAAATATTCACGACACTGCGGCAGTTCTGTGCCAACATATCGCTGTGAGTTATAATTATGATTGTGCAGCACGATGAGTAGTTCTGCAGATTGTTGAGCAAGTTGTGACCGGTATCGGCATCAAGTGCCGAAGTGGGTTCGTCGAGCAGGACGAGTCCGCGTCGGCTCATCAATGCGCGAGCGATGGCTATACGTTGCGCCTGCCCCTCACTGAAACCATGTCCGCCCTCACCACAGGGAGTATCTATTCCTTGCGGTAAATCATAGACGAACGCCGCGCATGCATCTGTGAGAGCGCGGTGCATATCCTCGTCGGTAGCATCGGGATTGCCTAAGAGAAGGTTAGATCTGACTGTGCCACTCATCAGTGTATTGCCCTGGGGTACATAGGCAATGTTGCACCGCGTGTTGGGGGACGCCTTGGCTGAGGTGGTGGCGTCAAACAGCTCTACCGATCCTTGCTGCGGGTCGATGAGTCCGAGAATGAGGCGAAACAATGTGGTCTTGCCCGCCCCTGTCGGACCGAGTATCGCCACTACAGAATTCGGTTCAAATGTATGGGTAAACCTGCTTATCGCACGGCGGTCGGCGCCGGGATATGCAAAGTCCACTCCGCACATCCTCACTCCGACGGGCGATTTCAGATGGACGGGATGAGGGTGCGGCTCGGTATCCATTCCAAGAAGATCGAGTATGCGTTCAACAGCTGTCATTGTTCTGACAAAAGCGGGAATCTGCCGGCTGAGTTCGACAGTAGGCCGTTGCACCATGGATACGAGTTGCAGAAAAGCCGTCATTACGCCATACGTGACAACCCCGCTCCTCAATCCGTAGACACTCCATACAAAGACCAAAGCGTAACCCAAAGCAAAACCGACCTGAACAGGGAGTCCCGCCGACAGTGATCTGCGTGTGCGTTTCATCGTGAGAGTCTGAACAGTGGCTGAGAGTGTGCCGAATCCGTCAGTCACATACCCGATGCTCTGCATAGCCTTTATTATATGGCGATGACGCAGATGCTCTTGCAGATACTCCTGCGAACGGCTGTCAGCCTCACGGAGTGCGGTATTGACAGGGCGCAAACGGCGCACATAGTATCGGCTCACAAGCAGGACCAAAGGCATGACAATAATAAGTAGAGCACCCAAACGGATGTCGAGATACATCAGATATGTGAACGCTCCTGCGAGCTGCACCAGCGTGATGACGATATATGGAATATCGCGACACACCATACCGCTCACCGTAGACACATCATCGTTAATACGTGACGTAAGATCTCCGCTGTGTATGTCTTCATGACTTCCTGCCATACGCGTGTTCAGCGCATGGTTGAAGAGATTAACCCGCAGACTATTGCGCAGCCTTACCTCATTGCGGTTCTCTATCAGCATGGTAGCCGAACCGAGCGCAAGCTGCATGAGTGGGCATGCAACCATGAGCACCACCCACAAAGTCATGGAGCCCTCGGCTTGCCCTGTGGCAATGTCGACCAGATGCTTTGACACCCATACGAGAGCAAGAGCAACACCGGCACGGAGTATGCCCAATGAGCTTTCGAGAACTATCGCACCACGCGCCGGACGAGCTATTTCAGTGAGCCAGCGTATACATCCTTTGATTGAATTCATAGTCCGAATCTAATTTTGCGCAAAACATAAAGGATAGGCTTACGCACGTGGCGCAGTGCAATCCATGCAGCTGCGGCGAGTCTTTCGCGGCGTGCCGACAGAGAAACTCTACGCCCGTTGCGGACTATCGCCACGGCCTTTGCCACGACATCGTTACGGGTACACGTCTCGACAGCCACAAGATTGGCATCTCCCATAAGCGTGAGCTCATCGCCATGCACCTTATAAACACGATGCAGCACACACTCCCCGCAAGGGGGAATACATGCTGCAACGATATCGCCTTTCGATATATCGCGGGGCGCCGACAATACTACGGTGTCGCGTCCCCCGACAATGAAAGGATACATGCTCATACCCGATGGCACAAAACTTATCTCCGACCCCTCGGCACAAGTAGTGCCGAGGGTGTCGAAGACGTCTTTATTATTCAGCCGAAGGGGTGTTGGTGAGGTCATTTGCATCAAGAGTGACTTCCAGGTCGGTGATATCTTCGTCGACCACGAGGAATACGGCGCTGAAAGGAGCTATGGTGCCATTTGACATCTCGCTGTAGGCACCGTCTGAGTACTTCCATACACTGACTCCGGGATTGTTCTTCTTGAACTTGGCCACATCAATGTATGAGAGGAAGGGGTTACCGAAGAGGAATTCCTTACCGGGAGTTTCGCGGAGCAGGTCGACATACTGCACGGCTTTACCATTGAAATTGTCGGTCCAAAGGCGGCCGGTCTGAGTAGAGCGATTTATAGTACCTGTAGCCATGAGAGGCTGACCCTCAGCATCGAAGTAGATATACTTTGTGTGACTCTTGGGGAAGTTGAGAGTATATTCGCCCTTGTCGCCGGCTTTACCCACACGTACTGCAAAACCCTGGTAGGGTGCGTAAGTGTCGGTGAGAGCATTGAAGGTACGGCTCCAATCGGTAAACTCTCTATCTGTGAGGCCGCGCGACATGGTGACGATAGCGGGAATACGCTCATCCCAGAATCGCTGATATACAGTGGGATTGACGCGCTTTTCGGCGTAATTGTCGGCAGTAAGAGGCTCGAAATATTTGTCGAAATCATTGATGTTGAGAGTCCAGTTATTGTTGACAAACATATCGCCTGTGACTGTGGCCTTGAGAGGCGACGACATCAGGTGATAGTCGCCCGCTTCGAGTGTGACATCGGCAAATACGCGACCTGTGTATTTGAGGAACTGCTGACCTGCGAGTACTGCGCCTGCCTCGAAGTGAATTGACTGGCAGCGATAGTTGCCATCCTTCCCGAGAACGGGATATACTGATTTACCTGCCGGGATGATGACATCTGTACATTCCCAGGGTTCACCGTTGGTCCAGTTGTCCCAGTCCTTCCAGTCCGAATTGTTTTCATTGCCAGTCCAGGTTGTCTTTTCAGGATGGAGTTTGAGAGTGACAGGTTTACTCTCGATTTCACTGGCTCCGTCCTTTACAACGAGTTGCAGGTTATATTTACCGGCATTGTCGCTGTTGCTGAAAAAGTCAAGGAAACTACTTTCTGCATTTTTAGCGGGAATAAGATAGCCCGCATCGTTCATTGTCACATCGAAGTCGCGAGTTTCGTTATCTGACACTTTGAGAGTGTATTTACCGTCGTCTGCACCTTCTACAAGAATTTCAAGGAGGTCGCTTGCGCATATATCCTCAGTCGAAAGCTTAAGTGTGGGAGTGTATTCCTCGGAGAAATCTTCATCTTCAAGACAGTCGGGCACACCGTCGGCATTAGCATCCGAACGGCTGAATAGACCGCAGATATTAAAGCCATCTATACTCACACCTTCGCCGAGTATCAGGTCAAGACCTACGATATCGCCCCTACTTTCAGTAGGAAAGGCCTGAAGATAATCATACTCATCCACACTAAGTGATACGTTAGCTGCACCACCTGCACTTATGTCCTCGTAAGATTCGTCGTCATAGTGCACTCTTAATATCAGAGCTTCAATTACTTTAGCCAGGTTAACCTGATTGTAGAGAATGAATCCAACCGGAGTTCCAGCCTTTATAGGATCGAATTTTGTGGTGATGGTTAAATCCCGAGCGAGAACAAGAGGCGAGGCAAAAGTAGCATACGAATCAAGACGACCGTCGAGCATATTGCCAAGATTTGAGATAGTGACACCGGCACCAACTACGGCGAAACCGTCCACTGTAGCACTCGCACGATAGTTGCCCGCATTGAGGAGCTCGACACACTCTTGACCCGGATCGGGACAGTTGCTATCAGCATCACGGTCGAGGAAAGCGTAGTATACGTCGATATCCGTATCCACCTGTGCCTCAAGCAGTCCGGTGTTAGAGAGTTCTATCGCATAGATAGACACACCTGCGGGAACATTGACTGACAGACGAACTCGAGGTGTATTCAGGCCTTTGATAAGACTGACATTGACACCGCCGGAAACACTATTCACAATTTCCGTACCACCTTCACCAATAACTCGTATTTTATAGAAATTGAGGACATCGGCACCAAGCACACCATTTTCTTTATTCACCACAAAACCTACACGGGCTTCACTGCTGCCCGTATCATATATTGCAGTGCGGTCGGCTTTACGAACACCTATAAGATCTTGTACTTTTATTAGACCTACTTCAAGAAGGCTTTTAAATGTAAGGGCATCTGTTACATCTTTATTAACCACATTATCCAATTCACCGTCAACGGTATTTCCCGGAATCCAAACGAGTGCACCATTATCTCCGGGGAAATATGCCTCAAGTCCGGAGAATACGTCGCCATTGACAACGGGCTCGTTGCAAGTCTTTGTAGATCTTACACGGCGTGTTATAGTGGCATATTCTATGTGTTTTTCGCCGGTCTCATCTACCCATTCGCCTCTCACTACATAGTTACCGGGGATATACATACCCACCAGTGCATGGCTCCCGTCGGGATTCGTCGATATTGTGGGATTCGCTTTGTCGGGCCAGCTGACAACCGAGTAAGTAACCGTACCCTTATCAACTGAAGGCAGACGATAGTTGGGAACATAGACAGTGGCATTTGCAAGTGCGAAATATGATGTTGCATCAGGCTTAACCGGCTTGCGGACATAAGCATAGTGTACAGTGCCACCACCTAAATCTACATTCACACCTCCGATTGCGAACTCAACTCCGCTACATTCCTTAGGTACAGTCATACTGTAATACAGGTCGCTGCCGCTTGCAAGGCCAAGTCCGACCACATCAGTTGACGACATCTCATCCATCAGATTACCATCCTTATCGAACGTTCTGAGAATATGGGTAGCTCCAATACCGAGATTGAGCAGCGAACCGGAGGTGATATAAAATCCGACTTCACTGCCGGCTTCTACGGTTTTACCGAAGTCTACTCTCCAACGTCCGGCTGAAATCAGACCATAGCCGGGACCGTTGTTGAGGTTGTCGTCGATAAGTTTATACTGGCTTGCAGGGTCGGAAGTATTGGTGCTACAACCGGGGAACGTAGACTTGATGACGGGTTCGATAGCAGTCTCGCCTACGAAAGCATAGTACACTTCAAGGTTATCCTTAAGCACATCGGCGTTTACACCGCCGTTCGCGAGACTGATTTCATCGAACTTCTTTGAAAATTCGGCCTCAAGAGTGGTGAGCGAATTATCAGTTCCGACGGTGATATTACCCAAAGCAAGACCAAGCAAGTTGCTTGAAGCGGTGACGGTCTTACGCTCCTGCTCTACGCCGAGATAGTAGGTGACGAGTACCGCCTGCTTGAGAAGGTTTAGGTTGAGCACACCCGATTCGTTGGTCTTAATTACGAAACCGGCTTTCTGACCTCCTGAATAAGTATAGTTAAGGTCGCGGACAGCAACAACGCTATTGTAGGCGACTTCGGCACCGACAACCTCGCCACGAACGTTAGCAGAGTTTGTAAGATCGGTATCGGTGATTTTGGAAAGGTCGTCTTCGTAAGAGCCTACAGAAACAAGCGAGTGCATAAGCTGGTCGACTATACGACAGGGGCCGACCAGAGGTACACGGCGAGTAGCCTTCCATGTACCGTCTTCCAGAGGTATAAGACCGGCGTTATCGAGGTCAGTATAATCAATCGCTCTGCTAAACGAACCCGATGAGTTAGAATCCAACAGGAGTTCGTCGTCGTTACATGACGACAACAACAGCAGACCGGAGGCGGCAGCCACGCCTGCAAGCCCCATGACTGCTTTATTTAATATATTTCTGAATTTCATTTTTGTGATCGGTTATTTTTCTTCATAAACAGTGATGATAGCCGAGCGGCTGAGCTGCGGATCATCGAAGTACATATTGTCTACACCACCCTTGTCATCGAGTATCAGCTGAGATGCCGGAACACCATACTGCTCGGTGAGTACCTTGTAGACATTCTCCGAGCGGTGCTTTGCAAGCCACTCGTTGCGCTGAACGCTACCGGTGTACTTATCGGCATAGCCGGTGACAAGATAGCGGGTGTCGGGAGTAGCCTTCATCATCTCGGCCACAACCTTGAGATTGACAAGTTCGCGGTTTACAACGTCTACCTTGTCGATGACGAAGTTGACGAGATAGGGGAAGGTGACTACATCTTTGAGAACCTCGGCAATATTTATATTCTGAGCCTCTTCCTTGACTGGCATATTGCGCAGACGGTTGATTTCCTCGTTCAGCTCCATTATCTTAGCCTGATTATACTGATTGTAGATAGTGGTGCGCTGCGAAGCACGGTCCCAGCCGCGACGCTTGAAGTAGTATGTAACGCCGACGTTAAACGACACGTTCATATCAATAAGATCCTCCTTGCCTTGTGCGGCATGAGTATTGTCGCTGTAGCCGTCATAGTTGGTATCATAGAGAAGTCCGCGCAGCTTAAAGTCGAGCGACCACGCCTTGGCGGGAGTGAAGAAGTGACTGTACTGAAACTCTACGTGCGCGCTGAGTTCGTTGGCCGAGCCATAGGAGAGTCCGGGGTGGTGAGTGATACCGAGGCCCGCACTGACAATGAACTGATTCATGAGGCGTGGAGAATTATCGTTCTCGTAGCCGTAGATGAGGCGTGTTACGTTGAATTTGGCACTTACCGAAATATCCCACCACTTGATATCTTCGAGCCAGTAGCGGTTGCCGTTCTTATCGTAGAGTTCGGGACTCTCGCGTGTAAATAAACCTGTGTCCACACTCTTGTGGCTCTTGGAGCGGAAGCCGGTATAGTTTACTTCAACACCGAAGCCGGGGAGGATCCACTTACCCACACCGATGTTGAACTGAGGTGTGAGTCTGTTGCTGAAACTGCCGGTGTGCTTGTCGCCAAAGAAGGCGTTTATACCGCCGTCGACAGTCGCATACCAGTTATTTCTGAATGGGTTCGACAGCACCTGGTGTGGGTTTGCCGATACTTCGTATGTCTCAACCATAGTGAAGGTCGAGTCGGGCTCGTTCTGAGCGACTGCCGAAGAAGCAGCTGTCACAGCCGCCGCAGTCAGTAATATCTTTGAATAGTTCATTGTTTACTTGAGATCGATGATGAATTTATAGTTACAGTCAATAACGGTCTGAAGCAGAACGTCGCCGTAGACCTGTTGGAGATTATTATCGAATGCCTGGCCGGCAAACGGTATCATGATAATACCCGCACAGCCGGTCGACTCATCATTACGGGCTGAGGCAAGATACTTGGCTACATCGAGGTTAAGGCCATCGTTGATGTAGTACACCTGGCAATCATAATGATTAATAAGACCACTACCCGTTACATTCCAACTTGAACCGAAAAGTTTTATATCATCTATATCACTTGCCCTATTTATAGATGTGGTATGTATATAATACTGTGAGCCGGACGCTTCATCTGAAACTTTATAAATGTTATTTTTTATCAGTAGCAATAACACCTTTCTTGAGGACAAGAACACGAAGATTGCGGGCGTCGGCAACTTTCATGGCATCAAAACTATTTCGCGAAGCATCTGTCAATGCACAAGCATCGCCAAACTCTGCTTTCCACAACTTGGTCAGGTCTTCATCTTTGCTATTTCTATCGCCCCAGACAATTACAAATTCCTTGTCGTTGGCTTTAAGGAAGTTGGCAACAGCATCGCGGATGGCTTCCCACTCTGACTGATCTGCATTGCACATGTCGAGTACGCGGACACCGGCACGCAGCCAGCGTGTGACGTCATCGGCTTTAGTACCTGCCACGCACGAAGCACCGGGAAGTGAAAGATGAGTCATAGCCATATTGCCGGGAAGATTCTTCATCCAGGCATTGCCGGGATTACGGTCGGGATCGAGCTTGGGAAGATCAATGTCTATACGCCCCTCTTTAACCCAATCCTTATTCGGAAGAGTAACAACGAAATCGTATGCTCCGGCAGTATGAATCTTCACTTTAGTACCCTTCATTTCACCACCTTCTTCACCACCTTCAACAGGCGGGAGGAAAGCGATAAGGCTGAGCGATTCGCCCTCGTTGAGCATCACGTAGGGGTCTGCGCCATTGTCTATACCCACATATACTGACTGTGGGCAGTCGGCGATGAGTTTGTTTGCGAGACTACCACCTGATATGTCATAACGGTCAGATGCATCGGTAAGGTCGTAGGTAAATGTCGGTTTGTCGGTACCACCGTGCTGCAAACGTTTGGGCATGATAACGCTCACACCTGTTATCTTCATACCGTTGATGATACCTGTTCCTATTTCGTGGTCGTCGCCATGAGCATGGATATGCACGTCGAGGGTAGTCATTATAGGGTTGAAGTGGAGAAGAACGTGCTGACCGGTAGGCACAACGGTGTCGCGCGCCATAAGGTAAGCGTTCTTCATGTCTGGAGTGGTCGTGTACTCTCTGTCAACAGTCTTACCATTTACGGTGACACGCTGGTTGGTCATGTAGAGCATTTCGAATTTCCACGAATCTTTGGCGGGACCGTTGGCTACACGACCCGAGGGATGAGCACTGAGAAACGTAAAGACATCAGTATCATCAACCTTATCGGGCCACTGCAAGGAATAACCATCCTTAGACAAAGTCGAAAGATTGGCATGATAATTGTGGTCCACCATATTAACTGAGTATTTACAGGTTACATTCTCTTTATCATACTTAGGTTCTGGGTTAAACAAACCTGTCGTACCGGTCTGAATCCAAGCCTTGTCGCTGAACAAATGAACCTCATCGCCATTTACCCAATCCATCTGTAACTTATCCGTGTAGATGGTTCGTGAAACAGGAGTTTGAGCCACGCTGAAATCGATAGCTGCACCGGGAATAGCAGGTACTGCCGACGGGCGTGTAGTTTCGTCTTCTTCAGAGCAACCACCCAAAGCCATTGCAGCCAGAGGTAGCATTGCTACCGAATATTTTCGTACTAAATTATTAAATAACATTTGTTTGTGAAATATGATTGATAACTATTATAATTTTAGTCCCAAGCAAGTTCGTCCTGACTGTAAGTCTGACCCTCTTTTTGGGTTTCGATGCTGATATGACGGTCCTTGCCTGAGAGATCGTCGTCTTTTGTCACGCTCGCGGCGCAGATGTCGCTCTCAAGCTCGACACGAACCAGCGTCGTTGCGGGAGCCTCGTACTGTTTTTTTTCTTTCATGTTGTATTGGTTTATTTGTTAGTATGTTTCTTTTTCTTGTTTTTGCCGTAACCATAACCGTAGCCATAGTTATAACCATAGCCGTAATATCCATAGTAGCCATATCGGTGACTGATCTCGGCACCGTTGAGGAGAAGTGCCATATTATGGAGTTTGTTTTCAGTATAAAGACGCTCGATGTCGGGGAGCTGACGGCGGTCGAGACGACCGATACGAGCCACGAATATCGTGATGTCGGCGATGCGGTTGGCTATTGTTGCATCGGCAATAATACCTACCGGCACATTGTCGGCGATGATATAGTCATATTCGCCACGCAACTCATCTATCAGCTGTTCGAGACGGTCGCTCATAAGCAACTCGGCAGGATTAGGTGCCGATGTTCCGGCTGAGATAATGTCATATCTATCCTTATGCTGGATTATGTCACCGACCTTTATCTCAGGATTGGCGATATAGTTTGTGACGCCGGTGCGGTGGGCATTAAGGTATCGGCTCAGTGTGCCCTTACGGATATCAAGGTCAACGATAATCACCCGTTTGCCGGTAAGAGCGAAACTCAGAGCGAGATTGCGCGATATGAATGTCTTGCCGGCGCCCTCGTTGAATGATGTAAAGGTGATGACTTGCAACGGTTGTCCCTGACGCGCCATAAAGGTCATGTTGGTTCGTATGATACGGAACGCCTCGGCAATGATATCGTCAGTCTCCACTTC
>CAMWKV010000070.1 GCA_947174915.1 uncultured Porphyromonadaceae bacterium | reverse complement strand
AATTCCTTCGCCAGTCGGTCGAAGCGCACCGTGAGCCCGTTGAACCCCTTTGTAGAGGCGAGATGGCCCACCATAGCGCCGACGGCAACGACGGCTTTCTGGTCGTAGAAATAGCCCTGTGGGTCGGCGAGAGGGAACCACTGCCCTACCCTGTACTCGTTGAGGCGCACGAGGTTGTCCGGCGTCACGGGCAGATACTTCACGAAGAGCTCGGTGACGGCATCCAGCGATGTGGGACGCCCCGATAGTACCACGATGTCGCAGTGGTGCGCATAGAGCATCATGGATATCTGCTTCATGAGTTTTTCCATAGTGGCCTTGACGATGTCGGCCACCTGCACGGGATCGAAACGCCAGCGCAGGCTCTCGAAGCGGAAGCCGAAATGGTTCTCAAAGTAGTCCAGGAGGTAAGCCGAGGGCTTAAGTTCGGGGAATATCTCGTCGTAGGTGTAGACGCGCGAAGGACGGTGCAGACGCAGTTGCTCCATGAAGAACTGCGCCATAGGGTGCGATATCTGGGTATTGAAATCGACGCGGCAGGAGCGGTCGCGCTCCTCCATCATGGTAGAATCCTGGCCGAAGAAGTCGCGCAGCAGCGAGCGGGCGAGCTGTTCCTTGATGTCGGCGAGCTCGGCATCGGTGGTGGCGGAGCGCAGGTCGGCGCAGATTGTGCGGTAGTAGACATGCTCGGACATCACAGGGATGGCGCTGATTTCGTCGACACTCATGGCGGCGAGATGTGCCTTGAGGGCGGAATAGACGCTGCCCATGTCGGGATACTCATCGCCCTGTCCTTCGATGACGATGGTCTGGATAATGTTCTTGAGGATATCGTCGCCTGCCACATAGTAGCTGTCCCAGAAGATGGGTCGCGGCGTGACGGTGTTGTTGCCGTCGTTGGTGTAGGCGGCCACCATCACGTCGGTGGTACCGGCGCCGACGTCGACGGAGGCTATGGTCACGGACTTGCCGGGGATACCCTCGGCGGCAAACTCCGGCCGTACGTGGCCGCGAAGATTGAAGAACTCGCTTATCTTGCCATTGTAGCGCTCGGCGATCTCAGCGTAGAGGTACACGAGCTGGCTGCAGGTAGCTTCATCGAAAGTCCAGGTCTTTGCTTCGCCGTCAATATCATTGTCGGGCGACACGCTGAGTTTCTGCACCGAGGGGTACACCTCGATATGCGGCAGGGATGCTTCGCCATAGAGCGCCGACATGGCGTCGAAGGCATCGACAGCGCACTGGCGCAGCTTGATCTGCTCCGTGCGCGGCATGGCGGTGGGACAGGTGAGGATGATGCTGCGCAGACGGCGGCGGCAGTTGATACGGCCGTGGCGGCGGCGGAATTCCTCGCTATTGATCTGCATGAGAGCCTGCTGCAGTATCTCTATCATCACGAAGGTCATCAGCGACGCACGCGAATAGTGTGTGTGGCCGTCGGTGCTCTCGAGCACGTTGAAGGGGTTGCGTATATACTCACCGGAGGCATCGAAGAGGTCGCTAAGGCCGGGCACGTACACATTCTCGGCATCGCGGATATAGAGCGGGTCGGAGGGTGTGGTGAGGAATTCCCATTTGCGCGAGAAAAGAGCCGTATCCCACAGATAACGCTTGGGGCTGGAGTAGTTCGTGCTGCTCGTCCACAGGCCGTCGTTCTGCAGGGAGTCGTAGACGAGCCGGCGCGCCTCATTGCCCACACGCACCATAGAAGCGTAGCGGAACATATCCTCCTCCTCGATGACAATGTCGTTGGCGAAATCGGCCTGACGGAACACCAGGCGCATATCGAAGGGCTGCTCGTAGGTGCGCGAGGGGTCGGTGAGGTCGCGCAGGGCAAGCATGGCCACGCGGGTGAAGTCGCCATCCTCGAAGAGCAGGCCGCAAGTGCGCGAGTTGCCGATGTCAAGCACAAGGTCCACGGGAATCTCGCGCGACACAGGACAGGGGTAGAGCGTCACCTCGGGAGCGGCGCCGACGAGACGTATATAATTAATAAGGTATATATAGAACCCTATGTAGCGGTAGTTGCCGCCAGACGGGTCGAGCCCTAAGAGCTGAGCGATGTAATGGCTGAATACTGTGAAATCGCCCTGCGGCGCCATGAACGGTATGAGGTTCGACACGCGGCTACAGATACCGAACTCTATCTTCTCCATACCCTCGATGGGGAATGTGGGACGGAAGACGGCATTGCGGTCGGTGCTCGATTTCGTATCGAAGGCCCATACGAAGCGATAGCGCTGTGTACCGGGCTTACTGCCGGGCCCTACGCGGTCAATCTTCACACGGCACCAACCGTAGGGTACGTCGGCGCTCAGCCCGTGATACATCTCGAACATAGGCATGGGCAGCCAGTGACCCAGCAAGAGTTCGAAGGCCGGCACACGCTCGTGGATATTGGCAGGGTTCGGAGTGGTGTACGAGGCGAGGCTGTTGAAGGAGTACAGACTGTCGCCGGCGCCGCTCTCGAGCTGCGTAAGAAGCATGGCCGACATATCGGCGCGCATCACCTCCACACCGCCTTCATCAAGACGGGCGCTGCCGTCGGGCAACAGCTCGATACCGTTGGCGCGCACAAGTTCGTTGACGGGTATGTACTTGCCGATGGAGCTGTTGTAAGTCAGCAGGTCGAATATACGCTGACCCGTAGCTTCATTGACGATGTTGCAGAAGCTGTAGCGCACCGGACGACCCGTGGGGAGGGTCAGCTGCTCACCGGGATCGAATTCTGTCTCGATGGTATGGAACTGTATGCCTGTGTCGGATATGAGATGTATCATGGTACCCGTAGGTGTTATTGATTAGCAATGAATTCAGCGGCGGCCGCTGTCATCTATTATACTGCTTTTTCCGCTTTTTTTGCCCGCTTCCGGCAAAAATCGCAATATTTGGGGCTTAGATTACTTCGAGGTTACCGTCGAGGCGCTGGCGCACTACTTCGTAGAGCATCACACCGGCAGCAACGCTCACGTTGAGCGAACCGATGTGGCCGAACATCGGGATGGCGGCGCGGACATCGGCCATATCAAGTATCTTGGGCGAGATACCCGTCCCCTCGGCACCCATCACGATAGCCGTAGGCACGGTATAGTCCGCCGTGGTATAGTTCACGCTCGATTTCTCGGTGGCACATACCAGTTGGCAACCGCTCTGGCGGAGATATGCCGCCGCGTCGACAAGTGATTCCACACGGCACACCGGGATATGGCTCAGCGCGCCCGCGGAGGTCTTGATGGCATCGGCTCCGACGCTGACGCTACCCTTGGTGGGGATGATGATGGCATTGACGCCGCAGCACTCCGCCGTACGGGCGATGGCGCCGAAATTGCGCACGTCAGTGATGCCGTCGAGGACGAGGAAGAGGGGCAACACGCCGTCGTCGAAGAGCATAGGCACGAGGTTCTCGAGCGGCATGTAGTCGATAGCCGACATCATGGCGATGACGCCCTGGTGATTGCGGCGGGTGATGGAGTCGAGCTTCTGCTGAGGCACCACCTGCAGGGGTATGCCGAGCTGTCGGGCCCGCTGCGCTACTTCGCTACGCGGATTCTTGATATATATGCGGTCGATGGTACGGCCGGCGTCGAGCGCTTCGAGCACCGAGTGGATGCCATAGATATAGTCCATTGTATGAAACGTGATTGAGAAAAATTCCTAATGATTATACTGTGAGGAGATTGGGAGGGTTGATTGGTATTCGTTCGAGCAGAGATTACATATTCGTCCGAGCAGAGCCGGGAGGTCCGCTGCCTACTTCACCGGAGCGTTTTTGAGGAGCGAACGGGCGGCGGCAAGGGCGGCGGGGTCCGTCGCCGAGCCGCCGGACATCATCGCTATCTCGGCCTCGCGCTCGGATGCCGACAGAATGCGTATGCGGGTGGCGGTATGCAAGTCGTCGTCCTCCTTGTACACTTTGAAGTGACGCGCGCCCATAGCGGCGACACCGGGCAGATGGGTGATCGCTATCACCTGCAGGTAGCGGCTCATGAGGTACATCAGCGAGCCCATACGCAGGGATATATCGCCGGACACGCCGGTATCGACCTCGTCAAAGATAACTGTGGGCAACTTAATATGCTCGGCGATAATGCTTTTGATGGACAGCATCAGACGCGACACTTCGCCGCCGGATGCAGTAGTGCCCACGGGCATGAGCTGCTGGTTCTTGTTGAAGGCGAAAAGGAACTGTATCTTGTCGCTGCCGAATGGGCCGAGTTTGTCGTGGCTCATGCTGATATCGCAGCGCAGGTTGGGCATACCGAGAGGCTTCGCACGCTCTATAAGGAGTGCTGCGAACTCTAAGGCCGCACGGCTGCGTCGCTCCGATATCTGCGCGGCAAGGTTCATGGCGTCGCGCTTGGCGAGCTTGGCCTTGCGTTCGAGGGAGGCAAGGAGCGAGTCGGAATTTTCGAGCGCTTCGAGACGGCTCTTAAGGTTGTCACGCACCTGAATAAGTGCGTCGGTGCCATCGACATGGTGCTTGAGCTCAAGCGAATAGAGCTTGCTCAGACGCAGCTCCACCTGTTCGAGCCGTTCGGGGTCGGCGGCGATAGTCTCCGTCTCGGCGGTGAGGGTGTCTGCGATGTCGCGTAGCTCTATCAGCGAGGCGCGCATACGGTCGGCGAGGGCGTCGTAGTCGGTGGCGCTGTCGTCGAGGATATGCGACAGCCTCTCGAGGGCGTCGGCGGAGTCCTCAAGCAAGTCGAGAGCATTGACGCTCGCACCGCTGAGTGGTGTGAGCGCGGAGGCTATCTCGCGCAGGATGTCGCCGGCGTTGGCGAGCATATCGCGCTCTTTC
Organism: uncultured Porphyromonadaceae bacterium; assembly: GCA_947174915.1. Lineage (GTDB taxonomy): Bacteria > Bacteroidota > Bacteroidia > Bacteroidales > Muribaculaceae > CAG-873. The sequence goes on along the minus strand of CAMWKV010000070.1, from coordinate 5,996 downwards.
TCAAGGGACTGACGCTCGCCTGGCAGCAGTTTCATCTCGTCGAGCTGCTCGTACTGATAACTGAGGAAGTCTGCATCGTCGCGGCTGCGTCGCAGCATATCGCGCGTGTCGGTGTACTCTTTGAGCGCGCTGCGGAAGGCATTGTAGGCTGCCACATACTCGCGCAGGAGCTCGTCGTTGCCGGCGAGGGTGTCGAGAATACGGCGCTGAAAGTCCTCGGACACAAGCCGTTGATTCTGATTCTGCGAGTGTATGTCCACGAGCATATCTGCCACGCGCCGCAGCAGTGGCAGATTGACGGGCGTATCATTAATGAACGCGCGCGAACGACCACCGGGGTGCAGCTCGCGGCGTATGAGTATCTCGCCATCGATGGGGCTGTCAAGCTCGGCGTCGACAATGGCGGATTCCACGCCACGGTCGCCGGAGGTGGTGAAGACGGCCTCGATAATGGTCTTGCGGTCGCCGCCGTTGACAGCCTTGACATCGGCACGTCCGCCAAGGAGGAGCGACAGCGCCCCGAGGATGATGGACTTGCCGGCACCGGTCTCACCGGTGATGATATTGAAACCCTCGGAGAAGTCGACAGTGAGTTCGTCAATGAGGGCGTAATTCTTGATGTACAGAGACTTAATCATCGTGATTCAGAGCCTTTGCGGATTTTCTCGAGGCGGTCCGTATCGGTGGGATAGATGGGCTCGAGAAGTTTGTAAACCTTGGTTCGTTCTTCGGCCGGAGCTTTGGAGTAGATATTGACGAGCTCGTCGAGCTTGGCGTCGCGGAACATCGACAGCGCCACCGACATAGGTGCCACCTGAGCTACCTTGGACAGTGCGCCGAGACTCTCGGTGACGGCGGCACGACCCTTGTCGACAGAGACAGACATCTGGTCGAGCCCCTGGCGGTGGTAGGTGTACAGCATATCGCGGATGCCGGAGGTAGAGGCATCCGTGTACGAGCTAAGCACTGCGCTGCGGTTCTTGGTGTCCTCGAAGGCCTTCCAGCCGCTTTCGCCCGACGACTGCGCCATCTGTACTATGGAGGCGAGGCGCTCGAAATAGGGCTCGCCGCCGCGGGGCGAGAAGCTGTCGAAATCAACGGCAAGTATCAGATAGGCGTAGAAATTAAGGATAGCGGTGAGCTGGCTCTCCATGTTGTTGACGGAGAATATCAGCGGCTCGCCTTCCGTGTAGTCGAACTCTATCTTGGTGTCCTTGAAGTTGATAAGTGTGCTCGTGTAGGATGAGTTGTACACCGGCCGTAGCGACTGCACCTGCAGGTCGCCTACGATATTGCCGTCGTTGTACTCCTTGATAGTGAAGAACAGGCGGCACTCTATTTTCTCGTTGGCGGCGAACTGAGCATTGGTGAACACCGTGGTATTCATATACTCGCTGATGGCTTGCTGGAGGGTCTCGAAAGTCTGCTTGGAGCCAGTCACCTGGTCGGTGTTGACGGTCACTTCGCAGTTGAGTTCCTGTGCATTGACACCGAGAGCCGCTATCCATGCCGCAACGGCAAGGAATACGGCTCGCAAGGTGCTGTGGGAGAGAGGACGAGGTTTTCTCATAGTGTTGCTATTGTATCGAGGATATCGGCGGCGACAGCAGTCTTGTCCTTGAGCTCGAACCGCACAGCCGGCCGCGATGTATCGGCAAAAAAGATGCTCACTTTGTTCGTGTCCGTGCCGAATCCCGCGCCGGGGTCGCTCAGACTGTTCAGTACTATCATATCGAGCTTCTTCGACCGCAATTTGTTCACGGCATTCTCCGGGCCGTGGTCGGTCTCCAGGGCGAATCCGACGAGCAATTGTCCCGGACGCTTCATCTGCCCTACCGTGCGGGCGATGTCGGGATTCTTCACCAGGGCTATGCTGTCGATGTCGTCGCGCTCGCGCTTTATCTTATGGTCGACGTACTCGGCAGGAGCGTAGTCGGCCACAGCGGCGGCCATGATGGCGATGTCGGCCGAGGCGAAGTCCTGCTCGACGGCAGCGAGCATCTCGCGGGCGCTCTCCACGTCGACGCGTCGCACACCGGCAGGCGTTGGCAGCGAACATGGACCACTTACGAGCACCACCTCTGCGCCACGACGGGCGGCTTCGGCAGCGATAGCGTAGCCCATCTTGCCCGTGGAGAAATTGCTGATATAGCGCACCGGGTCAATGCGTTCTACCGTCGGGCCGGCAGAGATAAGCACCTTCTTCCCGGCGAGCGACGCACTGTCGGCCGACTGTGCAGCGAAGAATTCATCAAGCACTGCCGCGATGCGCGCAGGCTCCTCCATGCGGCCACGACCGGTGAGGTGGCTGGCGAGCTCGCCCGTAGCGGGTTCGATGATATGCACACCGTCGGCGGCGAGGGTAGCGAGGTTACGCGCAGTCGATGGATGTGCCATCATATCGAGGTCCATCGCCGGAGCCACAAAGACGGGGCACTTGGCCGACAGATAGCTGGTAACGAGCATATTGTCTGCCACACCCGTAGCCATCTTGGCCAGCGTACACGCCGTAGCGGGAGCTATCACCATGGCGTCGGCCCACAGGCCCAGGTCCACGTGCGAATGCCACTCGCCGCTATTGGCGCTGAAGAACTGCGTCACCACCGGTTTGCCCGTCAACGCCGACATCGTCACGGGAGCTATGAACTCGCGTGCGTTCGGCGTCATGATGACCTGCACCTCGGCGCCGGCCTTCACGAACAGACGGGCGAGCACTGCGCTCTTATAGGCTGCTATGCCGCCGGTGATACCGAGGATGATATGTTTATTTTTTAGATTCAAGTTGTCCACGGAGCATGAGGCGTCGGATGACGCGTTTAGTATCGGGGGCGAAGTCGCCGTTGAGAATCCAGTTGCCATAGGCGGGCTGTGTGCGGAGCACCTCGGCCACGGTTTTGCCCTTGTGCTGGCCGAAATTGAACACCTCGCGATCCTTGTCGTCGAGGATTATACGGCCGGCGATGTCGACGTTGCGGTTCGCCGTGGCGAAAGACGAGAGTCCGCCTACTTCATCGGGCAGATCTTCGTAGTGATCGAGCTGGGCCAGAAGGACTTCCATCGTTGCGCGCGTGTCGGCAAGGGCACCGTGGGCACCCACGAGTTCGGCGCCGCAGTAGTACTTGTAGGCTGCCACGAGTGTGCGGGGCTCCTTCTTGTGGAAGATAGTCTGTACATCGATGAAACGCGCCTTGGAGAAGTCGAAGTCAACACCTGCGCGGTCGAATTCATAGTCGAGCATGGGCAGGTCGAAACGGTTGCTGTTGAAACCGGCGATGTCGCAGCCCCGGAATACATCGGCGAGGCTGCGGGCAATCTGACGGAAAGTGGGCTCGGACGCCACGTCCTCATCAGTGATATGATGGATAGCCGTGGCCTCCGCCGGGATGGGCATCTCGGGGTTGATGCGGCGCGTCTTCTCGGTGGTGGTGCCATCCGGGAAGAGCTTCACGAGCGAAATCTCCACGATGCGGTCGCGGCCTACATTCGTGCCGGTGGTCTCCAGATCGAAGAATACCAGCGGGCGGGTAAGTTTGAGCTTCATTATCAGAAATCGCCTACGGTCATGGGCATCAGGAGCATGAGCAGCTCGGTGTTATCATTCTCCTCGGAGGGCTTGAAGATGCCGGGGCGCGAGGCGTCGCCGAGGTTCACTATCACATCGGTGCTCTTGATAGTGTTGAGAATCTCTACCATGTAGCCGGCATTGAAACCGATGGTGAGTTCGGTGCCGCTGTAGGAGCAAGGGAGCTGCTCGCGAGCGCTGGTGCAGAGATTCGGGTCGTTGCTCTTGATGAGGATAGCCTCGGGAGTGATGCGGAATTTCTCCAGACCTCCGTCGACCTCCACAAAGATACCCACGCGACGCACGGCATTGAGGAGCGCGGTGCGGTCGACAGTGAGAACGTTGGTGTTGCTGCGGGGTATCACACGGTTGTAGTCGGGATAGCGGCCGTTGAGGAAGGTACACTGGAAGGTCATCACATCATTCTCTATCACAGCATTGCGGGCGTTCATGGTGAAACGCAGGGTGCTGTCCTTGGCGAAAACGTTCTTGAGGATATTGGCAGGCTTGGAGGGTATCACGCATGAACCTGTCACACCGGGAGCGGTGCGGCGGTCGATATAGCGTACCAACTTGCGGGTGTCCGTGGCAACGAAGGTGAGGGCATCCTCGGTGATATCAAGGAGCACACCCTGCATGATGACGCGGTACTCATCGTCGCTCACAGCGAACATTGTATTGTCCAGACCGGCAATAATCTGCTCGGTAGCCACTTCGAAGGTGACAGACTCGCCGGCAGCTTCGGGCTCGAAGGTCGGATACTGGTCGGCACGCTGACCCACGAAGCTATAGTGACCGCTGGTGTATGATATCTGCATCTCGAGAGTGTCGTCGTTGATATCCACTTCGACGCCCTGGTCGGGAAGTTCCTTCAGGAGCTCTACCAGACGGCGAGCCTTGATGCAGAGAGCACCGTCGCCTTTGGGTTCATTGACTTCAACGCGTGCAGTGAGGGCATTTTCAGAATCTGAGCCGGTGATGCTCAGCACATTGCCATGGAGTTCGATCAGAAAGTTGTCGAGGATAGTAAGGGCATTCTTGGAGTTGATGACCTTACTAACAGCCGAGGCGGCATTGTAGAGAGCTTTGCTCGATACGGAGAATTTCATGAGGTATGATGTATTGTTTTTTTCAATCTACAAAAATACAACATTTCCTCCACAATTCAAAATCCCCGAAAAAAAAGCAGCCAACTCAAAAAAATAAAGAATGGGCATTTTTCGCTTTTAAAAACACCCATTTTGATTCATAGGTCAAAAAATAAAGAACGCCTCTCAGGTATGCTGCCGGGGAGGGCGCGCCTGAGAGGCTTGTTCTTATGTTTGGGTCGCGGCGGATAGGGTCGCGACAGGGGGGGTTATTCTTCGGCTGACATTTCTTCAGCGGCCTGCTGGGCTTCGCTCGCGGGCTTGATGTTCGGGCTTTCGAGGCCGTAGTTGTTCTTCTTGTCGAGGAACTTGAGCCAGAGGCCGAACAGCAGGGCGAGGACGCCGAGGCTGGCGAACATCAACATGGGCACGGTGTAGTTGTAATCCAGTGGGTTATCTATGCCGGGGTTGGCCCACACGAGGACGTTGCCAATGAGGATGGGGAAGAGCGCCAGTCCGATATTCTGCACCCAGAATATCAGCGAGTAGGCCGAACCGAGATAGCGGGCGGGCATAATCTTGGGTACCGAGGGCCAGAGGGCGGCGGGCACGAGCGAGAAGGAGATGCCGAGCACGATGATGGCAATGAGTGCCAGGGCTGTAGAGGGCACTGAGGGAAGGAGCAGCGCGAAGGTAAGATGGCATACTATCATGAGCACGGCACCCAGGATGAGCATGGTGGCACCGCGACCGAAGCGGTCGAGATAGTAGCCCAGGAAGGGGGTGAGGCATGCGGCACCGATGGGGAACCAGCGGAAGATGTCAGCGGCAGCCTGCTCCGTCATGTGGAGGTTGCACTGGAGCATGTTGGTGGCAAAACGCTGGAAGGGGAAGATGGCCGAATAATAGAGCACGCACAGGAGGGCGATGACCCAGAAGAGCTTGGACGACAGGATGGTACCTACGTCCGACACTTTGAATTCTTCCTCGGGGTCTCCACCGCCGACAGCAGCTCCCTCAGCGGCGAGCTCATGGTCGAGGCGGGTGTCCATGAAGGTGAACACTATATAGGATATCAGACCGATGAGGAGCAGTACGGTACAGAAAGCTACGGGAGTGACCACTGTGGCAGGGCCGAGCAGTGTAGCCAGGCGGGGGGAGATGGAGAAGATAGCGAACACGCCCACACGAGCGAGAGCCATCTCAAGACCCATTGCGAGGGCCATCTCATGGCCTTCGAACCACTTGGCGAGGGTCTTGCTGACAGTGATGCCGGCCATCTCACAGCCACAGCCGAAAATCATGAAACCGAAAGCTGCAAGCTTGGCGCTGGCAGGCATAGCCAC
>CAMWKV010000069.1 GCA_947174915.1 uncultured Porphyromonadaceae bacterium | reverse complement strand
AATTACAAACGGGGCTTATAATCTTAAGTTAGTGACATTGCTCCATGGAGCGACCCTACGTCAGTGGAGGCATTTCTCTCCGCGACTATTCCATCCAGGGCAAAAAACGTAGTGCCCGTCATACAACGAAAAGAGGCGCGCCGGGTGGGCGCGCCTCTGTATTGCGGGATTGCCTGATTAGAGGCTGATGCGAGTCTTGGAGATTTCCATGCTGTTGCGCTGTGCCTTTTCTTCCTTGGAGAGAGTGCGCACTGTGCGTACTTTCTTGCCGAGGTTGAAGGTGGGAGCGGCAATACTCTTGACAGCACCCTTAGAAGCCTGAGCGGCAGCCTTCTTGGCGGGAGCGCCGGCAGCTTCGTCCATCAGGTTGTAGATGGCGAGCTCGAAGGTGCCCTGACCGTAGTAGGGGTCAAATTTGATGGTGTTATCGGTGAGACCGGGATTCTCGGGGTCGATGTTACAGTATATCGACCAGTCGCCACCTTCATAGTTGCTGAGCGCGCCTACGAGTACACCGGCGGGGAAGGTGATGACACCGTCCTCAAGAGTACCGTAGTAGCCGTATTTCTGGAGGGTGGCCTTGTCGGCGTTGCCGGCCTCGATAATAATGGCGGCATTAGAGACAACGCTGATGTAACCGTCGGCAGGAACCATCGAGATACCAAGGTCCGAAGCGGGCAGATCCACGTACTTGGGATCCGTAGCATCGAGATAGAGGTAGTAGTTACCGGCCTTCATGTCGCTCATGTATCCGGAGTACTTACTGTAATCGGCGTAGGGATTAACGACGCGGTAGAGGCCTGCAGTCTCTTTGTGGCGCTGAACCTTCACAGGGTAGGTGATGGGGTCAATACCATAGATGGAGCAGATGATACCGTCGGTGTAGTCGGCCTCGCCGTAGTCTTCCCATTCGGAGGAAGCCTGAACGGTCTTGAACTCGAAGGTGTAGGACGAGGTGTAGACGGGGTTATAGCCTTCGTCGTAGCCGGTTGTCACGAGGGTGTACATGCCTTCCTTCTCGGTGGGTACCACAACGGTAGCGCCGTTCTCGGAGTAGAACTGTTTGTCGTTGTCGTTGGCCATTTCGTCGGCGGCAGCCTGAATCTCGGCCTCGGTGAGTTCGCCGGGCTTGGAGATGGCAGTGAAGTATGCCATGTTGGAGCTCTTGAATACGTCGATGAGTACGGATTCAGCACCGGTTACGTCTACGAAGTTGCCCTGGTAGTCGTACATAAAAGAGTAATTGCTGTAGCCGGGGAGCTCGATAGTGTACATGAAGGACTGCGATTGGTTATACATGTAGCCCCATTCCTTAGTGGCAGGGTAAGCCACCATTGTGAACGCGATAACGCCTGTACGAGTATTGAAGTAAGATGCTGACCAACCCTGACGTCCGAGCCATGCATGGATATCTTCAGAAGTGAAACCGTCGGGGCCGTATTCTTCGGTGAAGCCCATTACAGCCCAACTATAAGCATCCATGATAGTACAGAGATCATCGGGATCAACTTCATAGAAGGGGATTGCGGGAGTTGTAGCCTGATAGCAAATATCGCCGTCGATTTCAACAGGATTGCTGAAGTCGATATCGTAGGTGAAATCGATGGGTACAGCAGCTGCGTAGGGAGTGGGGACGATGAAACGTTTGAGGTTCTCATTGACAGCGTTGTCCTGCACATAGAGGTACTGATCGAACTCAAGATCACCGTTGAAGGGCCATGTGTAAGTAACAGCTACGGGGTCTTCGATGTAACGAACAGGATCCTTCCAGGGAGAGTAAGAGATAGTGTAGGTACAGGAAGTAGCGCCGTAGTCACATGTCTGCGTATCGGTGCTGATGGTGAGGTAGTAGTCATCACCGGGGAAGATCTTGGAGAAGTCCACAGCTACGGGGATGGCGGCTACGGCCTCGCCGGCGGCGAAGGTGACGGTGGCGGGTACGGTGAAGAGTCCCTCAACGGGGAGCTCGTCGATGTCGTAGGTAACGCCGGTAAGGTTCACAGTGAGCTCGTCGGCGGTCTTCACACGGTTGATATACACCGTTGTTGAAGTAGCGTTCTCGGGGAGGTCGATGTTGGTATCGGCCTCGCTGGAGAAGTATACACCGTCGCCTTCATAATCGGCAGTAGGCGTGTACTTCACGCTGTCCGTACATGAGCTTGCGAAGGCCATTGCTGCAACGGCTACGGCAGACGCAATATATTGTGTAAGTTTCATATACAGTTGTGATTAATGAAATTAGAATTTGACGGGACTGTAGATATTTGCGGGGCTGATATTGTTCATACCTACGAGAGCCTTATTATTCTGCACTTCCTGATCGGTAATAACGAAGTTCATCCACTGTGCGCGACCTTCGGTATTGAAGGAGTCGCTTGAGGGGTCGAAGTTCGAACCGCTGTATGCACGGGTGCAGGAGATGTTGAGACGCTTTACATCGTAGAAGTTGCGACCTTCACCCCAGAATTCCATACGCTTCTGGAAGATGATTTCGTCCATCACTTCTTCCTCGTCCTCGGCATACATCTGGAATGTACCATAGCGGTACTTGCGCATAAAGTCGGTGAGCGCCTGCGCACCGGCCTCGGGGTTGCTGTGAGCCTTGCACTCGGCATCGATGAAGTACATTTCTTCCACACGCATCAGAGGAATGCCGACAGAGGCAGCTGTCTCGTACTCATACTGCTGACCGGAGCCGGGACGGATCTTGATAGAGTTGTACTCGCTCATGTACTGATCGGCCCATTCCTTGTTGATAACGGGTACCTTGCTTGCGAGGGTAGAGCTTTCCGGAGCTATATAGGAGAGCTTGCGGAAGTCCTGGTCGCTCATGCGCTCGTAGTAAGCAGCACCGATAGAGGTCATGGCGCCCGCGCCGGCGTAGCCGAAGTCGGCCTCGTTGGAGCAGAAAGAAGTCCAGTTGATGATGGAAGTACGAACGGCGGAGTTTTCAGGCTCGAGCTGGAGGGCAAAGAGCCATGAGCTTACGTCGGAGTTGTTGAAGCCTTCGGTAGTGCTGAGCCATTCATCCTTGGTGAGGGGGGTAGCACCGGAAGTAGAGATACAAAGCTGAGCGTACTCGGAGGCCTTGTCGTACTGAGCGTCCCAGAGGTAGAGACGGGCAGCGATACCGTAGGCAACAGCGAGGTCGGGAAGGAGCTTGGAGGGAGAACTTGTACCTTCGAGGTATTCGAAAGCCTTGATGAGGTCACTTTCGATGAACTCTACCATCTGCTCGTGAGTAGCGCGGGGATTATTGCGGCACTCTTCTTCGGTAGTTTTCTCAGTCACGATAGGAATTGTGAGACCGAGGATCTCCTTGCCTTCAGGCGAAACGCCGGCGTTGATAGCGGTGGGAAGGGTCTCATAGCACTGAGCGGCTTCGAGGTAGACGTAGGCACGGTAGGCCAGAGCGGTACCGTAGTAGAAACGCTCGGTGGCATCTTCAGTGTCGGGATCGAGTGCGCCGATAGCCTTGTTACAGGCAAGCACCTGGTCATAGAAGGTGTTCCACACGAACTGACATACGGCGTAGTCCTTGCCGAGAGAACGGGAACTCTCGCACCAGGAAGCGAACCAGTTGTAACCGTTGGCATAGTTCACTGCCATATCATCGGTCATACAGTCGAGGGCGTGCATGACAGCAGGATAACCGAACTGATAGTGCTGCGTGTCGTAGCTCATGCCAAGCGAGATCATACTGCCGGGCATACCCCAGACTGCAGCAGCTACAGCCTCGGGAGAAGCCTCGAGCTGACCCTGAGTGATGCTGCTGGTGGGGAAGGTCTCCTCGATACAGCCGGTGAGCAGCGGAGTAGCTACGGCGGCTGCAAGTAACGATTTGATTATAGTTTTCATTGTCGGATTCTCTGATTAGAATGTTACGGTTAAGCCACCGGAGAGTGTACGCATGGACGCGTAGTTGGTGTTGTTGGGCGAACCTGTGAAAGAAGTGCGGGGGTCGAGGCCCTGACGCTTGCTCCATACCCAGAGGTTGTCGGCGGCGAAGTAAACGCGGAGCTTGTTGAGGTACATCTTCTTGACGATGTTGGTGGGGAGAGTGTAGCCGAAGTTGATGTTCTCAAGCGAGAGATAAGAAGCGTCGGTCCAGAAGCGGTCGCACTGAGCGGCGGTGTCCTCATCGCCGTACATGAAACGGGGGATGTTCGAGGTGTTGTTCTCAGGAGTCCAAGCCTTGAGGATGTCAGCGTGGATGTTGACACCTCGGTTGCCGGTATTGGGCGAACCCATCAGAGCAGCGTAGCCGCTGTCGTACACGTGACCACCGATCTGGTAGTTGAACGAAGCGCTGAGGTCGAAGCCCTTGTACTCGAAGGTAGTGCTGAAACCGCCATATACGGGAGCGAGAGCGGTACCTACGAGGTACTGGGATGCGTCGCTGTAGCTGGTAGTAGTAACGACTTCTCCGGTCTTATAACCGTCCTTGTCGAGTACGTTCTTGTAGTACAAAGAGAGGCCGGTCTCGGGATCAACGCCGGCGAATTTCTTCATCACGTAGGTGTACATGGGACGGCCTTCACCGTAGTAGATACCGGAGCTCTGGAAGCCGGGGACGTCGTCGATCCAAAGTTTGGAATCACCCTTACGTTCGTCGGGGAGCATGGTGATCTTGTTCTTGTACCATGTGAGGTTGGCGTTGATAGTCCAGGAGAAATCCTTGGTGCGGATGGGAGTGCCCTGGAGTTCGATTTCGACACCGGCATTCATCATGTTGCCCACGTTGTCGTAGTAGCCGAGGTAACCGTAGGAGTAGGGAGTGGGGAAGTACATGAGCATGTCGTGTGTGGTACGGTAGAAGCCTTCGATCTGACCGTTGAGGCGAGCGTTGAGGAGCTCGAATTCAACACCGGCGTTGAAGTTACCGTTCTTTTCCCAGGTGATGTCGGGGTTACCCTTTGTATCGGGCACAGCAGCGGGATAGCCGTTGGAGTTCATCAGGCCGTAGGTATCGGTGTAGCGGTAGTTACCGATGTTGTCGTTGCCCTGCTCGCCGTAGCTGGCCTTGATCTTGAGCATGTTGACCCAGTCAACCTGGAAGAAATCTTCCTTGGAGAGAATCCAGGCGCCACCAAGGCTCCAGAAGCTGCCCCAACGGTGGTCGGGATGGAAACGGCTGGAAGCGTCGCGACGGAAGGAAGCGGAAGCGAAGTACTTGCTGTCGAGGTCGTACTGAGCGCGCATGAACCAGCCTTCGTTGTTGTACTCGGAGCGGGCCGAAGAAGAGGTATCATCGAAGATAGCGCCGGCGAGTTCGTAGTTGTGGGGGTTGAACATGCCGTGACGGTTACCCTGGAGGCTCTCGGTGATGGTCTTGTACCATTCGTGGCCGAGGAGGACGCTCACGTTGTGGCGCTGGTTGAACATGTGGTTCCAGTTGAGGAGCTGCTGGAAGGTGTAGTCAGTGTTGCGGCTGTGACCTACGGTGATGATACCGTTCTGGGTAGCATACTGGCCGTAGTAGGGGTTGACCATGTTGTGTCCGCGGGTCTCGAGGATGTTCACGTTGTTGTTGGAGGTGAACTTGAAGTCCTTGAGGAAGCGGATTTCAACGAAGCCGGTGCCGGTGAATACGTTGGCAGTGCTCTTGTCAGAGTTGAGAAGCTCATTGGAGAGGGGGTTGGAGTCGTTGAGGAAGGGACGGTAGCCACCGCCGTTGAGGCCGTAGCCGTAGTCGTAGCGGGTGAAGCCGCGGCTATCCTTCATGATCTCCTTGTTGCCGTTACGCATGTAGAGGGGATAGATGGGGGCGAGCTGACTGGTGAAAGCGAAGATGTTGCTCGAAGAGTTGGAAGTGCCTTCGTCGCCGTCCATAGAGGTGATGTTGATGTGAGCGTATGAAGCGTTTGCACCAACCTTGAGCCAGGGCTTGGCCTGGATGTCGGCGTTGATACGAACGGTGAAACGCTGGAAGTCGGAGGGAGATACCACGATACCTTCGTTGTTGAGGTAGTTGATGGCGGCGTAGAAGTTGGACTTCTCATCGCCGCGGCTGATACCTACGTTGTACTCCTGGCGGAGGCTTGTGCGGTAGGTAGCCTTGGTCCAGTCGTCGGGCTGGAGCCAGAACTGCTGGCCCTGATAGTTAACGAGACGGCCGAGGGTAGCGTTGGGGTTGAGCTTACCGTTGGTACCGATCACCTGCTGGCCTTCGGGTACGGTATATACATTGTAGCCGAGACCGTAGTTCTTGGAGTCGGAAGCCTCAAAAATGTTGGCCATAGTCCATGCATAGCCTGCTTCGGGGCTCATGCCCTGACCACCGAGGTTGGTAGGCTGATCGTTGCCGGGGTAGGTGTAATCAATCACAGGCATGGTGGCGTACATATTGAGAGCACCGTAGTAGGTCTCGTAGTACTGGCCGGGATTGGTGATATAGTTGTAGTCCTGAGTAGCGCGGCTGTTAGCACCCCACTTGGCATCGACAGTCACAGTAGCTTCGCCGAGCTTGGCGCGCTTGGTGGTGATGATGATGACACCGTTGGCGCCACGGGCACCATAGAGGGCGTTGGAGGCAGCGTCCTTGAGGACGGACATGGACTCGATATCGTTAGTGTTGAGCGAGTTGATGTCACCGGTGTAGGGAGTGCCATCGACGATAATCAGAGGAGCATTACCTGCCTGTATCGAGGAGAAACCACGGATTCGGATTGTGGGGCTCGATGCACCGGGAGCGCCGGAAGCATTGGCGAGCTGGAGACCGGCAACCTTGCCCGAGAGAGCGTCGAGGACGTTAGTAACCTGAGTCTTCTCGATAGTTGCAGACCCTACTGTAGCAGCCGAACCGGTGAAGGACGATTTTTTCTGCTCACCGTAAGCCACAACGATCACAGGGTCGAGAAGGTTGTTGGCGTTCTGGAGACGAACGACGATGTCGCTCTTGTCGGCAGACACTTCCTGTGTCTCGTAGCCAACGTAAGAAATGGTAAGTACCTTGGTGCCGGCAGGGACGCTGATGGAGAAGTGTCCATCGATGTCCGTACTAACGCCAATTCCCTTCGCTGCCTGTACCGATGCGCCGATCAGCGGCTCATCGTTCTCAGCATCGATGACAACGCCCTGAACCGTACGCGTCTGAGCCGACGCACACAGGCTCAATGTAAGCACTGCCACAAGTAATAGAAACAGCTTTTTCATACTTAGAAATAATTAGACATAAATGATTGATTGATTGTTTCTTGGGAAGTTTTATCGCCCTCGCCGCGCCTCCGCACGGGTACAATATAGGCAACAAGTTGGGCAAAGTTAATAATATTTTTTCAATTCCTTATACATTTGGCAACGAAAAATGCTTAGTTTTAACACTTTGAATGTTCACCGTGAGGGCTATTTTAAGGTTTATTGCGCTATGTATCAGTGCATTAAATAAACTTGCAAAACTTTCGATTTTTCAGTAACAGCTATGCACTTGCCGAAACATTAGCATAAAAAGGGGCTCTCTGCATAGCATTAGCGACACAAAAATGACATTTAGCTTATCAGAAGGCCAAAAATCGGCTATAATCCGATGGTATCACATGAAAAACAACCGAAAATTAGAAAAAATATCTTAACTTTGCCACAAAACCTGCCATCGTGAATAAAACCTTCCCCCTGCTGTCTTTCAACGTGACTGTACCAGCCCTGCAGCGAGCAGCGCTGTATCTCAATGTAATCGGATGCGCCCTGCTGCCGGTGACGCTATCGCTGCTCAGCAGTTGTAGCGCGCATCCGCTTGAGCGCCCGGAGCTACCGGGCTACGAGCCGGAAGCACCTACTGAAGCACCCGTCCCGGACGTGCCGGAGATTGACTTCCCCGAACCCGAGGGCGACGCGGTGGCGGCTACTTTCGTACACGACTGCCGACGGATGGTTGTCAGCGTGTCGGAGGCCGAAGTAGATGGCAGCCGGATACTCCGCGTGACGGGCGACGGCTTCGAGCGCTATATCTCCGTGGCTGCCGACGGGGAGATAAGCCTCGTCACGAGCGAGGCGGGTACGGGCTTCGAGGGCAACATAGTGGAGGACCTCGCCACGGCGGCCAAAAGGCTCCGCAGTGCGGGCCGATATACGGACTATATATATAATGTGGGAAATGCAGTGGCCGACGGTGGCCACCGGCTCTACCTCGCCACTGCCTACACGGCTGCTTCGACTGATAACGGCTCGGCTGAGAGCGGTTCTGCGCCGTCCGGCTTGACGGTGCCGGCGATAGACTGTATCGAATTCGAGGGCGGGGAGTGGGAGTTCGTGGCCACGGCGACGCTGACCGACGCGTGGCTCCTCCCGGCGGTGACGCTCAATGCGCAGCGTTTCGAGCCCGCCGACTGTTCCTGGCCCGTGGAGGTGCATCGCCGAGGCCGTCAATTGCGGATATCGGGGCTATACCGCGGCAGCCGGTGCCCGCTCGCTATGTCCAACGGTGCTCCTGCCGATGCTGCTCTATATATAACAATGTACTCGTCCGACGAGACTTCGGGCGAGGATTTTCCCTTGGAGAGTGTGTGCGAGGTGGAGATTCCGGTGCAGCCGGCGCCGTTCGTCAACGGGGATCTGTGGCCCGACATCCTGTATATGGCCGACGGCGCAGGAGCGGCGGTAAATGAGCCCGAGCTGCAGTCGCGCATAGAGCATGCTGCCGACGGAACTATCACTATAACAGTCCCCTACCCTGCCACGGGCACCTCCCTCACTGCCCTCGCCCCCCTGTGCGGCGGCTAAGCCGCCACAATCCCCTTCACACCGGCGCCGCGATAATTTGCCTTCCCTGACGTAGGGTCGCTCCATGGGGCGACCGCCGACGAGGCGCGTGGAAGCCTGAAAATCAATTGCTTGCAGCCTGAAAGCGGTCACTCCATGGAGTGACCCTACGTCATAATGCACCCCTTACTTCATCACTCATCACCCATACTTAGCTAAAGCCTCTGCGTTCCTCTGCTCCTCTGCGCGTCCTCTGCGTGAGCCCATTCTATGCAGGGCGGGAAAGGCGCCGCGAGAATTTGTCTCACGCAGAGAGAGCGCAGAGGAGCAGAGGAACGCAGAGAGCATTACTGTCGGTGACCGCCTGAAAATCAATTTGTTGCGACCTAAAAGCGGTCACTCCATGGAGTGACCCTACGTCATAATGCACCCCTTACTTCATCACCCATAACTCATAACTCATAACTCATACTTACGTAGGCGTGGTGCCGGTGAGGGTGTCGGTGGCGACGTCGTAGGTGACGGTGTTGGTGAGGAGTTCCACGATGTATTTCGTGGACGAGCGCTCCATGGAGAAGACAGAGTTGAGGTTCTCGGACTCCTGGAGGTAGTCGTAGAGGCGCGGGGGCAACTGATCGAAGAGCATCACCTGCGGCAAAGGTAGCCCATAGCCGTTGACGGCCGTCCATGAGCCGTCGGAGGTGAAGGTGATGCCGGGGCCGTTGTCGAGGCGCACATGGTAGCTGCCGTCGGTCTCAGTGACAGACTGCAACTGCGACATGGGATAGTACTGATTGATGAAAGTTGAGGCGCTATCGGGCAGCTTGTCCCACAGCTCGCTGTTGCTGCACGAAGCGAGCGCGGCGGTGAATGCCGCCATCAGCACGGCGGCGCAGAAGAAGGCCTTGACTGCGGCCAGGGAGCTATAGGTACGGTTGGTGGTATCTGTGCGGGGTGTCATAGTGGATTTATGCTTTTTTTGACTTTCATAACAAACCGCAAGGCATGATAGTTCATGCAATCCGACATCTCCGACCGCCATGCTCCGCCATAGGTGTGGTAATAAATAAAAAGGATGAAAATATTAAGCGGGAGTGCGTAATTAGGGAAATTTTTCGTAAATTTGCGGCGGGTAAAATCCCACACTATATCCGAAACTAACAAAAACGATATCAATACATAAAGTATCAAGACTATGAAGATTCAGAAAATCATTGGTCGTGAGGTTCTCGACTCGCGCGGCAACCCCACAGTAGAAGTAGACGTAATCCTCGAGAGCGGCGCCTTCGGTCGCGCCAGCGTACCCTCCGGAGCCTCTACAGGTGTGAACGAAGCCCTCGAGCTCCGCGACGGCGACAAGAGCCGCTACATGGGTAAGGGTGTCCTCAAGGCTGTTGCCAACGTGAACGGCCCCATCGCTGCCGCCCTCGTAGGCATGAGCGCCCTCGACCAGATTAAGATCGACGAAACCATGCTCGCCCTCGACGGTACCGACACCAAGAGCAACCTCGGCGCCAACGCCATCCTCGGTGTCAGCCTCGCCGTTGCCAAGGCCGCTGCCAACTACCTCGACCTTCCCCTGTACAAATACATCGGTGGCTGCAACACCTACGTTCTGCCCGTGCCCATGATGAACATCATCAACGGCGGTGCACACTCCGATGCCCCCATCTGCTTCCAGGAATTCATGATCCGTCCTATCGGTGCTACTTCCTTCCGCGAAGGCATCCGCATGGGTACAGAAGTGTTCCACAACCTCAAGAGCGTCCTCAAGGCTCGCGGCCTCAGCACTGCTGTAGGTGACGAAGGCGGTTTCGCTCCCACTCTCGACGGTACCGAAGATGCCCTCAACGTAATCATCGCCGCTATCGAAAAGGCAGGCTATGTACCCGGCAAGGACGTGACCATCGGTCTCGACTGCGCTTCCTCCGAATTCTACAAGGATGGTGTATACGACTACACCTGGAAGCAGGGTGCCGACGCTCCCAAGCTCACCAGCCAGCAGCAGGCTGAATTCCTCAAGAAGCTCGTAGAGGAATATCCCATCGACTCTATCGAAGACGGTATGGCCGAAGGCGACTGGGAAGGCTGGAAGATCCTCACCGACCTCATCGGCGACCGCTGCCAGCTCGTTGGCGACGACCTCTTCGTTACCAACGTTAAGTACCTCGAAAAGGGTATCGAACTCGGCTGCGCTAACTCTATCCTCGTGAAGGTTAACCAGATCGGTTCACTCACCGAAACTCTCCGCGCCGTTGAACTCGCTCAGCGCAACAACTACACCGCCGTTATCTCTCACC
>CAMWKV010000068.1 GCA_947174915.1 uncultured Porphyromonadaceae bacterium | reverse complement strand
GGTATGGCCAAGCACAAGATGATCAACTCAATGCGCATAGCCAACCAGTTTATCATCATGCTCCCGCGCTGGGAGACTCCCGAACACACCGAAGGTTACGAAGGATTCTACCACCTCATCTCCATGGAAGGAACGGTAGAAAAAACCGTCCTGACATACATCATTCGCGATCACGACCGCGATCGTTTCGAACGCCGCAAGAAAGAGCTCGAACATCTCGCCCGCAAGATTAACAACGAATTCCCCGGATGCTGCTCCATCGAACTTAAGGATCAGTACTATAACATGCGCGAGAAAATCGAACCGGTACAGTACATCGTTGATATCGCCGAAAAAGCAATGCGCGAAGTCGGTGTCACACCCAAAGTACAGCCCATCCGTGGCGGCACAGACGGCGCTCAACTCTCCTTCAAAGGTCTGCCTTGCCCCAACATCTTCGCCGGCGGGCTCAATTTCCATGGTCGTTACGAATTCCTCCCCATCAAGTCCATGGAGAAGGCTTGCGAAGTCATCGTGGCTATCGCTCGCATCGTAGCCGAACGCAAGAACTGACTCTGTACAAGCGCTCTATGTCCGAGAAAATACTCGCCGTAGTTACCGGTCCGACCGCCTCGGGCAAAACGGCGCTTGCCATAGCTCTCGCTCAGCATTATAATACTGAGATAGTGTCAGCCGACTCTCGTCAACTGTTCGCCGATTTACCTATTGGTACTGCGGCGCCTACAGCTGAGGAGCGTCGGCTGGCTCGCCATCATCTGTGCGGTGTACTGCCGCTGGATGCATACTACAGCGCTTCTCGATTCGAAGAAGATGCTCTGCCGATACTCGATGCTATTTGGACGCAACATCCGGTAGCCATTGTTTGCGGCGGTTCGATGATGTATGTCGACACGTTAATCAGAGGTATCGACGACATGCCCACTATCACTGACGCTACGCGTAAATATGTACTTGAGCTGCTTGAAAATCATGGACTTAATGGTGTGCTGGCTCAACTCGAAATCTGCGACCCGGACTATTACGCTATCGTAGATAAGAATAATACCCGCCGCGTTGTCCATGCACTTGAAGTAAGCCTTCAGGCCGGCGTACCCTACTCTACACTACGCACGGGCCAATCAAAAAAGCGTCCGTTCAAGGTGGTAGAGATGGCTATTGACATGCCACGCGAACAGCTTTTCAGCCGTATATCGGCTCGCGTTGAAGCTATGTTTGATGCCGGGCTCGAAAAAGAAGCTCGCCGAGCTTTCGCTCAAGGCGATTTTAATGCACTTAATACTGTTGGTTACAAGGAACTGCACCCCTATTTTGCCGGACTGGTATCTCTTGAAGACACGAAAGCAAAGATTGCGCGAAATACCAGAGTATACGCCAAGAAACAAATCACGTGGCTCCGACGCAACCCCAATATTCACTGGCTGAATCCTGAAACGGCAACAGATGAAGCAATATCATTGATTGACAAGGCCATTATGGAGTAATTTTTACTTTTTGCCAAATTCCCCGCAATAGCATTTTTTGATTCACACCGGCTGCAATTGAACCCCGGGAATGAGGTTCGAAATAAAATTTTTGTTTTCGTATCTTAAATAATCTTTATCACCCCAAATCTTTTTATGAAAAAGTTTTGTGTAATGGGGAGATATAGCTAATTTTGTAGTGTGGGTAATATTATCTCCCACCCAAACTTTTTAAGCACAATGAAAAACATCAGCCTGATTGCCTTAGGTCTTATTGCAGGGACTGTCATAAGTACTCCGCAAGCCATGCTTGCCGGCGTACGTGAGAATTCCATTGCTGCTGTCACCGCCAACTATATGCCCGGTGTCAGTGGTTTCGGTACTGTAGAAGTAAAGCGCGTTACTATCAACGACAAGAAAAAGACCATAAACATCAAGCTGAATCCTGCGGCGACAAATATCCCATTCACCGCTGAACGCATGCAGCAGTTCAAGAACGACTGCAAGAAAGCTCTCGGCGCCAACTATGCAGACTACAAGGTAGTTGTGACTGCCGGAAATAAGAACCTCGATAATCTCGTACTCTTTGCAAAGAAGAAAAACGTAGGGCCTACAGAGACTGATCCCTTCGTTGTGCGCCGGGATAAAGAGAAGGCTCCGCTCGGCCTTGACGGCGCGAATATAGCCCTGTGGCAGAGCCACGGCTGGTACTTCGAACCGAAGCTCAACCGCTGGGAATGGCAACGCGCACGCGTACAGCAGACCGTAGAAGACCTTTATACTCAGAGCTATGTTATGCCCTTCCTCATGCCCATGCTTGAGAATGCCGGCGCATATGTGATGAGTCCCCGCGAACGCGACACAAATCTCACCGAAATCATCATTGATAATGACGGTGCCCTGGCTTCCGGTACTTTCGCCACCAAGGGCAACTGGAACAAAGCCTCCAAAGCCGGCTTCGCATACAAAAAGGAAGAGCTTCATAACGGTGACCACCCCTTCGCCGACGGTACTGCCGTAAGCATAGAAACCTCCGGCAGCGATACAGGCACCGCCAGCGCCTCTTGGTCCGCTGACATCCCTGCGGCTGATACATATGCAGTTTATGTAAGCTATGTGAGCGAACCCAAATCATCCACGGCAGCCCACTATCGTGTAAACGCAGCCGACGGCAGCCACGATTTTACCATCAACCAGAAGATGGGTGGCGGCACATGGATATACCTCGGTCACTTCCCCCTCGCGGCTGGTCAGCAGACTGTTGTCGAACTCTTCAACGACGGCAAAAAAGGCCACACTGTATCGGCGGACGCTGTTAAGATTGGCGGCGGCTATGGCAACGTTGCCCGCATCGTCAAAGAGCCTCTCGATGACATTGATTACAAGTATGTCCGTTCAGGCTATCCTCGCTTCACCGAAGGCGCCCGTTATTTCCTTCAGTGGGCCGGCGCTCCCGATAGCGTATTCACTCCGAGTGACTATGTGAACGATTACGGCGATGACTACAAGAGCCGTGGACTGTGGGTCAACTGGCTTGCCGGCGGCTCGTCCATGCTGCCCGACCGTGAAGGTCTCAACATCCCCGTAGACCTCAGCTTCGCCTTCCACTCCGATGCCGGTACTACTCTCAACGACAGCATCATCGGCACCCTCGGTATCTACTGCACTGCCGGCGACAAGCTCGGCAACGGCAGCGACCGCTCTGCATCACGCGATTACAACGACCTTGTGATGACCAACATCGTCGACGACATCCGCGCCACCTACGAACCGAACTGGACACGGCGCGGCATGCGCGATGAGAGCTACTACGAGGCTCGCGTACCCGAGGTCCCCGCTATGCTCCTTGAGCTTCTCTCGCACCAGAATCTTGCCGACATGAGCTACGGTCTCGACCCCGGCTTCCGCTTCGTGGTATCGCGTGCTATATATAAGGCTATGCTGCAGTTCATCGCACAGCGCGATGGCCGCAAATATATCGTACAACCCCTCCCTGTCCGAGCCTTTGCCATCACCTCCTCCGGCGACAACAAGTATCGCTTGTCATGGGCCGAGCGTGTAGACAGCCTCGAGAGCACAGCTACTCCTACATATTATATAGTAGAGGAACGCATCGGCGACGGCAGCTTCCGTCCCATAGCCAAGACAAGCACCCCCGAATACACAGCGACCGTGACTGACTCGGACATTCACAGCTATCGTATCATTGCCGGCAACGATGGTGGTACAGCCTTCCCCTCGGAGATTCTTGCTCTTTGCAACCGTCCCGGCACTCCTGTCACTATAGTCAACGGCTTCACACGCGTGAGTGCTCCCGAGCGTTTCGACAGCGGTTCTACCGCAGGTTTCCGCAACTCCTACGACGGCGGCGTACCCTATATACAAGACATCAGTTTCATCGGCGAACAGTTCGAATTCCGCCGCGATATACCTTGGATGGACGATGATGCTGCCGGCTTCGGTGCTTCGCGCGCCAACTATGAAGATAAGGTCATCGCCGGCAACACCTTCGACTATCCCTACGTTCACGGCATAGCAATAGCCGCTGCAGGACATCCTTTCGTGTCAACCTCAGTCGAAGCATTTTGCAACTCGACTGACAAGCCCGCTATTGTCGACCTCATACTCGGTAAACAGAAGGAAATAGTACCAGGTTCCGGACGCTACGGTACCCGCTATAAGACCTACCCCGTAGAACTCCAGACCCGCATCAAGAATCTTACCGAAGCAGGAACATCATTCTTTATCAGTGGTGCCTACGTTGCCTCTGACATCTGGGACAATCCCAACAGCTCTAAAGAAGTAGCCGAAGGCGACCAGAAATTTGCCACCGATGTCCTCGGCTACCACTGGCGCGTCGACCAGGCTACCGTTGATGGAGCTGCATATCAGGTTCCCACCCGTTTCAAGGACTTCACTGCCGGTGATTACACATTCACTCAGACACCTAATACAGAGTGCTATTTCGTAGAGTCGCCCGACTCCTTCTACGCACCCGACACCGAACGCGGCTGTACCCTGATGCGCTACAGCGAGAACAACCTCGTTGCCGCCACGGCATTCGATGCCGACAAATACCGCACCGTCATCCTCGGTTTTCCCATCGAGACCATCACTGACGAGTCACAGCGAGCACACCTTATCAAACAGGTGCTCGATTTCTTCACCGATCCCTCTCCTCGCAACAATATCAAACGATAAATCAAACACTTAACCCAATCATAAACCTCATGAAAACAACTGTCCATTGCTTCGTGCCCTACGCCAATGAGGCTCAGGTGCGTGCTACAGTAGAAGCTCTCAAAGAGAGCGCCTTAGTGACCAAGATCACCCTTCTAGCCACCGACGCCGAAGCCAAGCCCTGCCTGGGATGCGATATAATCTACATCGACTCCCTCAACAGCTCTGCTACAATGCGTAAGATTGCCGAAGCTGCCGACACCGACTTCATGCTCCTATATACCAAGCAGAACACCCTCGTTCCCGGCTACTTCGCCATCGACCGCATGGTCAAGATTGCCCGCGACAGCAAAGCCGCGATGGTATACGCCGACTACTACACCGTAGTTGAAGGCAAGAAGAGCAACACTCCCGTCATCGACTATCAGTTCGGCTCGCTCCGCGACGACTTCAACTTCGGTCCCGTGATGTTCTTCAACACTGCCGACTTCAAGAAAGCCGCCGCAGGTATCGACGCTGAATACACCGCTGCCGGTCTCTACGATCTCCGTCTGCGTCTGAGCCGCATCGCTCCCCTGGTACATATCAACGAATACCTCTACACCGACATCGAAACTCCCGTGAAGGACAGCGGCGAAGCACACTTCGCATACGTTGACCCCAAGAACCGTGGCGTTCAGATTGAAATGGAGCAGGCTTGCACCGCTCACCTCAAAGTCATTGACGGCTACCTCGAGCCCGTATTCGAGCCCATCGAATTCAACCGTGGTGACTTCGAGTATGAAGCATCCGTCATCATCCCCGTACGCAACCGTGTACGCACCATCCGCGATGCCATCAAGAGCGTACTCTCTCAGAAGACTGACTTCCCCTTCAACCTCATCATCGTAGACAACCACAGCACCGACGGCACAAGCGAAGCCATCGAGGAATTCACCTCCGATCCCCGCGTAATCCACCTCATCCCTGAGCGCGATGACCTCGGTATCGGTGGCTGCTGGAATGCCGGTGCCAACCACCCCAAGGCCGGTAAGTTCTGCGTTCAGCTTGACTCCGACGACGTTTACGCCGACGAGAACACCCTCACCAAGATGGTGAAGGCCTTCTACGACAACAACTCCGCCATGGTGGTAGGTACCTATATGCTCACGGACATCGACATGAACATGATTCCCCCGGGCGTAATCGACCACAAGGAATGGACTCCCGAGAACGGCCGCAACAATGCACTCCGTATCAACGGTCTCGGTGCTCCCCGTGCATTCTACACTCCCATGCTCCGCGAAATCCACGTACCCAACACCTCGTATGGTGAAGACTACGCTCTTGGCCTCACCTTCTCGCGTCACCATCAGATCGGCCGTGTATACGACGTTGTATACCTCTGCCGCCGCTGGGAGGACAACTCCGACCACGCTCTTGATATCAACAAGACCAACGCCAACAACCTCTACAAGGATCGCATCCGCACCTGGGAACTCGAGGCTCGCGTTGCTATGAACAAAGAAGCCAAGAAGTGATGGCAAACAGCAATCAGGTAAACGAATTCATCTCCGCACAAATTGCCGAGTGGCCTCAGGCCGCCGGCAATTTTGCGGCCTTGAACGACGTCAAAGTCAAAGACCTTGACGTCGACGGCATGCATATCAAGGTGCAGTTCAACCCCGCCCGTATGGTATCATCGGCCGCCAAGGTAGATGCCGCCTCCCTCAAGGCCCGCAAGTGCTTCCTCTGCGCCGAGAACCGTCCGGACGTGCAGCGTGGCATCGAATGGGGCGACAAATATATTATCCTCGTTAACCCCTTCCCCATTTTCCCCCGTCACCTCACCATCCCCGACACAAGTCATACCGACCAGCTCATTCAGGGCCGCGTAGCCGATATGCTGCGTCTTGCTCAGGAACTCGACCAATATACTGTATTCTATAACGGTCCCCGCTGCGGCGCTTCCGCTCCCGACCACATGCACTTCCAGGCCGGCAACAGCGATTTCCTCACTCTCGATGAGAACCTCCAGGGTGCTGACATGCAGGTGATAGCACAAGATGGCGAAAGCACACTCGCTCTGGTCGATTCCATGCCGATGAAAGTATTCGTCATCGACACTGACAATCCCGAGACCGGCAGCAAGCTCTTCGAACGTCTCTATGCCGCAATACCCGTGCCCGAAGGCGAGAAGGAACCCATGATGAATATTCTGGCCTACTCTACCCCGGTCGGCGTGCGTCTTGTAGTGATTCCTCGCAAGCGTCATCGTCCCTCCTTCTACGGCACCGAGACCGATGAGCAGATGCTTATCAGCCCCGCATCCGTCGATATGGGTGGCGTATTCATCACTCCCCGTCCGCAGGACTTCGAGCGTGTCAATGCCGATACCATCCGCACCATCTTCGACGAACTTTGCCTCAGCAAAGAAGAAATTGACGAAATTGCCAACAACGTAAAATAATTCTGTATGGACAAGGAGCCTGAAATAAGCGTAGGCATTGTGAGCGGTCAGAAGATCGACGCACTACTCCACAAACCTCATCGATACAGCGCCGAAGGATTTGCCCAAGGCCCGCAGACATTCACCTTCGCCGACGGCAAGATCGCTTGGCAGGGTATGCTGCACGACTCTATAGAGTTCGAGCCGACAGAGAGCGGTTCGTGGTTCGAAATAGCAGATGTAACTATCGGTATAAACTTTCATTGGGAACGTAAAGAAACTCAGCGTTTTGCCGGTAAGTTGCGACTTATCGTCGAAGGCGACAAACTCACCGTCGTCAACGTCCTCCCCGTAGAAGAATATCTGATGAGCGTTATCTCCTCGGAGATGAGCGCCACCGCGTCGCCTGAATTTCTTAAAGCTCATGCGGTCATCTCGCGAAGCTGGCTCCTGGCCCAGATTCAGAAAAACAAGCGTCTGGCCAAGCAACAGGTCAAGTACCGCTCGATGAACTTCACCGACACCGAACTTATCCGCTGGTACGACCGTGAGGATCATGTCAATTTCGACGTCTGCGCCGACGACCACTGCCAGCGCTATCAGGGTGTGACACGTCAGACAACCCCAACCGTGCGCGAAGCCATCGAGGCAACCCGTGGCTGCGTACTTGTGGATGAGAACAATGAACTTTGTGACGCACGCTTTTCAAAGTGCTGCGGCGGTGTTTTCGAAGAGTTCGAAAACTGCTGGGAACCGGTGCACTTCTCTTATCTGAGAGCGCAGCGCGACTCTGCCGACGAGCTCAACTTCCCCGACCTCCGCAACGAAGAGAATGCCCGTGAATGGATTCTGACCCGTCCCGACGCATACTGCAACACCGACGACGCTGAGATTCTCGGTCAAGTGCTCAACAACTATGACCAGGAGACACAAGACTTCTACCGTTGGACTGTAACATACTCGCAGGCCGAGCTTTCCGAACTCATCCGCACACGTTCCGGCATTGACTTCGGCGACATCAAGGCCCTTGAGCCCGTCGAACGCGGCACCTCCGGACGCCTCGTACGCCTCCGCATCGTAGGTACTAAGAAGACACTTGTCATAGGTAAGGAACTCGAAATACGTCGCACACTTTCCACCAGCCACCTCTATAGCTCCGCTTTCGTAGTAGAGCCCGGTGCTACTGATGCCGCCGGTCTTCCCGAGAGCTTTACGCTCCGCGGTGCGGGCTGGGGTCACGGTGTCGGCCTGTGCCAGATAGGTGCCGCAGTGATGGGCGCCAAGGGTATGGAGTATCGTCGAATTCTTCTCCACTATTTCCCCGGAGCAAGCATTGTAAAAAGCTATTGATTCCGGCTACATCGTATAAACCAATCTGATACACGCTTAAAAGCATGAATGCAACAAAAAAAGTAAACCCGTGGAGTTGGATTCCTACGCTGTACTTTGCGCAGGGTATTCCTTTCATCTTCATCAATATGGTATCGATGGTACTCTTTACCCAGCTGGGTATGTCGGAGACCGATGCCGCACTCTATACAGGCTACCTGTATCTCCCCTGGGTCATCAAACCTTTCTGGGGACCTATCGTCGATATTATCCGCACCAAGCGCTGGTGGACTATCACCATGCAGATTTGCATCGCCATCGGTCTTGGTGGTATCGCCTTTACCCTTCCTATGCCCGGTGCTGAGCAGATACAGCAAGGTGTTCCTGTAAATGCCTTTGCCATAGCTCTGTGCTTCTACGTTATCACAGCTTTCTGTTCCGCCACGCACGACATCGCTTCGGATGGCTTCTACATGATTGCTCTCGACACCAACCAACAGAGCATGTTCGTAGGTATCCGTTCGACTTTCTATCGCTGCGCCAGTGTATTCGGCCAGGGTGGTCTCGTGATGATTGCCGGTGCCCTTCAGTCTTCCGGTATGGAAGTTGCGCCGGCATGGAAATGGACTGTAGCTATCTGCGCTATCTTCTTCGGTGTCGTTTCGCTCTACCACATCTTCGCGCTGCCCGTACCCGCTGCCGATAAGGCTGTTGGCGGCGAGACCAAGACCGTCGGCGGCATTCTCAAGGAGTTTGCCGGTTCGTTCGTCACCTTCTTCAAGAAGAAACACGTGTTCCTCGCCATCCTCTTCATGCTGCTCTACCGTCTCCCCGAAGCACAGGTGGTAAAACTCTGCCAGCCCTTCCTTCTCGCCTCGCGTGAATCCGGCGGTCTGGGCATGACAGCCACCGAAGTAGGTTTCGCCTACGGCACACTCGCCATCATCGGTCTTACAATCGGTGGTATCATCGGTGGTATTTGCGCTGCCAACGGCGGTCTGCGCAAATGGATTCTCCCCATGGCACTTGCTACCTCGCTCAACTGTGTAGCCTACATTTTCCTCTCCAACGTACAGCCTGACTACGCTACCCTCGTCGGCAAGATACAAGTGTGCGCGGCTATCGTCCTCGAACAGTTCGCCTACGGCTTCGGCTTCACCGCCTTCATGCTCTTCATGATGTACTTCGCCGACGGTCCTTTCAAGACCTCTCACTACGCTATCTGCACAGCCTTCATGGCTCTCGGCATGATGCTCCCCGGTATGGCTGCCGGTTACATCAAGCAGCAGATTCTTGGCGACAGCTACGTCAACTTCTTCTTCTGGGTTCTTGCTTGTAACGTTGCCACATGGCTCGTTGCCATCCTCGTACGTCGACACATCGACCCGAGCTACGGTGCAAAGAACAAATAATTACCGACAAGTAAGTGTCATAGCAAATTAAAACTTACTTCTAATGAAGAAAATTATCACAACAATAGCTCTCACGCTGTGTTTGAGCGCTGGAGCAGAGGTAAAACCCGGCATTGAAGTGCTCCGTGACAACGGTTTCCAGAGCCTTCAGGGCAAACGTGTGGGCCTGATCACCAATCCTACCGGTGTTGACAACAACCTCAAATCAACCGTCGACATCCTCGCCGAAGCTCCCGGCGTGGAGCTCGTAGGCCTCTTCGCCCCGGAGCATGGTGTTCGCGGCGATGTACACGCCGGCGACAATGTAGACAACATGGTCGATCCCGCTACCGGCGTGCCCGTCTACAGTATTTACGGCAAGACCCGCAAACCTTCGCCTGAGATGCTCAAGGACGTCGATGTACTTCTCTACGACATCCAGGACAATGGCTGCCGTTCGTTCACATTCATCTCTACTATGGGCCTCGCCATGGAGGCATGTGCCGAACAGGGCAAGAAATTCATGGTGCTCGACCGTCCCAACCCCGTAGGCGGCGATAAGATTGAAGGCAATCTCACCGAAGACTCCTGCATCTCTTTCGTGAGCCAGTTCCGCATCCCCTATCTGTACGGCCTCACCCCCGGCGAACTTGCTTCCTATCTCAATGAGGAAGGTCTCCTCGGCGAAGGCAAGAAGGTCGACCTCGAAGTAGTGCCCATGGACGGCTACACCCGCAACATGGACTTCCGCGAGACAGGCATGCCCTGGGTACTCCCCTCGCCTCACATGCCCGTACCCGAATCGTGCATCTACTATCCTATGACCGGTATCCTCGGTGAACTCTACTACATGTCTATCGGTGTAGGCTATACCGAGCCTTTCAAACTCTTCTGCGCCGACTGGATCAACGCCGAAGAACTCTCCAAGGCACTTAACGCCCGCAACATCCCCGGTCTCATGTTCCGCCCCATCCACATCAAGCCCTTCTACAGCACCGGCAAAGGTGAAAATCTGCAGGGTGTTGAAGTGTACGTGACCGACCGTGCTGCTGCACCCCTGTCACTCACACAATTCTATGTGATGGAAGAACTCGCCAAGCTCTATCCCGAGCAGGGACGTATCTTCGAGAAAGCTGACAGCAAACGCTTCGACATGTTCGACAAAGTATGCGGCAGCAAAGAAATCCGCAAACGCTTCGGCAAAGACTACAAAGTCGCCGATATCGAAGATTACTGGAACAAGGACAATGAAAGCTTCCGCGCCGCTTCGCAGAAGTATCACCTCTACAAGTAATCC
>CAMWKV010000067.1 GCA_947174915.1 uncultured Porphyromonadaceae bacterium | reverse complement strand
CGGGGACTTTCCATACGCGGCGGAGGGCTTTGTGTGCGGCGAGGAGTATGCCGTTGTATGCTCCCCAGATGATGTACATCCATGATGCTCCGTGCCATATACCGCCTATCACCATGGTGGTGAACTGGTTGAGGTAGGCTCGGGCTGTGCCTCGGCGGTTGCCGCCGAGGGGTATGTAGATGTAGTCGCGGAGCCATGTGGATAGTGATATGTGCCAGCGTCGCCAGAACTCTGTGGGGCTCTGTGACTTGAATGGTGCGGCGAAGTTGTCGGCGAAGCGGTAGCCGAGGAGTAGTGCGAGGCCTATGGCCATGTCGGAGTATCCTGAGAAGTCGCAGTATAGCTGGACGGTGAATCCTATACATCCCATGAGGTTCTCGAAGCCGCTGTAGAGCATGGGGTTGTCGAAGATTCGGTCGACGAAGTTGCCGCTGATATAGTCGGCTATGACTACCTTCTTGATGAGTCCTGTCATGATGAGGAAGAGTCCTTCGGCTATCATCTGTGGTGTTGCGTCGGGGTCGGACTCTACTTGTGGTAGCATGTCTTTGGCGCGCACGACTGGGCCGGCGAGGAGTGGCGGGAAGAAGGTGAGGTAGAAGGCGTAGTTGAGGAAGTTGCGGCAGGGTTTCATGTCGCCGCGGTATATGTCGACGATATAGCTGATGGAGCGGAAGGTGAAGAATGATATGCCTGCCGGCAGGATGACTTGCAGAGGGTCGAACTGTGCTCCGGTGATGGAGTTGAATGCGTCAGCGATGAGGTTGAAGTACTTGAAGTAGACGAGCATGCCGACGTTGATGATGACGTTGAGGAGCACGACGGCGCGCCGCTCGAAGTCGAGCAGGAGTGAGCCGAGGAGCAGTCCGAGGTAGTAGTCGCTTGCGCATACGGCGCACAGGAGGAGGACTGACCATCCGGAGGCTTTGTAGTAGAAGTAGAGGGAGAATGTGAGAACGAGTAGCATCTTGGTGCGCCGGTGTCCCTTGACGAGCTGATAGATGACCATGAAGATAATGAACAGCACGAGGAACAGCCCGGTGTTGAATAGCATCGGGTTGGCGGGGTCGTAGGATAGTATGCGCCCAAGGCGAGAGAAGAATGAGTCCATTGCAGGTGCAAAATTACTAATAATTTCGCCCGTGCGTATATCCGCGCATGCATTATTCACATATAGGGAGGTATTATTATTGATTTTTATATGATGATGCGTTGATGTGAAGGAAAATTTGTAATTTTGCGGCATGGAACATAAGATAAAGAAGTGGAAGTTGCTGGAGAGTGAGTATCTTTACCGCAGACCGTGGCTTACTGCGCGACGCGATAAGGTGGAGTTGCCCGACGGTCGCATCCACCCTGAATACTACGTGCTGGAATATCCGTCGTGGGTGAATATCATTGCTATCACTGAAGATGGCGAGTTCGTGCTTGTGGAGCAGTATCGTCATGGTCTCGGCGAGGTGGGCTTCGAGCTCTGCGCCGGTGTGGTGGAGGATGGAGAGGCTCCTGTCGACGGCGCCAAACGTGAGCTCATGGAGGAAACGGGCTTCGGCGGCGGTGAGTGGGAGCTCTTTGCCACGCTGAGTCCCAATGCCAGCGCGACGAACAATCTGAGCTATACTTATCTGGCTCGCGGTGTGCGTCGTGTCACCGACAAGCAGCACCTTGATGCTACTGAGGATGTGGCTGTGCATGTGGTGAGTCGCGAGGAGGTGTATAAGCTTCTGAGCACGGGCGAGATAAAGCAGGCTACTATGGCGGCTCCGCTGTGGAAGTTCTTCGCCCTGGAGCGCTGATAGCTCCGTTTTCGGCCATTTCGGCGTGTCGATTGTTATTCAAGTAATATAGAATACTCCAAAAACAATACATAACTAAAAATGAAGAAGATTCAAGTAGACATTAAAGACGCTCTCACCGGCTCTCTCGCCGGCTCTCTGGAAACTCTCCGCCCCGAGGGTCTGAGCGGTCTTGCAAAACTTACCGACGGCAGCGGCGAAGGTGCCGACTTCCTCGGCTGGGTGAAGCTCCCGAGCGAGACGAGTGCCGACCTCCTCGACGATATCAACGCTACGGCTGCCGCTCTGCGCGAGAAGTGCGATGTTGTTGTTGCTATCGGTATCGGCGGCAGCTACCTCGGCGCAAAAGCTGTGATAGAGGCACTTTCGAACAGTTTCGCCGCATACGAGCCTGCCAAGACCCGTGTACTCTTTGCCGGCCAGAATATCGGCGAGGACTACCTGGCAGAACTTAAGGATTATCTCGCTGACAAACAGTTCGGTATCATCGTTATCTCCAAGTCCGGTACTACTACCGAGCCTGCCATCGCCTTCCGTGTGCTGCGCGAGCAGCTCGAGCAGCAGGTGGGCCGTAAGGAGGCAGCGGCTCGTATCGTTGCCGTGACCGACGCCAAGCGTGGCGCCCTGCGCACACTGGCTGATACTGAGGGTTATAAGACATATGTGATTGCCGATAATGTAGGCGGTCGTTTCTCAGTGCTGACCCCTGTGGGTCTGCTGCCTATCGCGGTGGCCGGATTCGATATCAAGGCTCTTGTGGCCGGTGCTGCCGAGATGGAAGCTGCCACTCTCACCGGTGCCGACAGCGATGCGCTGAACTATGCCATCACCCGCAACGCCCTCTACCGCGACGGCAAGAAAATTGAAATCCTCGTCAACTTCAACCCCAAGCTCCACTTCGTGGGTGAATGGTGGAAGCAGCTCTACGGCGAGAGCGAGGGTAAGGACCACAAGGGTATCTTCCCTGCCGCTGTAGATGACACTACCGACCTTCACTCCATGGGCCAGTGGATACAGGATGGCGAGCGCTCTATCTTCGAGACTGTTCTGTCCGTGAAGACCACTGACCGTGAGCTCCGTATCCCCCGCGATGAGTCGGACCTCGACGGCCTGAACTATATCGCCGGCAAGCGAGTGGACGAAGTGAACAAGATGGCCGAACTCCGCACCCGTATCGCACACGTCGACGGCGGTGTACCCAATATCCTCGTTACCCTGGACGATGTGAAGGAGGACACGCTGGGTCAGCTGATCTATTTCTTCGAGGCTGCCTGCGGTATCTCGGGCTATATG
This sequence comes from uncultured Porphyromonadaceae bacterium, assembly GCA_947174915.1. Lineage (GTDB taxonomy): Bacteria > Bacteroidota > Bacteroidia > Bacteroidales > Muribaculaceae > CAG-873. The sequence goes on along the minus strand of CAMWKV010000067.1, from coordinate 8,022 downwards.
CTCGGCGTGAACCCCTTCAACCAGCCCGGTGTGGAGGCGTACAAGAAGAATATGTTCGCCCTCCTCGAGAAGCCCGGCTACGAAGAGGCTACCGCCGCTATCCGCGCCAAACTGAAATGAACACCATCGACACCGCCATCCGTGCCACAGCCGACCGCCCCGGGCCTATCGGGGTGTTCGACTCGGGCTACGGCGGTCTGACGATACTCCGTCGGCTTCGGGCTGCCATGCCCGAGGCCGACTTTATATACCTCGGCGACAACGCCCGTGCGCCCTACGGTAGCCGCTCTTTCGACCTGGTGTATCGCTTTACGCTTGAGGCTGTGCGCTATCTTTTCGCCCGCGGTTGTCCGCTGGTGATACTGGCGTGCAACACAGCTTCCGCCAAGGCTTTGCGCACAATCCAGCAGACAGACCTGCCGGATATTGCCGGCTACCGACGCGTGCTGGGAGTGATACGTCCTACTGCCGAGAGTGTGGACGGTGCCACGGCGAGCCGTCATGTGGGACTCTTCGGGACGCCCGGCACGGTGGCGTCGCAGAGCTACGATATGGAGCTGGGTAAACTTGCTCCGGATATTACTCTCAGTTCGTATGCATGTCCCATGTGGGTGCCGCTGGTGGAGAACAGAGAGTATGATTCGCCTGGTGCGGACTATTTCGTCAAGAAAGATATAGATGCACTCTTTGCTGCTGACAGCGAGATAGATACACTCATCCTTGGGTGCACGCACTATCCTTTGCTTATCGATAAAATACGGCAATACGTACCCTCCGGAGTACGACTGCTTGACCAGGGGAAAATCGTGGCGGACTCGCTCGCAGACTATCTGCTCCGGCATCCGGAGATGGACAGACTTGTCACCCGCGGAGGCACCACGGAGTATCTCACCACAGAGGACGCTCGCAAGTTCAGCGACATGGCGTCGGTATTCATGGCATCGCCCGCTGAGGCTGCGAGAATCAGCGACTTGACGAAGCTTTAGGGTATCTTTGTGGCCGCAGGGATGAGCGGCTTGACGCGGCCGTGGCGTTAAAAACATATAAATGCGCGGGTTTTAGTCGCTTTTGAGGCTTCGGATTTGTGTCGTTGGCGCAAAAATTTTAATTTTGCACCTTGAATCATCGACTAAACAAATGAAGAAACACACAGTCCTCAGTATACCTGTCCTTTTGGCAGCCATCTTTGCCGGATGTAATTCGTCGAGCGGCGGTTACCAAGCAGAGCCGTCGACCTCCGTTGCGGTAAATACTTTCAGTCTCACCGCCGACAGCAAAGTGATGGCAGGCCTCGACTCCGTGTTCTTCTCTATCGACCTCGAGAACGCTCAGATCTACAACGCCGACTCGCTGCCCAAGGGGACTAATGTCACCAAGTTGCTGCCCGTCATCACGATGGTGGAGAACATCTCCGCCGCCACACTGAAAGTGACCCGCAGCAATGGCACGGACACCGTGTACGACTATCTCAAGAGCGCAACGGACTCTATCGACTTCACAAATCCGGTGATTCTCACTGTGGCGTCGGGTAGTGGTACTGTGACGCGCGACTATACCATCAAGGTCAACGTTCACACCATGGAGAGTGACTCGCTCAGTTGGGGTGAGACAGCGCGCCGCCGTCTACCTTCGAGCCTTTCCGCCCCCATCCGCCAGCACAGCACTATGATGGGCGGCAAATACTACTGTCTGACCAATGCGTCCACCCAATGGTGCCTCGCAGTGGCTGGTGCACCTGATGGCACCTGGACTTTTACAAGTTCACCACTTCCTTCGGGCGCGGATATTGAATCCTTCACCGGTACGGACGATGCGTTGTACATCATCATAGGTGATACCGTCTACACTTCGACCGATGGCGCTTCATGGCAGACGACCGCTGTGACAGCCGACTACCTGTACGGCGCTTACGGCAAGGAACTTATCGGCGTCCGCACCACCGATGGCACTCCCGAACTCGTCTACTATCCCTCCGGCCGCACAGAAGCAGTGCCCGCAGGTATGCCCGTCAAGGGCGCTTCGCAGGCTGTGCCCGTGAAGTTCGGCCTCAGTGAATCGTTGCAGGTGTATATCACCGGCGGCATCCTGGCCGATGGCTCCCGCACAGGCGCCACATGGGCATACGACGGCAATGCGTGGGCGTGCATCTCTAATGTCGCTATCCCCCAGGGCCTGAGCGGTATGGTGCTCGTGCCGTACTATACATTCTATAAGAAAGATAATGTGACCTCGGTCCGCTACTCGGCCTTTATCGCCCTGGGCGGTACCGACGGCAAGAAGGTAAACCGCACCGTGTATGTATCGAATGACTACGGTATGACGTGGACCGCCGGCAGCAGCCTGATGCAGCTCCCGCCCTATCTGCCCTCGCTCGCAGGCGCACAGGGATTCGTGGCCGATAAGACGCTCTACGCGCGGTCGGCCGACGAGTGGGAGTATTTCACCGCACAGTCGCGGGCTACCGAACCCATCCGCGAGTGGGAGTGCCCGTACATCTATCTCTTCGGCGGCATCACTGAGGATGGGTATCTGTCGCCCTATGTATGGCGCGGAGCTATCAACCGCCTCACATTCAAGCCTATCCAATAATGAAGCATACGAGTGTACACAGCCTTATCCGCAACATTGCCGTAGTGGTGATGTTGTTGGTGTGTGTATGTACTCGTTCTACGGCGTCGGCGCAGTCGGCACCGTATAAATTCGCTATGGGCGCCGACCTTGGCATGAGCGGCTACATAGGCGATGCGAGCCGAAGCAATCCTTTCGCGCATCCCGGTTTTGGCGCCGACCTCAGTTTCAGCTACCTTCCTGATGTGCGCTGGAATATCCGCACGGCCTTGTCGACCTTCGGCCTTAGCGGCAACACCTCCGATGTCGCCAACGTGCTCCCCGAGCAGGCTGAGTACAGCTTCACGTCGCAGGTGTACGAGCTGTCGGCACGGGCCGAGTTCAATTTCTTCCCCTACGGCATAGGCGAGACCTACAAACGTCTGCGCCGCTGGACGCCCTACCTCGCCCTCGGCGTGGGAGTGGGCCTGGCTACATCCGACGGTAATACCGCGGCGGCCTTCACGTTGCCCATGGCTTTCGGCTTCCGTTTCAAGGTGCGTCCGCGCCTCAACCTCGGCATCGAATTCTCGATGACCAAGGCCTTCTCCGACCATTTCGACGGCAAGCAGCTTGCCGACCTAAACCAAATAAAGACAGCGTTCTACAAGAATACGGACTGGTATAGCCGCATCAGTGTGGGTATATCGTACGAATTCGGCGAGCGCTGCGAAACGTGTCACTATGTCGACTGATACACCGACCTTGAATACCGACCGCATCCCTGCGCATATTGCTATCATCATGGATGGCAACGGCCGCTGGGCGGTGTCGCGCGGTCTCGACCGTTCTGCCGGTCATGTCGAAGGCGTCACCACCGTGCGCCGTATCACCGAAGAGGCCTCTGCCCTCGGCGTCAAGTATCTCACGCTGTACACCTTCTCCACGGAGAACTGGCAGCGTCCGCAGGCCGAGGTCGATGCTCTGATGAACCTCATAGTGACCGCCATAGAGCGCGAGACCCCCGATTTGATCAAGAACAACGTGCGCCTCACCACCATCGGTGATGTTGAGCGCATGCCGGCCTTTGCCCGCGAGCGCCTGGGCATCTGTATGCAGCAGACCTCGCATTGCACCGGCCTCACCCTCGTGCTCGCCCTGAGCTACTCGGCTCGCTGGGAGATAGTACGTGCCGCCCGCCGCATTGCCGAAAAGGTGGCTGCCAGCGAGCTTGCTCCCGCCGATATCGACGACAGCGCTTTCGCCGCACAGCTCACCACCGCCGCGATGCCTGACCCCGACCTGCTCATACGCACCGGGGGCGACCACCGCATCAGCAATTTTCTTCTCTATCAGATAGCATATACCGAACTCATTGTCACGCCCACCTTCTGGCCCGACTACTCCCGCGAGGATTTTAGAGCGGATATCGCTCGTTTTCAGGGCCGTCAACGCCGTTTCGGCCTCACCGGCGAGCAAGTGACAAACAAGAAATAAACCGACCACGACCACGTCTTCACACATCATGCGTATAAAGTTCTTACTCCTACTTCTGAGCTTGCTCACCCTTGCCACCGCGCAGGCGCAGACAGCTACCGATACCATCTACAACCCCAAAGTGGTGTATTCGGCCATGCCTCGCACGTACGAAATAGCAGGGATTGATATCGAAGGTGCATCGAACTACGACGACTTCCTCATCCTCGGCTATGCCGGTCTGAAGGTGGGCGACCGTCTCACCATCCCCGGCGATGATATCACCAATGCCGTGAAGCGACTGATGCGTCAGACGCTTTTCTCGCAGGCACGTGTGGAGCTCGTGAAGACTGTCGGAGACAAGGCGTGGATTAAAATCATCCTCCGCACTCAGCCCCGTATCGCCGATGTTAACTATTTCGGTGCCAAGAAGGGCGAAATCAAGGAGTTACAGGAACGCCTGCAGCTCGTCAAAGGCAATCAGATTACACAGAATATCGTCAACCGAGTAATCGCCATCACCGAGAAATACTTCAAGGACAAGGGCTTTGGCAACGCTACCGTCAAGGTGAACCTTCGTGAAGACCTCTCCAACGAGAATGAGGCCTTTGTGGACATCATCATCGACAAGCACTCCAAGGTGAAGGTGCACAAGATCTATATCGACGGCAACGAAGTGCTCTCCGACGGCGCCATCAAGCGCACCATGAAGAAGACGAACGAGAAGAATGACCTTCTGAAGATATTCTCTCAGAAAAAATTCGTGGAAAGCGACTATCAGGACGACCTCAACCGCATCCTTGAGAAGTACAATGAGAAGGGTTACCGCGATGCCCGCATCGTGGCCGACTCCGTGGTGGAATACAATGAGAACACTGTCGACGTACACCTCACCATCGACGAAGGCAAGCAGTACTATATCAAGGATATACACTGGGTAGGCAATACGCTCTATCCCACCGAGCTCCTCGACGACTACCTCGGTATGAAGCCCGGCGATGTATATAATCAGAAGCAGCTCCGCAAGCGCCTCAACGAAGACGAGGACGCCGTGGCAAACCTCTACATGGACAACGGCTACCTCTTCTACAACCTCGAACCCATCGAAAGTGACGTCGCCGGCGACTCCGTGTCGCTCGAAATGCGTATGATAGAAGGTCCGCAGGCGCGTATTAACAATGTTGTAATCAACGGTAACGATCGACTCTACGAGAAGGTAATCCGCCGAGAGCTCCGCGTGCGTCCCGGCGACCTGTTCAGCAAGAGTGACCTGATGCGCTCGGCTCGCGAGATTGCCCAGACCGGACACTTCAATCCCGAGACAATGGATATCCAGCCGCAGCCCAACGAAGAGAACGGCACTGTGGACATCGTGTTCAACCTCGAATCGAAGGCTAACGACCAGGTGGAATTCTCACTCGGCTGGGGTCAGACCGGTATCATCGGCAAGTTGCAGCTCAAGTTCACCAACTTCTCGCTGAAGAACCTCTTCTATCCAAGCACTTACCGCGGTATCATCCCTCAGGGTGAGGGTCAGACATTCTCTATCAGTGCGCAGACCAATGCCCGCTACTATCAGAGCTATGCCATCTCCTTCCTTGATCCCTGGTTCGGTGGCAAGCGTCCGAACTCGCTCTCCGTATCGGCCTTCTACAGCCGCCAGACGGGTGTGAACAGCTCGTTCTACAACAGCACCTGGGCCAACTCCTCCATGTGGGGCAGCGGCTACGGTTACTATCCCGGCTACAATTACAACGACATCTACGAGAACAGCTATCAGAATTCACTCGACCCCAACAAGGTACTCCAGATGGTGGGCGTCAATGTGGGCTTCGGCAAGCGTCTTAAGTGGCCTGATGACTGGTTCACCTTCACTGCCGAACTCGGCTACAACTGGTACTACCTCAAGAACTGGGACTACCTCTACTATATGAACACCGGTACGTCGAATGCTATCGTCCTGGGTCTCACCCTGGCACGTAACTCTATCGACAACCCCATCTACACCCGTAGCGGTTCGCAGTTCTCCCTCAATCTCCAGCTCACTCCTCCGGCGCAGCTCTTCACCGGCAAGCGCGACTGGGCGAAGCTCTCCGAAGAGCAGACCACAGAGAGCAAGAAGGAGCTCTACCAGTGGATAGAGTACTGGAAGCTGCGTTTCAAATCGCGCACTTATACCCCGCTGTCGACCAATCAGCAATGGACTCCTGTGCTCATGACGCGCTTCGACTTCGGTCTGCTCGGTAGCTACAACAAGTATCTCAAGACACCCTTCGAGACTTTCTATGTCGGCGGTGACGGTATGTCCGGCTCTTACACATACGCTACCGAGACCATCGCCCTGCGAGGTTACGACAACGGTGCCCTCACTCCGTGGACTCGCGAGGGTCGTGCCTACACCCGCATGGGTCTCGAGCTTCACTTCCCCCTCATGCTGCAGCAGAGCACCACTATCTACGCTCTGGCCTTCGCCGAAGGTGGCAATGCATGGACATCGGTGGGTGAGTTCAATCCTTTCTCGCTCAAGCGCTCCGCCGGTGCCGGTCTACGTATTCAGCTCCCCATGGTGGGTCTGATGGGTATCGACTGGGCTTATGGTTTCGACCGCGTCGACGGTCAGCGTGGCGGCTCGCACTTCCACTTCATCCTCGGTCAGGAATTCTAAACCTTTTGGCCGCTCAGACGTCTAATATATAGTGTAAGTGAAACGCAAGTAACAATAATAGCAGAAAACTCAATCTCAGGAATAATGAAAAAATACATCCTCCTCCTCATTGTAGCTCTCGCGAGCGTGGCACCGGCCATGGCGCAGAAATTCGCTATGGTAGATATGGAATATATCTTCAAGAACGTGCCCTCCTATGAGATGGCCAACGAGCAGCTCAATCAACTCTCTCAGCGCTGGCAGAAAGAAATCGAAGCCGTCACGAAAGAGGCTGAAACAATGTACAGCAACTACCTCGCCGACAAGGTGTTCCTCACAGAGGAGCAGGTGAAGAAGCGCGAGGAAGCCATCGTGGCCAAGGAGAAAGAGGCTACCGAGCTTCGCTACAAATACTTCGGCCCCGAGGGAGAACTCTACCAGAAGCGTCAGTCGCTGCTGAAGCCTATCCAGGACGACGTGTACAACGCCGTCAAGAAGGTGGCTGAGGAGCGTGGCTATCAGGCTATATTCGATAGAGCATCGGCTTCGGATATCGTATACGCTTCGCCGCGAATAGATATTTCAAACGATGTGCTGTCCCGTTTGGGCTATTCGAATTAATTTCGTATATTTGCAACGAATTGACAACCCAAAAACAGAAATATAAAACTAAGACATCATAACTATGTTAAAGAAAATCCTTCTTGCTCTTGTAGTAGCACTTCCCCTTGGTGCTATGGCACAGAAATTCGGTACAGTAGACCTCCAGGCACTCTACAGCGCCATGCCCGAGACAGCAGCAATGGACAATCAGCTGAAAGAAACTTCTCAGCAGTACGAGAACGAATACGCTAAGCTCCAGGAAGAAGTCAATAAGCTCTATGCAGACTATCAGACTATCGCCAAAGACAATACCGTCCTCGATACTATCAAGGAACGTCACATCCAGGAAATCCAGGAACGCGGCCAGAAGGTAGAGCAGTTCCGTAACAAGGCTATGCAGGACCTTCAGCAGCTTCAGGAGCAGCTGATGGCTCCCATCCAGCAGAAGCTCAACGACGCCGTGAAGGCTGTGGGTGTAGAGAATGGCTTCACCTTCATCTTTCCCAACGATCCTATGCTGGTTCTCTATCAGGGCACTGATGTGGTAGATGCCACTCCCCTTGTGAAGACTAAGCTCGGTATCTGATACCGCCCGTTATAAGCTAAAACAAAAGATGCTCCGGAATCTCCGGGGCATCTTTTTTTTGGCTCGGGTCGCAAGCGACCCGCCATCCGGAAGGGCTCAGCGGGCTTGCTCTAATAAGAGATATCTCGCCTCTCGCCACCTGCGACAAACCTGCTCCGCACAGGTG
>CAMWKV010000066.1 GCA_947174915.1 uncultured Porphyromonadaceae bacterium | reverse complement strand
ATCCCCTACCCCATAAAGAGACAGGAGGCTGCACCTATAATTTTTTGGCGCTGCCTCCTATATTTTGTCCGTACAGTTCTGCTATCGTCAGCAACGCCCAAGCGGCAACGTAACAAAGAGCTTGCTCCTCATACCGGGCAGGCATTTAGCCAACCGAAGTGCTACTATAGACACAGCCATCAGCACCACAAGTCCTACTATGACACACTGCATCCACTCAGGAAGCGCACCGGCGTTCCATAGGATCTCCGCAAACAAACTCACAGCAAGCAGCATACAGCTCACCCACTCCCATTTCTGACAGAACCGGGTAGTACATACACACACAATATCATCGGCACCCCCACATACGAAGTTAGCGACAGGTCGCGTGTGCAGTACATATTTTAATTTAACCTCTATCTTATCCCCCTGCTCGGCCTCGAAATCATAGCAGATATTCTCTGTACATCGGACAACTATCGCCACTCCATTCCTATATATTTCTATACGTGCGAGTGAATCAGTAAGACCGCGATTAACTATAATTCTCATAATAATAGTTGATTAGTTGAACCTTATCCAAGCGCCGGCCACACCAAAAAATGCTACCGACGCTTGATAAAATCAACGCTAATTAATTAGATTTATTATTCCACTTCAAAATATAATGCAGCTCCAGCAGAAGCAATAATTGCTCCAGGGCCACTAATATAACCACCAATTGCATCAGCCGCAGCAATAGTCATTATATAATCACTTTTAGAAAGAGTTTTATCTGAATTTGAGTTTTCGTTGCTATTATTGTCCTTATTTACATCCACAGAAGAACCCTCTCCAGCGCTCGCTCCTTTTTCTCTTCGTGGTTTAGAGTTACCATTGCTTAAATCTTCAAAATCTATGTTTCCCCAAGATGCAACATTTTCAGAGTTGGACCAATATTCAATTGAGCCATACAATACACCAAGAGTTTGACATAGGATATTTCGCTCTTCTTCATTGGAACACTCTTTAGTGTACGAAACGTATGTTCTATTGATTACATCATGGAATTCTCCCAAAAGGCGTTCATTATCAAACAAGATTTCATCACCGTTAGCCTCTATACACTCAGATATCTTAGACATACATTCCTCAAGCGCAACAAGCGCACAGTTGCCGTCCACAGAAGACATTAACTCATCATTACCCCGGCCAATAGATTGTAACGTGGGAATATTGCCGACATAGAGTTTGGCTTTCATTGCTGCAATGCGACCAAGAACTTCATCCATTTCTTTTCCTTCGAAATTCATTGCAACATATTTCTCGAATACCGAATCAAGACGACTTACAGTGTAGACCCCACTGAACTTCTCGGCATCTCTTTTGATGTAATCCAAGCCGGAATTATGCTGATTAGCATATTTCTTCAGCTTATTAACTGATTCTACTAACTCGGATTCCGATTGGATGATTTCCTCCTGCGCACTATTCTCGCAGGCAGTAAAGAGTGTCCACATAACTATAGCTATGCCAACCCCCATTAAAATAAAATTTTTCTTTTTCATATTGATGGTATTTGTGAGTAAGTTTCAGTACCTGATTAATGAAAGTCAAAGTTCTATTTGTACATATTCAATCCAAGATTCAGCTATTACCTCAATTTCATAGCGACCGGAATGTGCAATTGGAAAGAAGATAGTATTCCCATACTCATATCCTGACAGACTGCCGTTATAGTATAAGGATACTTCTCCTTCTATATCTCCGTAGCACACAACTTGAAGTATACCACACTCGCCATCATAAGACAATGTAATATTCTTACGCATGGGCGCCCGGTGCAATTTTTTGGACGAATCATTATCTGTTTTGTGGACTTCTGCTCCAGCATTACTGGTAGAAGTTGTTTTCGCTGGTTCTTGAGCCGATACAATGAGCACTGATGCCGCCACAGCGAAAAGAAGGTTTAAAAATCTATTCATTTACAGCGATTTGATTGATTTTGACAATGCAAAATTACCCATCCCTACTTTCATTGCGAAAAGAAAACTTTCATATTTGCGACATTCTTCAATGTATTAATACACTGTATATAAACAGAATACCGACGCACAAAAAAATTATTTCTGTGCAGCGGTATTAAAAGTTTCAGATGGATCTGCGAAATACCTACTAGAGGAGGATCTCCTTATTTTCTATTCTGCATTTACAATGTCTTTAGCAATCGACGTACGTATATTCCTATATTCGTTTCATGCTTGTCAATACCGAGTTTCTTTCGTATAGCACTACTGGTATTGACATGACTACGTTTCTTTATATAGTTTCCAACCTCCTTTCCTCGTAGTCCAATAGCATACAAACATACATAATTGATTTCGTCTATACTTAAGCCATGTTCTTCAAAGTAACGAATAAATTGAGGATGACTCGCTTGAAAAGCAAGCCGATTGGAATTCATGAACTCAGACGTATTTTCGGTTATCTCCCTTACCCACAAATCATATGGCTTTTCATATTGGTCATTATCAGTAATATAGCCGGCTAATAAGGCATTCAACATCTCAATACGTATCCTTATTGCTTTCTTTACTTCACTAGGTATTTCATCTGATGAATCTAACAATTTCTTCAGGCTGTAACTCTCATTCTCTAACATCTCTACGCGGTGACAAAGATTTTCTGCCTCAAGAGCTTTCTTATCTCTTTCTAATTGAAGATTCTTGTTCTCAAGAGACAATCTTTCTCCTTCTGTCCTGAGATTTTCATTTTCGACCTGAATTACTTTCGATTTCTGATATGCAAGATCCTTTTCTACCTTCAATCTATTGTTGTCAAGCTCAATTAATTTAGCTTGTTGTAAAACTAAGTCTTTTTTTACTTTATGGTTATGATTGATTAAAAGTAAGACTATCACTAAGAATAATAATACTATAACAGCCAAACTACTACACCATAAAATTTTCGATTTTGCATTTGCTTCTTTTTGCGCCTTTAGTTCCAAAGAGTGTTTCTCATTCAGAGACTTAGCCTTTTGCTCAAATATAAATGAATTAATTGAATCTAATTTATGACTTAAATACTTATAACTATGCAAGGCTTCCTTAAATTTACCCAAACCTTCATAAGTATCTACAGAAATTGCCATGAATTTAAGCGTATCATATGTATTGTTTTGAAGACTATCTAAAATTTTCCGAGCATCATCAAACTTATCTACCTTATTATACGCAAGCGCTAAATTTAGCATACCATTTACATCAAATCGTGTATTGTATCTCCTATTCTCAATATACTCATCTAGCTTGTTTTTTGACCCAAAGACTGCCACATATGATAACCTATATCCATCTAAGTTTTGTAATTCAATATCATCAGTTATATTGAATGTATTACAAATATTCATCAAGCTATCACACATTACTTTATTCTTCAGAAGGATCGCTCCGTTTAACGCTTTTAGAATACAATCCCGTTCCAATGTCTTTTTACTCAAATCATTATAAATATGAGCCGCCTTCAAAAAATTATTCATATAACTTTGGAAATCATAGAAATCTTTAAAAAGATATCCTTGAGCCACATAGGCTCGAGCAACTGTTAAGGAATCCGTACTTCTTGCGGCGAAACCTATGCACTTGGCTAATGTAGACAAAGCCTCCTCTCGATCATTTTTATTTTGATATATTCTGCCTTGATAATATAATGTTCGTAGCTTTTCAGTAGAACTACCATTATTGAGATAATAATCAATAGCCGGCTGAAGTACCTTAAAACTTGTCATATCAATATAATTCTTATCCAAAGCCATTGACATCAAAAGAGCATACCTTGCCTTTTCTAACTCTGTCGACAACTTCATGGTATCAATATTATATAATAATGATAAAGAGGAATCAGGGTGCGATTCCATCAGTAACTCTGCTTTATCAAAAACTTGCTCTACACTTGAGGAACAGGACAAAAATAACGAATAAATCGTTAGTGAACTGAATATAAGGATAAGACATCGAATATTTTTCAATCTTATAAATGAATACATGTTATGTATGTGTAATAAATTACGAATATCTAACATAATAAAACCTCAAACTGTAGTAATGAGCCAAGACTTGTCAGAATCAAGTATGCTGATAATAGCGGCGCTCGGGGTAGAACGCCGCTATTAGTATATGTGGTAGACGGATTACCAGATGATGACGCGTTCCTCAGCGGGACGGTACATGGGGTCGCCCTCGGTGATACCGAATGCCTCGAAGAAAGGCTTGATATTACGCAGGGTAGCATTCACACGCCAGCGACCGAGTGAGTGGGGGTCGGACTGGGTGCGATTGAGCACTTCCTCGTCGCGGATGTTGCCTGCCCATACGTTGGCATAGGCGAGGTAGAACTGCTGCTCGGGAGTGAGGCCATCGATGGTGTTGCCTTCCTTACCGTTGAGGCTGTTGAGGTAGGCAGTGTGGGCTACACGAAGACCACCCTGGTCGGCGATGTTTTCGCCGAGTGTGAGCTTACCGTTGGCATTGACGCCGGGAGCAACCTCTACAGCGTTGAACTGATCTACGAGTTTCTCCGCGAGAGCGTTGAAAGCCTCGGCGTCAGCCTCGGTCCACCAGTTGGCCATGTTGCCGTCCTTGTCGAAGTTGCGGCCCTGGTCGTCGAAACCGTGAGTCATCTCATGACCGATTACCACGCCGATAGCGCCGTAATTGACAGCGTCGTCAGCATTGGGATCGAAGAAAGGAGCCTGGAGGATAGCTGCGGGGAAGCAGATTTCGTTGGTGGTAGGATTGTAGTAAGCATTCACAGTCTGAGGCGACATGTACCAGCGGCTGCGGTCCACGGGCTTGCCGTAGTCAGAATTGTTGAAGTCGTTATTGAAAAGGATAGCGCGCTGGATATTGTTCCAGTAAGGCAGCGTGGGATCGATGTCGAGCTTGGAGTAGTCGCGCCAGTTGTCGGGATAACCGATCTTTACAGTGAATGCGTCGAGCTTCTCCTGGGCACGCATCTTGGTGCTGTCGCTCATCCAGGTGAGGTTGGCGATGTGTTCACCCAGGGCACCCTTGAGATTGCCTACGAGATCGAGCATCTTGGCCTTGGAAGTCTCGGGGAAGTGACGCTCCACATAGAGCTGACCGAGAGCCTCGCCGAGGATACCGTTGGGTACACGGAGAGCACGCTTCCAGCGGGGACGCTTCTCCTGAACGCCGCTGAGCACCTTGCTCAGTTCGAAGTTGGCGTCGATGAAGTCATCGCTCAGGTAGGGCGAAGCCGAACCGACATAGGATGCGGTCATGTAATCGCGAAGCGCCTGCATGTCAGTATCTTTGAGCACCTCGGACACGAGGGCGTAGTAGCCGGGCTGACCTACGATGATGGTATCGACATCCAGCTTGTGGGCACTGAAGTAGCCCTTGAGGTCAATGTTGGGGTACGACTCCTGGAGCTTGGCAAGCTCGTAGGGATTGTACTGAGCCTCGATGTCGCGCTGCTCGGTACGGGTCATCTGGCCCTTGGCAAGACGAGTCTCGACAGCGATAGTGTTATCGGCAAGACGGTTGGCAGCCTCCTCGTCGTAGCCGATAAGGCCGGCGATAGTAGTGAGATATGTGCGATAAGCCGCCATGATGTTCTCCGAGTTGGGAGCGTCGCCGGTGTAGTAGTCGCGGTCGCCCAGACCGAGACCGCCCTGCGAGAGGTACATAGTGTTCATGTCGGCATTCATAAGGTCGGCCTCTACGCCGGTGCCGAAGAATACGTCGAGACCGGGCATGGTGGACATCAGGTTCACGATACCGTCGCGTTCGACGGCGGCGATGGTGGCGAGATCGCTGGCAAGAGGAGCGGCACCCTGCTTGTTCAGCTCGGTGCTATCCATACCCATCTTGTAAAGGTCGGCAATCTTCTGAGCGTTGGTACCCTGCTCGTTCTCCTGAGCGGCAAGGTCGTCGATAAGGTCGCGCACCTGCTTGTTGGTATTCTCGGCGAGCTCGTCGAAAGTACCGTAGCGGGAGTACTCGGCGGTGAGAGGATTGGCCTTCATCCAGCCGCCACACGCGTAGTCGTAGAAGTCATCCTTAGGAGACACTTCTGTGTCCAGATTGGCAGTATCAATGCCCTTGGGGCTCTGTTGCTTGGAGCAACCACCCGCAACGCATGATGCTACTGCTAATGAGATAATCATTAATCGGTTCATTTGTTAAATATTTGGTTGATAAAGTTTTATTCTTTTGATTAGCTCAGACCGTACTTCGCCTTGGTCTCGTCGAGTTCTGTCTGAGCAAGCTCCCAGATGCTCATGGCATTTTCGAGAGCCTTCACGGCGGCGGCATGCTGCTCGAATACCTCGGGCACAACTTCGCCGGTGGCTATACGGGCTTCGATATCCTGCTGCGCCTGCTCTCGGGCGGCAACATCCTGTTCGGCCTCCTCCACCTTCTTGGTGAGGCGGCGGATTATCTTATCTCGCTCTCGCTGTTCGGCATAGGACAGACGCGCCGGAGCCGCGGCGCTCTCGCCGTCTGCTGCCGACGGTGCTGTGTCGGCCTTAGCTCGCGGCTGTTCTTTCTTCGCCTCGCCGGACGAACCGGCCTTATGTTCGAGCTCTCGCAGCGATGCCATGCGCTTCTTCTCCAGGAACTCATAGATGCCTCCGAGACACTCGCGCACCTGACCGTGGCCGAATTCATACACCTTCTCCACGAGTCCGTCGAGAAACTCACGGTCGTGGCTCACCACTATCACAGTGCCGTCGAAGTCCTTGATAGCCTGCTTGAGGATATCCTTCGTCTTCATATCCAAGTGGTTCGTCGGTTCGTCGAGGATAAGCAGATTGACCGGTTCAAGCAGCAGCTTTATCATTGCCAGACGCGTCTTTTCGCCGCCCGACAGCACCTTAACCTTCTTGTCCGAGGCTTCGCCGCCGAACATGAACGCACCGAGTATATCGCGGATTTTCAGTCGTATATCTCCTACGGCCACACGGTCGATAGTATCGAACACTGTCAGCTCCCCGTCGAGGAGCTGCGCCTGATTCTGTGCAAAATAGCCTATCTTTACATTATGACCTATGCGCAGATCGCCCGTAAAGGGAATCTCGCCCATGATACACTTCACGAGCGTAGACTTACCCTCGCCGTTACGGCCTACGAAAGCCACCTTCTCGCCGCGACGCAGGGTGAAGGTAGCATGGTCGAAGACCTGATAGTCCCCGTAAGCCTTGCCTACATCTTCGACTATCACCGGGAAATCGCCGGAACGCGGCGCCGGAGGGAATCGCAGACTTAGGTGCGAGGTATCGACCTCGTCCACCTCGATGCGCTCTATCTTGGCAAGCTGCTTGATGCGGCTCTGCACCTGCACCGACTTCGTGGCCTTGTAGCGGAAGCGCTCGATGAACTCCTCTGTATCGGCAATCTGTTTCTGCTGGTTGCGGTAGGCGCGCATCTGCTGCTCTATACGCTCGGCTCGCAACTCGACGAAGCGCGAATAGTTCACCGCATAGTCATATATCTTGCCCATGCTGATTTCTATCGTACGCGATGTAACATTATCTATAAAGGCGCGGTCGTGGCTCACGAGCACCACCGCCTTGGCCTTACTCACCAGGAAGGATTCGAGCCACTGTATCGACTCGATATCGAGGTGGTTCGTCGGTTCGTCGAGCAGCAGCACATCAGGACGCTGAAGAAGTATCTTCGCCAGCTCTATACGCATACGCCAGCCCCCGCTGAATTCCGACGTCGGACGGTCGAAGTCCGTACGCTCGAAGCCAAGACCTATCAGTGTCTTCTCAAGCTCGGCCTCGCAGTTGTCCGACGAAGCTATCGCAAGCTCCTCGGTGAGATTGCTCACACGCTCTATAAGTTCCTGATACGAGTCACTCTCATAGTCTGTCCGCGAGGCCAGTTCATTGTTCATCGCATCAAGCCGCGCCTGCATCTCCGAGATATGCGCGAACACCTTGCGCACCTCCTCGGCAACGGTGGCATTATCCTCAAGCACCATCTGCTGAGGCAGATAGCCTATCGTCACATCAGCCGGAGCAGCTACATTGCCACCCGTAGGCGCCTGCAGGCCGGCAATTATCTTCAGCATTGTCGACTTACCGGCGCCATTCTTACCCACGAGAGCTATCTTATCGCGTGGATTAATCACGTAATTGATGTTGTCGAAGAGCAGCTGCGAACTGAATTCGACAGATAGATTGTTGATTGAAATCATTTTGTACCTTACACAAGGCCGTAGGCCTAAACATTCTGCAAAGATATACATTTTTCTCCACTCACCCAAAAGCACCATGTCCGACGACACCAAAAGCACCTCCCGCCCGCCTCATAACAGGCTCGAAAACCGACTGAGAGCACTTTTATTTGCACCATTATCCGAAAATAACTAAATTTGCACGCTATTTGCCTATTTCTACACACGAAGCAGGCACCCGAAACAACAGAAAATGAATCCGGCCACAGCGTACACCATCTATCACAGCCTCCGACGACGCTCTCGCATCGCCACCGCCGTCGTGCGCTTGCCCCTCGTCTCGGCCGGACTCGTCCCCTCTCGCCTCCTCCATTCATTCGCTCTCCATAATATCGCCGGAAATGATTGAGAAAAAAGCTCTTATCTTCACGCCATATTTAAAGAGCGTCATTTGGGGCGGCAGTAAGATTTGCTCCCTCAAAGGCATACCCCAGCCTGCCGAAAAAATCGGCGAAAGCTGGGAGATATCGGCTATCCCGTCGCATCTTTCCATCGTTGCTGACGGCCGCTACAAAGGCCTCAACATCAACGAGCTCATCGACCGCTTCGGCGCCGACATCCTCGGCACGAAAGTCGCCGAGAAGTACCATGGCGCCTTCCCTCTGCTTATCAAACTCATCGATGCTGCCGACGACCTATCAGTGCAGGTGCACCCCGACGACGACCTCGCCATGGCACGACACTGCACCCTGGGAAAATCCGAGATGTGGTACATCATCGACGCCGACGCCGACGCACGCATATACGCCGGCCTCAACTGCCGGATGACACCCGACGGCTATGTGCAGCGCGTGCAGGAAGGCACTTTCGCCTCAGCTGTTGCCTCGCATCCATCCGCGCCAGGCTACATATTCTTCCTCCCTGCCGGACGTGTGCATGCCATCGGTGCAGGCAACTTTGTGGCAGAGATACAGCAGTCCAGCGACATCACATACCGCATATACGACTACGACCGACGCGACGCCGACGGACACACACGCCAGCTACATGCCGACCTTGCCAAAGACGCCATCGACTACAACGTCTACTCCGACTACACCAATATATCTCTCCCCCCCGAGCAGGACGATGCACCAATAGTGAGTTGCGACCAGTTCGCCACCCGTCGCATCAAGCTCAACGGTACACACACCATCACCCTCGACGGCTCCACATTCGTTGTGGTAATGTGCATCGAAGGCGCTGTCACCATCTCGGCACCCGACGGCGACATTACCATCACGGCCGGACACACAGCTCTCGTCCCGGCAGCTGTCGGAGAAGCTATCCTCTCGGGCAATGCTCTACTCCTCACCGCTCAAATCTAATCATCTCACGCCATGCTCGACATCAGCGAAATCTTCAATGCCGCCGCCGTCCTCACCGACGTCGCCCGCAAGACAGCCATCATACCGGCTCCCAAGTTGCGGCCCGGTTGCGAAATATTCCTAAAGACCGAGAACCTACAGCTCACAGGCTCCTTCAAACTTCGCGGCGCTTACTATAAAATATCACAGCTCAGCGATGAAGAGAAGGACCGCGGTGTCATAGCATGCTCTGCCGGCAACCATGCCCAGGGCGTAGCACTCGGCGCGAAGCGCAACGGCATCAAAGCCGTCATCTGCCTCCCCGCAGGTGCCCCCATCTCCAAGGTCGAGGCTACCAAGAGCTATGGCGCGGAGGTATGTCTCGTACCCGGTGTCTACGACGACGCCTACGCACGCGCACTCGAGCTTCAGAAAGAGTATGGCTACTGCTTCGTACATCCCTTCGACGACCCCAAGGTAATAGCCGGCCAGGGCACTATAGGCCTCGAAATCCTTGAGCAGATGCCTGATGTAGGCGCTGTCATAGTACCTATCGGAGGCGGAGGCCTCATTTCAGGCGTTGCCTTTGCCATCAAGACTCTCCGCCCGGATGTCAAAGTCTACGGAGTACAGTCCTCCGGCGCACCATCCATGGCTGCATCGCTCAAGGAAGGCAAGCTCTGCCACCTCAACGACGTATCCACCATCGCCGACGGCATCGCCGTCAAAGAGCCCGGTGTCAACACCTTCGAGATGTGCAACAGGTACGTCGACGAAGTAGTCACCGTCAGCGACGACGAGATAGCCGCCGCAATCCTCGCTCTCATCGAGCAGCAGAAGATTGTGGCTGAAGGCGCCGGAGCCGTGGCAGTGGCTGCTGCAATGTTCGGCAAGCTGCCCATCGAAGGCCTCAAGACAGTATGCCTCGTTTCCGGCGGCAACATCGACGTCAACACCCTCAACCGCGTCATCACCCGAGGTCTCAGCAAGAGCGGCCGCAACTATACATTCGTCATCGACCTCGCCGATAAACCCGGCCAGCTCTCCGGAGTCTGCAACATCATCGGTGAAGCCGGCGGCAACATCATCTCTGTCACCCACGACCGCCTCAACCACTCCACCGCTATCAACGGCTGCACTATCCGCGTTGAACTCGAAACGCGCGACAACGACCATATCAACGCTATCCGCGATGCCCTCGCAGCAGCCGGCAACAAAGTACTAAACTAATATCCTCGCTCATGAAATCGTTCATAACCGCCCTCACCGCCATCGGCGTCAGCCTCTCTGTCATGGCTCAGGAGCCCGCTGCTGCCGACTCTATCGCCACCGACTCCGTCAAAGGCTTCGTATTCACGGATGTGATATCTCTGCCCCCTACTTCCGTAAAGGATCAGAACAAGTCCGGTACATGCTGGTGCTTCGCCGGCACTTCATTCTTCGAAGATGAAATTCTTCGTCAGGGCGGCGACTCGCTCGACATCTCCGAGATGTTCACCGTCCGCCAGTGCTACCTCGACAAGGCCGACCGATTCATCCGTCTCTACGGCCAGACCAACTTCACCCCCGGCGGCTCTATAATGGACGTACCCTATGTGTGGAAACGCTACGGCGCCATCCCCGAAGAGGCCTACCAAGGCCTCAACTACGGCGAAGACAAGCATGTACACGGCGAACTCGACGCTGCCATGGTTGCCTACCTCAACGCCAT
>CAMWKV010000065.1 GCA_947174915.1 uncultured Porphyromonadaceae bacterium | reverse complement strand
TAGCCTTATCATCGGCTGAAACGCCGAAGTCAGGCACAATCATTATTTTTGTTTTAGCAGGTATAATCATAACGCCCTTAATATAGTTACTCTCTCTGAAAAATTCAAAAATTCAGGAGTTTTTGCAGATTTATTTTTGCTCCTTAAACAGAGACACTCGCCGGGGAGGGCGAGTGTCGTTGTATTTGGCTTAGGTCGGTGGTGCTGTGAAAGATAAGTAAGGATGCCGGAGGAGGTGTGAGAGAAGAATGAGGAGTTATGCGTGGCATAGGAAAACAGTCGGCAAAGTAAATCATTATTGACAAGTCCATTCTATGGCTTGAGAGAAAGATGTTTTCGCAGCGGTGGTAGTCGCTTAGGCTACGTTCCGCACTGAGCGCTCGGCTGCAGTGTTATACTTGAATCGTGGTGGCTGTCCCGGTGTGGGATTCTGTCGGGCGAGGCCTTTGAGGTACTTGAATCGTGGGGTGATGAGGGATTAACGGTAGTCGGCGAAACGCTCCTGGAGGCGCTTGCGGGCCATGAAGATGCGGCTCTTGACGGTGCCGAGGGGAAGGCCCATGTGTTCGGCGATTTCTTCGTACTTGTAGCCGGATACGTGCATGGAGAAGGGCACGGAGAAGTCGGCGGACATTTCCTTGATGGCAGCGCTGATTTCATTTGCACCGTAGCTTTCTTCGGGCGAGTCAATACCGCTGTCCTGGCTCAGGTTGAGGTGGTAGAGGTTCTCAGTAGTGTCGACGATGGTGGCGGCGCGCTGAGTACGGCGGTAGTTGTTGATGAAGATGTTGCGCATGATGGTGAACACCCAGCCTTTGAAGTTGGTGCCTTCGGCGTACTTGTCTTCGTTGTCGAGAGCCTTGAGGGTAGTATCCTGGAGGAGATCGTATGCGTCGTCGCGGTTGGAGGTGAGCATGTAGGCGAAGTTAAGCATGTTGGCCTGGAGGTTCATCAGGTTGCTCTGAAATTTTGCGTTTGCCATAGTGGTGAATTTTTTGGGGTTTGGGACTTGTTTTTTGTTTTGACATTGCAAATTTAGGGAGAGATTCACACAAGTCAAGGTTTTTAATGTAAAGAAATGTTAAACGAAACAAATTCGATATTGATGTGATTTAAAACATTGAAAATCAATATAATAAAAACGAATAATTTTGTTACACAATTGTTACACAAGAGATACACACTAATTAAAGACACATAATTGTAACATCTGTGTGCACGTTTTGTGTGCATTATAATAAGGATCATGGTGGTGCTGTTACTGAATTAATTTATAACTTTGTGCCGAAAAGGGCTTCCCTACTCTTATTTATCAACAGAATAATCAGAGTTTACTTTGATTCACCCGTTTAAAGGCAACTGACAGACTGGACTGCTCGTCGAGCTCGATACAACCACATTTATGCTTATGAAGCCATTTAGATTCATCCTTCCGCCAGCGATCATCTTGATGCTCTTATTATGTTCGTGCAGCGAAGATCAGCCGGTACCGACTGAGGAGGACTATCCCGGACTGGACAATTTCGAAGGCCGGATACAAGAATTCTGTCTCACAGAAGAGACCTACGACTTTGATGCAAGCGAATGTACCCTGCGCCTGCTTGCTCCTGATAAGTCGGAGATTACGCGTCAGTGCACGCACAACCGCCTCCAGGGTATGTCCACATTCCATCTCACAATAGGTCTTAAGGAAGGCGAGTACCGACTCCTGTACCTTGAATACCCCATAGATTCTGAAACCGCCGGCGATGGCATCCACAAGGTGAATTCGCGTCAGTTCGGTCTTGGTGGCATCATCACCGTGACGGAAAAAGGCGCGTTAGTGACAAGCCATTACAGCTCGGATATGGGGCTATCTGGCCGAGGCACCGAGTCCGATCCGTATATCATCAGCAGCTATGATCATCTGATGACATTAGCTAACAAGGTAAACAGTGACGTGACGAACTCTCTCATCTCCGAGGAAACCTATTTCTCACAGGTCGTTGACATCGATATGGATGATGCATCCTTCTTCACCGATCATCGCTATGGTTGGGAACCGATAGGCAACGATGTAAATTTGCCTTTTCGCGGTGTATATAAAGGAGGACGCCTTACCCATCTTTGGAGTCTGCGCGACCATTCACCGGCCGTTGGTCTTTTTGGATATGTACACCGGGCCCGTATTGATGGCGTGACTATCGACAGTGGCGAATTCTCTGGCAACTTCGGCGTAGGAGCTGTGGCAGGAGCCTCTGTGACGGCCGGAAATGGCCGCGACTGCACTCAGATTACGAACTGTCGCGTAGTCAATAGCTCTATCTCCGGTTCGGCAGGTTCAATGGCCGTAGGCGGTATATTGGGCGTGGCCGATATGGAGTCGAAGATTGTGATTTATGAGTGCCATAACGAGAATAGCACCGTCAGCGGCGATTATAATATCGGTGGTATAATGGGCGCGTCTTCGGCCTACTCACTGGCGTCGGTCAACAATTGTAGCAATAGTGGCCGCATCGAAGGTGGCTTCTCCGGCGCCGGTGGCATAGCGGGTACCTGTGATACAATCTATGTCACCTCCTGCGTAAATCGCGGTGATGTGCTCGGAGGCGCGGCCTACAAGCTCGGGGACACCGGGAATGCTGCGACTGGAACCGGTGGTATTGTAGGTGGGTCGGGTACGGCCTTCGTTACCGGATGCAGCAATTCGGCCGCTGTCTCAGGCCGTACAGGTGTGGGCGGTATGCTTGGCAGTTGCCGTGTGGCTGGTGATGCCAATGGTGGTCTGATATACAACAACGCTGCTTTTCGCTATTGTTCGAATTACGGCGACGTCGCCGGCGACATCGCTGTCGGAGGTATCTGCGGTGAGAGTCAGTTCGGCTGTTACGGCGTCATCAACCGTGGTAGTATCGTCGGTGAGTCGTATGTAGGCGGTATTGTGGGTAACAGCTCCCTGGCTGTGGCACACAATGCTATCAACACCGGCAGGGTGACCGGCACCGACTACGTGGCCGGTATAGTTGGCAAGACTACATTCGGCTCTCTTGCTATCAACGATAACTTTGGCGACATCTCCGCCGACGGTTCGCACACTGCCGGCATCGTGGGGCTCGCCGGTAACAATACAATAATCCACTACTGCGGTAATCACGGACTCATCGACAATACTACCGGAAAATATATAGGCGGTATTGTGGGCGAAATAGGTGACCCGCGCAAATGGACAGGCTGGAATATTGCTGAGTGTGTAGTCGGAGCCGCCGATGTAGTACTCTGCATCATGGGTCCGTGCATAGGTGTGGCCGAGCACCTGCTCGAAGAGTCGCAGCACATCATATCACTGATGCTGAAGTATGGCGAGTTCGGCTTCGACATGCTCCTGCATGCCACCGATGTGGTGCTGTGGTCGAGCACGGCCTATGAGATGATATGCGGCGAATCACCCGAGGAGGTATCGTCGGCTATAAGTGCGGTGACCCTCGCGCTGGCAGATGATATCAATAAGGAGATGGCTGGGCTTCGCACGGGCTCAGGCAACTACGGCGTAGCGGGAGTGTCGTCCGACCCACTCAGCCACACCCGTGCCAATGCGGTCAATGACCTCACGACCTGGTACTCACAGCCCGGCAACGATGAAGCTTTTAACGATGCCATCAATGAGATGCGATATGAGCGTATGGAAGATATCGAGAAGGTGGAGCATGCTAAGGAGATCGTGTTCCAGTGCATCGGTGGCGTATGTATGGTGGTCGGCACCGTAGCTACCATAGGTGCTACTGTTGCATCCGGAGGCCTGGCGACAGGCTTTATGGTCACCGGGATGATGGTTGGAATAGTAGGTGGCCTGAACGCCATCGTGAAGCCGTGTTCCGAGTTCGAGGCTAATGTCGTAATCATCTCGCAGTGTGTCAACAGCGGCAATATCCGCGGTAACTCCAACGCCGGCGCCCTTGCTGGCTCGCTCCACGATTGCTCCATACTGCGCGACTGCATAAATATAGGCGACGGCACCGGACAGGAGATGGTGTTCGCCTCGCACTTCGGCCAGCGGGCCGGAGCACACCGCTGTGTCAATGCCGGCCTGAACTGGAAGGGTTCCGACCTCGGCTCGCTTGTAGACAGCACGTCCGGCGTAATACGCAAGGACGGAGCGCACTGCTCCGATGGTCCCTTCGAGATGTCTGGCTCAGATCTGATATATATAGATGGTACGTCTCTGACCCGCGTTGACCTTTACAAGAAGGTGGATTCTTCGTGGGATATTTCCTCATCGACACAGAGCCGGTGGACGCTGCCGTCCCTGACCTATTCAGGCATGCTGTATCCTGTTCCTTCGTACTCCGAAATGCGTAAATAATCGACTAAGATGAAGACTACATTATATTATATACTTGTCGGTGCCATGCTCGCAGCATCGGCCTGCTCCGACGACATCACTCCCTTCAATCCAAATCCCGCAGTAGAGGAGACGGAGGAGTGCCGTATCACTTACTTTGACATAGACCCCGCTCTGGTCAAGTCATTATCAGCCGAGAACGTGGGCTATGCCAACCTCAAGAAAGGCTACTTCGACTTCAATCGCTATACGGTGAATATTACCCATTCAGCCGAGCGGGTGCGCTGTGCCTTGCAGATGAACACAGACGCCACTATCACCGATGGCGAATACCTCCTCACATTCTCTGACAACGAGGGCGAGGCTCTGCCCGGTATGATATGCGTCACTGTGAAGAATGAACACATCACCGCCATGAGTGAGCCTGTATCATCCTTCTCGCTACGCCAGGGCTCGGGTACATCTGACGACCCTTATCTGATAGGGAGCGCCCGTGATTTCCTCACCTTTCTGGACGATCTGCGCGAGAACGAGATGACCAATGGTCGCGACGTCTATTTCCGTCAGACAGCCGACATCACCCTGATGGACCAAAGCTCCACCAAGCCGGGTAGAGGATACTACGGCTATTCCTTCGCCGGACATTATGACGGCGGCGGCTTCGCGCTCAAGGATATGTACTACCGCGGTGCTGATGATGTGGACCTCGACAGCGGTGTGGGTATCTTCCCGACGCTCCTCGACGGAGCGGTGGTGTCAGGAATTAACATCACCGGAGGCAATATATCGCATACCTATGCCAGCACCGGATTTCTTGCCGGCGAGGCGAAAGGCCATGTGGTCCTGGACGGTATCCGTATCAACGGCAACATCGACTCGGACAGTGGCACTTCTATCGGAGGTCTTGTAGGACGAGCCGAGAATGCCACCCTGCAGGTGAGCGACATAACTTTCAGCGCCTCTGTAGCAGGGCAGCATAAGGTGGGCGGTCTCATCGGCTCCATCAGCGGAGGTGAGGCGCGGATCTATAATGTTGATACGCCCGACTATCATTTCTTTGTTGAGGGCTACGATGGCGTCGGCGGTATCGCCGGTTCCGTAGAGAATGCATCGCTCACCGTTCAGTCTTCGTCACTCCGCCATGTAGTGAGCAAGGAGGATGCCGATGTGCGTACCGTCAGTACCATCGGCGGCGGAAGCACCGGTGGCATCGTGGGCATCGTGGACGGTGCCTCGGCCGCACTCTGCCTTGAAGATGTGTCGGTGGACTGTCCCGTGGGTGGTATGGGCAAAGTAGGAGAGCGCGTAGGCGGCCTCATCGGCAGTATATCCTGCGGTAAGGATGTGGTGCTAAATAAATGCCACGTCACATCCATCGTATCGGGCCGTAAGGAAGTAGGCGGTTACGCCGGACATTTATATATATCAGGTTCAGGGATGTTGAAAGTCCTCGGCGGCTCGTCATATAATTATATTGTCCCAGATAACAGTGCTGCAGGTATTCAGGGCGAAACCTCTGTCGGTGGTGTCTTCGGTTACTTCGAGGCCGCTACCAATATCCTGGCCAAAGGAATCCGCGTGGGCGTGAATATCGAAGGCACCGGCGAGCAGGTCGGTGGCGTGATAGGAAAGATGAATAACAGCACTATATCTCTTGGCAGCTTCGACATGACTTCTACCACCATGCAGGTTACCGGTGGCACACGTGTAGGCGGTATGGTGGGCCTGGCTATCAGTTCTACCGTAAGGGGAGACACTCAGTTTGACTACGCAATGTCTGGCGGCAAGGCTATCATCCCGAAGGAAAGCGACTTCTGCCCGGTATTCCAAGGAATTGTCAAGGGTCACTCTGACGTGGGTGGTATCCTCGGTCGTGGCGAGAACATATCGCTCATAGGTATCACGTCGGCCTGCACTGTAATCAGCCTCGGTGGTGACAATATCGGCGGCATAGCCGGCAGTATCGTCTCCCGAGGGCAGTCTGACCGTCTAGAGGATCTCGTGAACAAATCTATGGTGACAGCTCCGGCAGTATCGCAGATCGGCGGCATCGCCGGTAATATTACTTGTGATGACTATATCCTCATCCACGACTGTATCAACTATGGCAGCATTGACGGCGGAAACGGGAGTGCTGGTATCATCGGCTATTTCAAGCTGAATGACAGCTCGGTCACTGAAGCCCGGTTCAAGCCCGCAGAAATAAAATGGTGTGTCAACATGGGTGAGGTAAGTGGTACGCTGTGCACCGGCGGTATCGTAGGACGTGCAGATGTGGGATGGGCCGGCTCAAGTACGGACATGGCGCATGCCACACACCTCAATATCACAGACTGTGGCAACCACGGCAAGATAACCTCCAACTCATGCAACAGCAACGCCTCGGGCGTGGGTGGTATCATAGGCTATGGTGAAATGATGATACTTCTCCAATACAATTCCAATTACGGCTACATCCTGTCTACGGCGCCCCACAAAGCTGTCGGAGGCATCGCCGGTTCGATAGGCAAAGATGCCACCAACGGCTGGGACATGGGTCGGCTGCGTAATGTGTGGGTGGAGAGATGTATCAATGCAGGCACTATCGACTCGCAAGATAAGTCTACCCACGTCGGTGGTGTTGTAGGCTTCATGGAAGAAGGCCCGTATGCATACGTATCCGACTGTATGAACTCCGGCCATATCCTCAACAAGCACGATTCGGACAATGGCGGCTTGGTGGGCTACGTTGACAATAAGGGTGACGTAGTAAGGCTTGTCAATCTCGGCATGGTAGACCATGGCAATGCCGTCGTAGGTACGCACAAGTCGGCAATGGAGTTCCATCACGACATACTGTATTACCTCGAAGGCACCGGCAAGTCATGGCCTGATGCCAAGAGTGTTTCTGCCGCCGATATAACCAACGAAGCCAAATTCTCGCGCCTCGATTTCAACAGCGTGTGGATGATGACCGAGTCTGGCCCGTGTCCCCGCAACTGTCCGTTTTGATACGGTGTAGATTTTTTTTGCGGTGTGGGAGGAAATGGGTAAATTTGCCGTATGAATCTTTCCTTGAATTCTTCGTGGCGATGGGTGACGCGCTATCTCAGCGTGCCCACTCTTATTGCCATAGGGCTGATAGTTTACATCCTGTTCTTCGGCGAGAATACCGTATACGAGAGTGTTGCCCTGCGCAATCGTATCGACTCCCTGGAGAATGTACTATCGTGCGAACGCGATACGATGCTGCACTATGTCGACCTCAACGGACGTCTGGCGTCGGACAGGGAACTTATGGAGCAGGTGGTGCGCGAACAGTATAACATGAAGCGTCCGAGTGAGGACGTATATCTGATAGAGTATGACGATTGAAAACGGTCGCCCCTACATGTCGGCAGTGGCTGCCGCCGGGCTACTTATAATAATGTGTGCCACAGTGGCACCTTTCTTCCTTCGCGCGCACGCGTGGGCGCAGGATTCGTATAGATATGTCTACAGTGCCGGTGCGCTGATGGTGTTCGTGGCGAGGCTCTTCTCGGGGCGTCGCAGCACGGACATGCGCCTGCGACGGCTCTACCGCCTTGAGGTGTGGGAGGGCATAATATTCATGGTAGCCGCGGCTTTCCTCTTCTTCACCGGCGCCGCTCTGCGCGACTGGGTGGCATTCACCATCGCCGGCGCTGCCCTGCAGGTGTACACTTCCTTCGCCATTCCTGCCCGAGAGGCGAAGGTAGCTCAGAAATAATACGGTGGTCCGTCCGGCAGCTCAGACGCAATAGTCCGGAGCGTTGACGCCGGACACTCCCGATCAGACATCATCACTATGGCAAAGAAAATAGTAGAGACTCCGCTGATGAAGCAGTACGCCGAGATGAAGGCGAAGCATCCCGATGCTATCCTTCTATTCCGCGTGGGCGACTTCTATGAGACCTTCAGCGATGACGCCGTGGAGGCCTCGGAGATACTCGGTATCACCCTTACGCGCCGTGCCAACGGCGCGGCACAGTACGTCGAACTGGCCGGATTCCCGCACCATGCCCTGGATAGCTATCTGCCCCGCCTGGTACGTGCCGGCAAGCGCGTGGCCATCTGCGAACAGCTCGAAGACCCCAAGCTCACCAAGAAGCTCGTCAAGCGCGGTATCACAGAGCTCGTAACTCCCGGCGTAGCCCTCAATGACAACGTATTGGCCGGTCGTGAGAACAATTTCCTTGCCGCAGTACACTTCTCCAAGGGTCTCCACGGCCTGGCACTGCTCGATATCAGCACCGGCGAATTCCTTGCCACCGAGGGCACGGCCGACTATATCGACAAGATTCTCACGTCCATGGCACCGAAGGAGCTGCTCGTCCAGCGAGGCTTCAAGGGCCGCATCGAGGAGGAGCTGACGGCGCGTTGCGCTGCCACCTTCGAACTCGAGGACTGGCTCTTCACCCTCACTGCCGCCGACGAGCGGCTGCGCAAGCAGTTCGGCACGGCCTCGCTCAAGGGTTTCGGTCTGGACCGCATGCACTCGGCCATCATCGCCGCCGGCGCCATCCTCCACTACCTCGACCTCACCCAGCATACCCGCACGGGACACATCACCTCCATCAGCCGCATCGAAGGGTCGCGCTATGTGCGTCTCGACCGTTTCACCATCCGCAATCTCGAGCTCTTCGAGCCGCTGGACGCCGAAGGCAAGAGTCTGCTCGGCGTGCTCGACAGGACAGTGACTCCTATGGGCGCCCGTCTGCTCCGCCGCTGGCTGCAGATGCCTGTCAAGGATGTCAAGGTCATCAACGAGCGCCTCGATATCGTAGAGCATTTCTTTCGCCGCCCCGACCTCCGCGATGCTGTTCTGGAGCAGTTGCAGACTGTCGGCGATCTCGAACGCCTCGTCAGCAAGGTGTCCACCGAGCGTATATCGCCGCGTGAACTCGTGCAGGTGCGTCGCGCTCTCGAGGCTATGGTGCCTCTGCGCAGCCTCTGCCGCGACAGCGGTCTGGCACAACTGCAAGCCATAGGCGATCAGATTAATCCCTGCGAGTCGGTGTGTGCCCGCATAGCCAGCGAACTCGTTGACGAGAACGGTGCCCCCGGCAACCGCGACGACATCATCCGCCCGGGTATTGACGAAGAACTCGACCGCCTGCGCCGCATAGCCTACGATGGCAAGGACTACCTCGCCAGGATGCAGGCTCGCGAGAGCGAGAGGACCGGTATACCATCGCTCAAGATAGGATTCAACAATGTCTTCGGATACTACATAGAGGTCACCAACACGCACCGTGCAAAGGTCCCTGCCGAGTGGGTGCGCAAGCAGACGCTCGTCAATGCCGAACGATATATCACCGAGGAGCTCAAGGAGTATGAGGAGACTATCCTCGGCGCCCAGGAGAAAATCGCTGCCATCCAGCAGCGTCTGTATGCCGAACTCGTATCGGCGGTGGCACAGTATATCCCTGTGCTTCAGCTCGATGCCTCACTGTTGGCGCGCATCGACGTGCTCAATGCCTTCACGCGTGTGTCGCTTGAGAATAAGTACAACCGTCCCGTGGTGGACGATTCACTCGATCTAATCCTGCGCAATGCGCGTCACCCTGTCATCGAACGGCAGTTGCCCCCTGGCGAACCGTATATCGCCAACACCGTAGAACTCAACAACGACACTACGCAGGTGATGATGATTACCGGCCCGAACATGTCGGGTAAGTCGGCCCTCCTGCGTCAGACGGCGCTCAACGTCATCATGGCGCAGATAGGTTGCTTCGTTGCCGCCGATTCGGCAAAAATCGGTGTCGTCGACAAGGTATTCACCCGCGTCGGCGCGAGCGACAATATCTCTTTGGGCGAGTCCACCTTCATGGTTGAGATGAATGAGGCGGCGTCGATTCTCAATAATATGAGCGAGCGTTCGCTGATACTTTTCGACGAACTCGGTCGCGGCACCTCTACCTACGATGGTATCTCAATAGCCTGGGCGATAGTCGAATACATCCACAACTACGGCGACGCACACCCCAAGACGCTCTTTGCCACGCACTATCACGAGCTCAACGACATGGAGGCACAGTACGGCCGCATAGTGAATTTCAACGTATCGGTCAAGGAAATAGATGGCAAGGTGGTGTTCCTCCGCAAGCTCGAACGCGGCGGCTCGGAGCACAGTTTCGGTATCCACGTTGCCCGTCTGGCAGGTATGCCCGCGGCCATAGTGAAGCGTGCTACTGATGTGCTGGCACAGCTCGAAGCATTCGATGCAGCCGAAGGCCCGCACGCAGCCTCCGCCACGGGTTCGGATACCTCAGGCTCCGGTGTCGCACCTTCGGCGGATTCTGCCTCGGCAGCCGTCGGCACAGAGGATACATCCGCCGGCAAGAAGGTGCGTGGACGGCGTGGCAAGGCGCGTGTAGCGTCGTCGGCTACGGATACGCTCGGCGGCATGCAATTGTCGTTCTTTCAGCTCGATGACCCCGTGCTCAGTCAGGTGCGCGACGAACTTCTCGGCGTGGATATCAACAATCTCACACCTCTCGAGGCTCTCACCAAGCTGAATTACATCCGCAGCATCCTCACCGGTAAGTAATATAAGTACGAGTTATGGGTTATGGGTTATGAAGTAAGCGGTGTGGCATTATGACGTAGGGTCACTCCATGGAGTGACCGCTTCCCGCTCTGCTCTCTGCGTATCTCTGCTCCTCTGCGCTCCCTCTGCGTGAGCCCCTTCCATCCAGGGCGAAATAGGCGCGGCGCCGCGAGAATTTGTCTCACGCAGAGGGGGGGCGCAGAGGGGCAGAGGAACGCAGAGAGCATTGCGGGAAAGGCGCACCACCTCATTACCCGTCACCTATCCTCAATAAAAACCTCTGCGTTTCTCTGCTCCTCTGCGTGAGCCCCTTCCATCCAGGGCGAAATAGGCGCGGCGCCGCGAGAATTTGTCTCACGCAGAGGGAGCGCAGAGGGGCAGAGGAACGCAGAGAGCATTGCGGAAA
>CAMWKV010000064.1 GCA_947174915.1 uncultured Porphyromonadaceae bacterium | reverse complement strand
TGGCGTGCCGCGCGGTTTTTGCCCGGGGTGTTGGTGCCCTCTGGGGGGGTTTGGGGGGGTGGCCCCGGGGCGGGGGGGGGCCCACCCGCCGCCGCGACGGTGTCAGCGGGCACCTGCTTACCTTCGGCGGCAGAGGCTGTGGCAGCATCCTTGGCCGAATCCTTGGCAGTCTTCGTGGCTTTGGTATCGGCGGGGGCTTCGGCCTGTCCGTCGGCTTCGGGAGCCTTTACTTTGGGCGGACGGCCGCGGCGCTTGCGTTCGGTAGTAGCGGGAGCGCCCTCGGCAGGAGTACTGTCGGCGGCCGGAGCCTCGGCATCGGCTTCCTTGGCAGGCTTTTCTTTGGCGGGGACTTTAGCTGTTTCGTTCTGGGCAGCTTCGGCAGCAGAAGCTTCTGCGGAAGCCTCTTTTTTCTTGCGGCCGCGACGCTTGGGAGCTTCCGCACCGTCGGCGGGAGCCTTGGCGGCAGCTTTAGCGGCACCGGTCTCGGCCTGATGGTCGAGAATATTGTACACGAGAGCGTCGCGTTGGGAGAGATCTATTTTTTTGATTCCCATATCCTCGGCGAGAGCTTTGAGCTCTGCGTCGGGCATATCGGTGAGTTGGGCTTTGCTATACATATATATAGGTAGGTAAATTCGTGGGGGAGGGTACCTGCAGAGGCGGCAGAAGTATGACGTGATAGGAAAATGTGCAGGGGAGCCGCTGGTGGCGACACCACAGCATGGCCGGTAGGCAAGTGCTATTTCGCTGACATTGAGAGCTGTCAGGCACGGTGTCGGAGGAGAGATAATGCGATGGGAGGAAATCCGGCACAGCCACGCACCTTTTTCCACTGCAAAGGTACAACTTTTTTATTTACCAACAAATACATTAGCAAATAGTTCACCCACCCGGCGTCCGGGTGGTGTCACTCGCGGGGTAGTCTATAATACCACTATAATATGGGCTGCATAGCGAGGCTATTATTTTTCCGGCTTAGGGGCGGGCGCTTGGTCTCTTGCCACCTACGATAAACCTGCTCCGCCTCCCCGCTTGCTACCTTCTGTGCCGGCCTCTGCTTCTCCCGCAGCCTCCCTTTGCCTTCTTCCTTGACGCTCTTAGCTTACTTTGCCATGGCTTTTCTTTCCGGCGGCGTGGACGCTGGTGAACGGAGCGGATGGAGTAAAATGTTAAAATGCAATTTTATGTGAAAAAATGTGGCGGAAAATTTGGTGGGGTGGAGAAATGTCGCTAACTTTGCACAAATCAAAGGCGTATCTTTTTGAATTTGATTAAAACTATGCGCCGAGATCGAATGGCATTATGAAAATCAAAATTGAAAATCTTGAGCTAACTTGCTCATTACCAAGTAACTACCCCCCCGCGAAGGGGCGGTAAGGTCGTAATATCATTATTTGACCGATATTCTTGTACTCCTCCCCTATTATTCACATTATTCCCTGACACATACGGCGAACGTCGCCACAGCACTTCCTCTGCGGACAATTGGTCCTGCGGAGCGATTCGTCGTGCACGTATGTAGGCGCTAATTCCGATACCCATACTCTAACGTATTGACATCCCGGGCTGATGCTCGGGCAGGTGAGCTACATCCTGTAATGACCGCAGGTGAGAGGCTGCAAATGTAGGGCGCTCAAATATCGGTTTTAATCGGAACTCGCAGCGTTTGAGGGAAATAGTTCGCAAGGTTTGAGAGAAATATCATGGCATATATAACCAATCTAAAGAGATATGAAACAAACATTATTAATTCTGATGGCGGCTGCCATAGCCCCCGTAGCGCGGGGTGCTGATACGGAGCTGTCGTTGGTGGTGGAGCGACAGGGCTTCATGGTATTCAAGCAGCCGGTATCAATCTACAGTATAATCAAGCCCAATCCGAATGATTCGGAGTACACCCTGGTGTCCAACGATCAGTCGAAGGGTCAAGACATGACGCTACGTTATGAATTGTATCCTCGAGTGTATCTGCGTGAACTGTCGCAGAACGAATTCCAGACCTCGGTAGAGGTAGTCGGCGCGGATGAGGACTATCCGTTGAGCTATAAGAGTAGCACAGAAGCTCTTATATGTGCATCGGCAGAGGCTCTTGAAGTAGTGGTATGCAATGTTAGCGGCCGAGTGGTGCTGACAGGGCATGTCGGCGGAGACTTCGACGAACTACCGGTGTCGAGCCTTGCAGAGGGCGTCTATATCGCCACAGCACGCGGCGCATCCTCGGTGCAAACGCTTAAGTTCGTGAAGCGCTGAGAATCTCGCTGCTAAGCAGATAATAAGCCGAAAAAGAAAAAACAACAATAAGAAAGAATAAAGAAAAACGATGAAAAAGACATTATTAATCAAGGTCCTTGCAGCAGTTCTTGTGCTGATAGGGTGTGTAGTGGCACAGCGCGTGAATGCCGAGATGATTCGAGTGGTCACGGTGAACGGCGTTAATGGTCAGGTACTGAATACCTATTATGCGAGTGACGTTGACTATTTCGAATTTGGGGAGCGCACAGTTGTCTTTCCATTTGCCGAATTCGCCGCAGACAATAAGAATAACATTGTGTTCCATCTTGCTCCGGGTGTGAAATTCAAGATGATAAAGGTGCAGGGTGGTACCTATGCTTTGCAAGGTGTCAGCAGCTGGTCCACGGCACAAAAAACGAGGGACTTGTCGGATTATTACATAGCGGAGTTTGAGTGCACACAAGGTTTATGGAAGGCCGTCAAGGGTTCAGTGCCTGCGAGTCAGAGTGCTACCGGGGATGATATGCCTGTGGCTCGAGTGTCATGGGATATGATAATGGGCAGCGCGAGTGATACCTTCCTGAAGCTGCTTAATGCAAAGATGTCGCAGATAAAGGCAAATAGTGAGGCTGATGTCGTTGCTGCACTTGGAAATAAGGAATTCCGCTTACCTAATGAATGGGAGTGGGAGTATGCGGCTGCGGGCGGCAAGGACTGGGCCAGCTTGAAATATACATACAGTGGTACTACAGGTGAGGGTGCTACCGTACTTAATACTGTGGCAGTGAATAGAGTGAGTCCTAATTATGCCAGTTCAGTAGCCGTTGTAGGCAGCAAGAAGCCTAATAATCTTGGACTATACGATATGTCGGGTAATGTTTGGGAGTATTGCAGTGGACTTGGCTATTCGGGGTATGAGACTACGCCCGGCTATTTGAATGGTAGTAGTAGATGGAATAGCTCCGACCGTACTTCTCGTGGTGGTAGCTGGACCAACAGCATTGTCGGCAACTTCCTTGTTAGCTACCGTGGAATCAGCGGCAGCTCTGACGAGTTCAACTTCCTTGGCTTCCGCCTGGTCCTTTAGTTTGCAAGATAGCAAGATAGAGGGGTGATTGAAACGCCCGCTGAAGGCGGTCACTCCATGGAGTGACCCTACGTGAGAGAAGCTATTCTTTGCATCAGTGCCACTACAGCCGGCGGAAGAATAGTCAAGAACAGGAATAAATAGTTTTTTTATCGATTGGTAGAACAGGCCTCGTGCCCGTGACGGGTTAGGCCTGTTCTCTTTTCGCGAGTGGCGCCATCGCCAACTCCGAGCCATCGGATATATTTTGATAATATACCATCCTTTCTAATCCGTGCTATTTCATCTGCTTTATGCGGATGGGATGCACGGATTTTTCTGCATAGCAGTAACACATCGGCTGAGCAGGTAAACCACTCTGATGAAATCATAATTGATAGTCGCATTCTGAAAAATCAGGAGTGTCACTATTAAAATTTGATAGTACGACTATAAAATTGTAGTGAATCCGGGCGGAGAACGGAAATATTTTGTTATCTTTGTGGCTGATATGAATATTGTGGAGTAATACTATGGGAAATTTGATAGTTGTACTACAAAATTTTCTGTAGTTGTAGTCCTGAAATTGCAATCTTAAGCTATGGGTAATTATGTTCCCCGATTGATCTCCTCGCAGATAGAGGAGGCGAGTAAATATTTCCCCGTGATAGTGATTACCGGTCCGCGCCAGTCCGGTAAGACATCACTCTGCCGCCACTTGTATCCGGATTTTCACTATGTCAATTTGGAGCATATCACCACGCGAACGAATGCCTTGGCCGATCCCGTGACATTTATAGAATCGCTTGGCGACAAAGTTATTATCGACGAGGTGCAGAATATACCTGAGCTACTGTCGATGGTGCAAGTGAGGGTTGATGAAAATAAGGCGCTGCGATATGTCCTTACCGGCAGCAGTAATTTTTCATTGCTCAAGACGGTGACACAGTCTTTGGCCGGGCGCGCTGCACTATTCACTCTACTGCCTTTCTCGTTCAAAGAAATGAGTGAAGGTAACCTTGACCATTCGATAGAGCGTCTGATGTGGCAAGGACAATACCCCGGAGTTATTACAGACCATATACCGCCGGAGATATTCTATCGTAACTATTATACCACATACGTTGAGAGAGACTTGAGAGATTTGCTGAATATTAAGAATCTCTTGGCTTTTGATACATTCATGAGGCTGCTGGCATCACGTGTGGGGTCTGAATTCAATGCTTCGGGCATGGCTCGCGAAGTGGGTGTAACTCCTAAAACGATAAGTGAGTGGCTCTCAATATTGACGACATCATATATTGTATTCCCTCTGCGTCCGTATTTCAACAATGTGTCGAAGCAACTTACAAAGATGCCGAAAGTATATTTCTATGATACAGGCCTTTTGTGTTATCTCCTTTCGATAGCAAGTCCCGATAAACTCGACGGACATATAATGAAAGGAGCTGTATTTGAGAATCTGGCTATATGCGAATTGCTTAAAAATCAATATAATCATTCGCTTGATCCGAACTTGTATTTTTATAGGGAGCGCAGCGGGCGTGAGATAGATGCTTTATTGGTGACCCCCGACGGTATCGACCTGTATGAAATGAAGGCCGGAAAGGTATTCAAGCCGGACTTTAAGGCGAATATGGAACATCTGAAAAGTACTATCGGCAATGTCCGGCATACGACGGTGATCTATGACGGCGAGAGTTTTGCGCCTGTGTCAATCAATATACGTCAGGTGTAATGGCCGACTTTCGGGGAAAAATGAGTATCTTTGCACAATTGAAATATTCCGTACTATGAAACGATTCCTTCTATCTCTTGCCGCGGCGGTGTGTCTTGCCTGCGCGTCGGCCTCTACCACCGATACTCTCACTGTTGCCACCAAGCATCTCGATACGCCTATGCGTGTCACAGTGATTACTCCTGACGGCGCTCCCGGCGAGCGTTTCCCCTCGGTATATGTCCTCAACGGCTTCGGCGGCGGCTACCGCGACTGGACCAAGCGTGTGCCTCAGATTGCCGACCTGGCCGACCAATACAAGATGGTGATTGTGATGCCCGACGGCCGCGACAGTTGGTACTGGGATTCACCCGTCGACCCCGGTATGCAGATGGAATCGTTCTTCGTGGAGGACCTCGTGCCCTATGTTGACTCAGTGCTGCCTACTATCCCGAACCGTGAGAACCGTGCCATCACTGGTCTGAGCATGGGCGGCCACGGGTCGTTCTGGCTCGCTACCCGTCACCCCGAGCTGTGGGGCAGCGCCGGCAGCATGAGCGGCGGCGTGGATATCCGTCCCTTCGGCAAGAACTGGAAGATGGCCAAGAATCTCGGCAAGACTATCGATGAGGACCCCGAGCTGTGGGAGACTCATACTGTGGCTACGCTGGTGCCGCTGATGAAGGATGCCAATGTGAACTATACTTTCGACTGCGGCGCCGAGGACTTCTTCGCGCAGGTCAATGCCGAGCTCCATCAGGCTATGCTCGATGCCGGTGTGCCTCACGACTATACTTCGCGTCCCGGCAATCACTCATGGCCCTACTGGAGCAATTCCATCCCCTACCATCTGCTCTATTTCAGCACGAAATTCACCCGCGAATAAGTAGCGTAATCTCCCGCCGATAATCAGTTGTCACCACATACGATTATGCTCCTGCAACGCCTTGCCCTGGCCAACTTCAAGAATATCGAAGGTGCCGACCTCGCCTTCTCTCCCAAGATCAATTGTTTCCTGGGCAATAACGGCATGGGCAAGAGCAATCTCCTCGATGCTATCTATGTGCTGAGCTACTGCCGCAGTTTCACCGGCGCGTCCGACCCGCTGCTGTTGCGTCGCGACAGCGACTTCGCCACACTGCATGCCACCTATCGTCGCCGCGATGTTGACGAGGAGCTCACCATCGGCATGCGTCGCGGCCAGCGCAAAATCCTCCACCGCAACGGTAAGGCCTATCCCCGTCTGGCCGACCATCTCGGTGCCTTCCCGGCGGTACTGCTGAGTCCTGCCGACATGGATCTCACTGCCGGTGAGCCGTCGGCGCGCCGACGCTTCATCGACCAGATATCTTCGCAGCGCGACGCCCGCTATCTGGACACCCTCGTGCGCTACAACAGTCTGCTGGAGCAGCGCAACCGCCTGCTGCGCGACGGTAGCACCGAGAGCACGCTCTACGACGTCCTCGATATGCAGCTCGAAGCCGCCGCCGACTATCTGGAGGAGCGGCGCCGCACCGATATAGCGGCTCTCGAAGCCCTCTTCACGCCCTACTACACCCACATCGCCGGCAATGCCGAGCTTGCCACCCTGCGCTACGTCAGCGCCGACTACAGTGCCGAGGGTGGTCTGGCGGCACACCTGGCCGCCACGCGCGGGCGCGACCTGGCGCTGAAGCATACGGCCTCCGGCCCTCACCGTGCCGATATAGAATTCTGCGTGGACGGGCTGCCTGTGCGCCGTACGGCTTCGCAGGGGCAGGCCAAGACCTTCACTACGGCCCTGCGCTTCGCGCAGTACGACCTTCTGCGCCGGTCGATAGGAGTGACGCCGCTGCTGCTGCTCGATGATATTTTCGATAAGCTCGACGCCGACCGTGTGGACCGTATCGTGGACACAGTGGCGCACTCGGACACCTTCGGACAAATATTCATCACCGATACCAACCGCCGGCATCTCGACGAGACCATCGCCACCATGGATGCCGCCGGCGACTACCGTCTGTGGCAGGTGGAGCATGGTGCTTTCACCCCTATAGAATCTTCTCAGCCATGAAGCGCGCCATACCACAGTCGCTCGGCGATGTCATACAGCGTATGATAGACGACACCGGCATGCGCGAAGGCTACGAGAAACACAATGTAGAGTCGCTGTGGCCTACCGTGGTGGGCCCCGCCATAGCGCGCTACACACGTCAGGTGTGGCTAGACCCTTCCAATGTGCTGCATGTGCAGATACAGTCGGCCTCACTCAAGGAAGAACTCTCATACATGCGCGACAGCCTGGTGCAGCATATCAATGATGCCTATGGTGCGCCGAAAGTCGTGGCGGTGGTATTTCACTGATAAGTCACCGCGCCTGTATCCTGTTGATATTCATTAAGCTATGCAGAAATTACCTGTTCAGATTCGTTTCAACGACGTCGATATGTTCGGCCATCTCAACAATACGGTCTATCTCCAGTTCCTGGATATGGGCAAGTATGCATATTTCCGCTCCATGATGGAGGGGCCGTTCGGCAGCGAGCCTACGGCACCCGTGGTGGCCAATATCAATATCGACTTCTTAGCCCCGTCGTTCATGGATGAAGCCCTCGAGGTGCACACGTCCGTGGCCGAGGTAGGGGAGAGCTCCATAGTACTCCAACAGACCATCGTCAATGCCTCCGGTCAGGAGAAGTGTCGTGCCCGTACGGTGATGGTCAATGTGGACATGTCCACCCACCGTCCTACACCCGTCTCCGCCTCATGGCGTGCCCGCTTCGCTGCCGAAGAAGGCCATCCCTTTGAGTAGCGCAGTGTGCCGGCGCTTGTCCGGATTGTGAAAAATCATTATATATCCGTATTTCCTGAATATTTTCCCCGGCAGAAATGTTCTAACATTAAACACAAAAAAATTAAGAATATGACATTTGAAGAATTAGGCGTCCGCGACGATCTGTTGCGGGCCATAGCAGAAATGGGATTTGAGAGTCCCATGCCGGTACAGGAAAAGGTAATACCCGAGCTTCTCGGAGGCGAACACGACCTCGTGGCTCTGGCTCAGACCGGCACCGGCAAGACGGCGGCCTTCGGCCTGCCCGTATTGCAGCGTATTGATGTGTCGCGTCGTGAGCCTCAGGCTCTTATCCTCGCTCCCACCCGTGAGCTTTGCCTTCAGATAGCCGGCGATCTGGCCGACTTCTCCAAGTATATGCCCGACGTTGTGGTGCTCCCCGTCTACGGCGGCAGCTCCATCGAGAGTCAGATACGCTCGCTCCGCAAGGGCGTGCAGATTATCGTGGCAACGCCGGGCCGTCTCATCGACCTTATCAACCGCGGTGTGGTCAATCTCTCCACCGTCCACACCGTTGTCCTCGACGAGGCCGACGAGATGCTCAACATGGGCTTCGTCGATTCTATCAACGATATCCTCAGCCATGTGCCCGAGGACCGCGAGATGCTGATGT
This sequence comes from uncultured Porphyromonadaceae bacterium, assembly GCA_947174915.1. Taxonomy (GTDB): domain Bacteria; phylum Bacteroidota; class Bacteroidia; order Bacteroidales; family Muribaculaceae; genus CAG-873. Next base: position 3,551 of record CAMWKV010000064.1, on the reverse strand, counting down.
TCTCGGCCACCATGCCCGCCGAGGTGGCAAAGATAGCCAAGCGCTTCATGCGTGAGCCCAAGGAGATTGTCGTGGGCACGCGCAACGAAGGCGCCAAGAACGTCCGCCACATCTACTATATGGTGAACGCCCGCGACAAATACCTCGCTCTGAAGCGTATCGCCGACGATACCCCCAATATCTACGGCATCATCTTCTGTCGCACCCGCCGCGACACTCAGGAGATTGCCGAGAAGCTCATCCAGGACGGATATAATGCCGATGCGCTCCACGGCGACCTTTCGCAGCAGCAGCGCGACACGGTGATGAAGAAATTCCGCGACCGAGTGATACGCCTCCTCGTAGCCACCGACGTGGCAGCACGCGGTCTCGACGTGGACGATGTGACGCACGTCATCAACTATGGTCTGCCCGAGGATACGGCAGTGTACACTCACCGCTCGGGCCGTACCGGCCGTGCCGGCAAGACGGGTGTCAGCATCGCCATCATACACTCGCGCGAGAAAGGCCGTCTGCGTGAGATTGAACGCATTATCGGAAAGAAGTTCGAACGCAAGGAAGTGCCTACGCCTCAGCATATTATAGAGAAACAGCTCTACAATCTTGCCGACCGCATAGAACGTGTGGAGGTGCCCGAGTCGGAGATAGAACAGTACATGCCCGGTGTGCTCCGCAAACTGGCATGGCTCTCTACCGAGGACCTGCTCAAGCGCGTCCTCTCGCTTGAGTTCAACCGACTGCTCGAATACTACAAGGATGCTCCCGCCATCGACTTCATCGATGAGAAACCCACACGCGAACGCAAGGGCAAGGAGCGCAAGGAACCTCTCTCCGACCGCGAGAAAGACCGTCGCACCGCCGAGCCCGGCATGGCGCGCATATATATCAATCTCGGCAAGTCCGACGGCTTCTATGCCGGCAACCTTATCGACATGCTCAACAAGAACATCCACGGCCAGCGCGTCGACGTGGGGCGTATCGACCTCATGCCCGCCTACTCGCTCTTCGACGTCAAGAAAGGCGACGCACACCGCGTGGTATCGGGTCTGAAGGGTCTCGAATTCTTCGGCAAACGGGTGTTCAGCGAGGTGGCCGACCAGGATCGCGACTACGCCCACACCTCGGGTCACAAGTCGAAGCCGGATGCCGACAAGCCCGCAAGAAAACGCAAGAAATAGGCTCGTACATCGTAACAGGCCATCCGTGCAGCACTTGACGTAGAGCCTGTTCTGACAACCCGCCAAAAACTGTATCATTGAAAATGACCATCACTCATAAAAGCCTCGCCGCCGCTGTCATATTGACGGCGACGGCGTTGTGCTGCCTGTCTGTCAAGGCTCGCACCGTCGAGGAGGCCTTCACTTCGATGCCGAATCATCTGGTTCCTATGCTTACATCGAACATGCGACTGGATATGGTAGACTACTACCGTGCCGGCAGCAGCCGTCCCACGCGCAATGTCCTCTACGACTCGTCGCGCGTGGTATACGCCGACGATAGCCGTATGGAGGTGGCGCTGTCGCCCCTAAGCCGCATGGAGCTCGCTCTCGTACCGGTGAAGAAGGATACACTACTGGCTGTCATAGAGACGGTGAGCACTCCGGCAGAGGATAGTTTCGTCAACTTCTACACCTCTGACTGGCAGCATGTTGCCGGGCCGCTCCAGCCCTCGGCTGCTGATTTCGCCCTCACACCGTCGGCTCCGGTGCTGCCACAGTTCTTCGTGAGCGCCACCTATCTGCCCGGCAGCGGCGAGTTCGTATTCACCAACACCACGTCCGACTCCGTCATGGTGCGCCTCGCCCCCGAGGTATACGGTGCCTACGGTGCCGAGCGCAGCTATCGCTTCGACGGTCGCAAACTCGTTCCCACCGATGGCCGCAAATAGTGAAGTGCTGAGCCTCAGCGCCCTTGGAGCGCGTCTGGCAGGGGCTATTGCCTCCACGCCGGGGCTCTCCGATGTGTGGGTGACAGGTGAGACCTCCGACCTGCGCGTGGTACACGGCCACTGCTACATGGAGTTGCTCGAGAAGCGTACCGACGGTACGCCGGTGGCTAAATGCCGCGCCATGATATGGGCCTCGAGTTACACGCGGCTGGCAACGGCCTTCGCCACGGCCACGGGTTCGCGCCTGGCGTCGGATATGAAGGTGATGGTGCGCGTCAATGTGGTGTACCATCCGCTCTACGGTATGTCCCTGACTATCACGGATATCAACCCTGAATACACCCTCGGTGACCTCGTACGCCGCCGCAATGAAATCATAGCCCGGCTGAAGCAGGAAGGGGTCTACGACCTCAACCGTTCACTGCCCTGGAGCGACACGCCCTGTCGCGTGGCTGTCATCTCCGCACGCGGTGCGGCGGGCTACGGCGACTTCATCAAGCAGCTCCACCGCAATCCCTACCGTCTGCGCTTCACCACGACGCTCTTCGAGGCCGCCATGCAGGGCGAGCGTACGGCGGCGGCTGTAATCGCTGCCCTGGATGCCATCATGCAGGATGTGGACAGCTACGACTGCGTGGTCATCATCCGCGGCGGTGGCGCTACGACGGACCTGACATGGTTCGACGACTACGACCTTGCCGCCAACGTGGCCCAGTTCCCCCTGCCCATAATCGTAGGCATCGGTCACGACAGGGATATCAACGTCCTTGACTATGTGGCCAATACGAGTGTAAAGACCCCCACTGCAGCGGCACAGGTACTCATAGGCCGCATGGCAGAGGCATATATCGCCGTTGCCGATACGGGCAAGGCTATCCTCGATGCCGCCAAGGAGATATTAGCGGCAAGCAAGGAGCAGTTGTCCTACTATGCAGGCACGCTGCCGGCCCTTGCGCGTGCCGACGTACAGCGCGCCAAGCAGCAGTTGATGAGTCTCTCCACGCTGACGGGCGAGGCAGCCCGTGCCACCATCGACCGCGAGCGACGTCGCACCGATAGCGACGGGCAGATGCTCACCACCTTGGCTGCCAATGCCTTGGCGCGCGAGAAGCAGCGGCTAACATCTATGGCCGACATCCTTGCCGTACTGTCGCCCGAGGCCACCCTGCGGCGAGGCTACACCATCACCCGTGTCGACGGCCAAGCCGTCACCGACCCGGCGAGCCTCCCGAGCGGCACACGCCTCACCACCCAGTTCGCCTCCGACATCACCCTCACAAGCACCATTGATTAAGTATGAGTTATGGGTTATGAGTTATGGGTTATGAGTAATGAAGTAGGGGGATAATGACGTAGGGTCACTCCATGGAGTGACCGCTTCCCGGGCTGCAACCAATTGATTTTCAGGGAGACACATGTCTTATTGGCGGTCGCTCCATGGAGCGACCCTACGTCAGTAGAGCTTTTTTGTCAAGTGCATAGACGAAGCGTGGCTGTCGTGTTCCCCCCCCTCACACTCTCTGCGTTCCTCTGCTCCTCTGCGCTACCTCTGCGTGAGACAAATTCTCGCAGCGCCTTTTCCGCCATGCGGGGAAAGGTCTCACGCAGAGGACACGCAGAGGAGCAGAGGAACGCAGAGGTTTTTTATAAGTATGGGTTATGG
>CAMWKV010000063.1 GCA_947174915.1 uncultured Porphyromonadaceae bacterium | reverse complement strand
TTTTTTTACAATATGACGTGGGCATAGGAGTTTGCCTCCTGTCTCGTGGGCTCGGAGATGTGTATGAGACTCTGTACTGATTCTGTAGGTGTGAACGGTAGCGGGATAGTAGGCTGAATCTTCGAGGCGGCCGTCGATGAGTTCGTAGGCCGATGCACCGGCGAAGGCGTAGAGCGCCGCCAGTGCCGACAAGAGGCGTTTTATCATGGTACTTAGGGACTTATACTCCCCCGCCCTGCCTTATTCCGTGGCAGCCGGAGTTGCCGTTTCCTGCACGGGCGACGGGTCTTCGCCAGTGAGGAGAATGCGATTGTAGCGGGAGGGATCGTGGATGACTCTGAGGGCTTCGAGATAGTCCTTGTTGAGTGGTGCTATATGGCGGAAATATGAAGCGTTCTCGTAGAGGTCGCGTGCGATAAGTCCCTTGATGATAGCCGTCATCAGCGGCAACGAGCGCTGATACTGCTCCTCGTTGTACTCTATCCCGGCGTCGGTAGCTTTGGCGATAAGGCTGCTCATGAAGTCCTCGGGCACGGTGAAGTGTGCCACATAGCTCTCCTCGGTCGGGTACTGCTTCTTGAGCTCGGCACGGTGAGCGTCCACATAGGATACCGTGCTGCGGTTGAGAATGCCTTTGGCGACTATATCGCGGTAATATACAGAGTAGTATGATGTATCTGCGGGGACGAATACGTCAGGGATGATGCCGCCTCCGCCGTAGACGGGACGGTGATTGCGCAGCGTCTCGTACTTGAGCGAATCGGGGCGGGCAATAGAGTCGGCGTGCCACAGTTCGCCGGCGGTGTAGCGGTTGAGCAGGTCGAGCTGATATTCTTCGCCGTGACCCTTGTCGTAGTGCTTCTGTATGCAGCGTCCGGAGGGAGTATAGTAGCGTGCTACGGTGAGGCGTATCATGGAACCGTCCGGGAAGGGGAATGGGCGCTGCACCAGGCCTTTACCGAAAGTGCGGCGTCCTACGATGACAGCGCGGTCATTGTCCTGCAGGGCACCGGAGAGAATCTCCGATGCCGATGCGGAGGTCTGGTTGACGATGACCACTACCCTGCCCTTCGGCATCATCCCCCGGCCTTCGGTGACATACTGCGCGGGCTGCGAAGCGCGTCCGGCAGTGCTCACCACGGGCGTACCTTCGGGCAGGAATTCCGAGGCAAGTTCGAAGGCCGAACCGAGATAGCCGCCGCCGTTGTCGCTGAGGTCGATGATAAGGTTCTGCATGCCCTGTGCGCGCAACTTGGCTATGGCCTCGCGGACCTCCTTGGCTGTCTCTTCGGCGAATCGGGTGATACGGATGTAGCCCGTTGTGGGGTCGGCCATGAAAGTCTCGTCGACGCTGTAGATGGGTATATCGTCGCGGGTGACGGTGAAGTCGATAATCTCCGGGCCGCGCTTCACTTTGAGGTCGACGGTGGAGCCTTTCGGGCCGCGCAACACCTTCATGACTTTGGTGTTGACGAGCTTCTTGCCGGCGATGACAGTATCGTTGGCGCTGATGATACGGTCGCCGGGGAGTATGCCTACCTTCTCCGAGGGGCCGCCGGAGACGGTCTGGATGACGTAGACGGTGTCCTCAAGCATATTGAACTGAATACCGATGCCACTGAACTTACCTTCGAGGGGTTCGGTGAATTCTTTCGTTTCGGCCGGGGTGGAGTAGGCCGAGTGCGGGTCGAGGGTCTTGAGCATGGCGCGGATGGCCTCGTCGGTGATGGTGTCGCCGTTGACGGGCTCTACGTAGAACTGTTCGATGACGGCATTGGCCATGCGCAGCTTCATGTCATTGTTGAACTGTTGCTGCTGTGCGCCGGCGCTTACGGCCAGGGCGCAGAGGAGGATGCTGAGGATGTACTTCATTGCTTGGCAGGATGAGGGAGGAAAGGTGTGATGTCAACGCCGTACGACGCGAGTTCGCGGACGACGGAGGAGGAGAGGGCCGACAACTCAGGCCGGCTGAATAATACAACGGTCTCGATGTCGGAAAGTTGAGTGTTGACGGTGGCGAGGTCGCGCTCGTACTCGAAATCTTTCATCGACCGTATGCCGCGGAGAATGAATCCGGCGCCGCACTTGCGGGCGAAATCAACTGTAAGCGTGTCGTAGACAGCGACTTCGATACGCGGCTCGGTAGGGTAGAGTGCGCGTATGGTATCGGCACGGTCTACAGCGTCGGCTTCGGCGCCGGGCTTGGCGGAGTTGATGCCTATGGCTATGATGATGCGGTCGAAGAGCTTCAGCCCGCGCTCCACTATGTCGGCATGTCCGGCGGTGAAGGGGTTGAAACTACCGGAGAAGACGGCTGTCCGTACCGTTTTCTCCGAGCCGTGACCGATGGTACTGTCTTTCATAATTCCTTGATACGTCGAGAGCTGTTCCCGACCGATTTATTCTTGGTCGTTTATTCTTGGTCGATGTGGCTGTCATCCTCCACCACGAGGTTGTCGATGATGAAGCTTTGACGCTCCATGGTGTTCTTGCCCATGTAGAATTCGAGCAAGCCGTCGACGCCGTCCTCTTTGCGGAGGCTCACACGGTCCACGCGCATATCGGGTCCGATAAATCCGCGGAATTCATCGGGCGAGATTTCGCCCAGACCTTTGAATCGCGTTATCTCGGCATTGTCGCCGAAGCGGGCTATGGCCTCGATGCGTTCGCGGTCGGAGTAGCAGTATACGGTGTCGTCCGGAGCATCAGTCTTGCGGGACCGTCCGGAGCGCTTGGCAGTCTTTTTGTTGCGTACGCGGAAGAGCGGCGTCTGCAGCACGTACACATGGCCTTTCTTGATGAGATCCGGGAAGAACTGAAGGAAGAAAGTGAGCATGAGCAGGCGTATGTGCATGCCGTCGACATCGGCATCGGTGGCGATGATGACCTTGTTGTAGCGCAGGCCGTCGATACCGTCCTGGATGTTGAGCGCGGCTTGGAGCAGACTCAGTTCTTCGTTGGTGTAGAGGTCTTTGGGTGTGGCACCGTAGCTGTTCATCGGTTTGCCGCGGAGCTTGAATACAGCCTGTGTCTCCACGTCGCGCACCTTCTCGATGGACCCGCCGGCGGAGTCGCCCTCGGTGATGAAGATGGATGTGGCGTTCTTCTTCTCTTCGTTGCCGCGGCTGTCGTTGAGGTGTACGCGGCAGTCGTTGAGCTTGCGGTTGTAGAGGCTCACCTTCTTGGCTGTCTCGCGCGCCTTCTTGGCAACGCCGGACATGGCTTTGCGCTCGCGCTCGGAGTCCTGCACCTTCTTGAGGATAATCTCGGCAACGTCGAGATTGCGGTGCAGATAGTTGTCCAGCTCGCGGCGTATGAAGTCGCCAATATATTTTGCTACCGTGGGGCCGTCAGGCGCCATGTCGCGCGAGCCGAGGCGTGTCTTCGTCTGCGATTCGAACACCGGCTCCTGCACCTTGACGGCTACCGCAGCCACGATACCGTTGCGGATGTCGGAGTACTCGAAGTTGCGGCCGAAATACTCTTTGAGTGTGCGGCTCACGGACTCCTTGAAGGCGCTCAGGTGCGTGCCGCCCTGGGTGGTATGCTGGCCGTTGACGAAGGAGTAGTATTCTTCGCCGTATTGATTCACATGTGTGAGAGCTACATCGATATCCTGGCCTTTGAGCTGTATGATAGGGTAGAGGGGTTCCTGGGTCATATTCTCGGCGAGGAGGTCGCGCAGACCGCGCCGCGACACATAGCGGTGGCCGTTGAAGTTTATCACCAGTCCGGGGTTGAGGAAGGTGTAGTTCTTCAGCATGGGCACTATGAATTCGTCGCGGAATTCGTAGCCCTTGAAAATATCCGGCGAAGGCGTGAAGCGCACCAGGGTACCGTTCGGCTCGTCGGTGGGCTCTATATCGGACTCATGTACGAGTTCGCCGAGGCAGAATTTGGCACGTTTGCAACTGCCGTCGCGGTATGCGACAATCTCGAAATCCACCGAAAGAGCGTTGACGGCCTTGAGACCCACGCCGTTGAGTCCGACGCTCTTCTTGAAGGCATCGGAGTCGTACTTGCCACCGGTGTTCATCTGCGACGCCACGTCTACGAGTTTGCCGAGAGGAATACCACGGCCGAAGTCGCGGACACTCGCCGACATCTTGTCTACGTTGATGTCGATGTGGTCGCCGAAGCCCATCATGTATTCGTCGAGGGAGTTGTCGGCTACCTCCTTGATTAGCACGTAGATGCCGTCGTCGGGATTGGTGCCGTCGCCGAGCTTGCCGATATACATGCCGGGACGACGCTGGATGTGTTCGTTCCAGCGCAGGGTGGTGATGTCTTCTTCGGAGTATGCGGCGGTGCCTTCGTTGGGGTTGTGGGATTCGAAGAGGTCGTCCGTCGCGTCAGCGGGTTCGAGGAGAGTGTCGCTCATAGTGCTTGAGAGTCGTTGATGAATGATCGAGCGGTATCGATGTCGGCGGCGTGGTCTACATCGATTATTTTGGAGAATGGGAATGCTTTGACGTTGAGCCCGGCAGAGAGGAGGGCTCGCTGGTAGTTGCGCATGCGCTGTGTGCCGGCAGCGATGCAGTCGTTGAGGATGTCGCGCGCGCTCTGGCTCAGGCCGTATATGCCGCCGGAGATGTATCTGTCGGCAGCCGAGGCGCTGTCGCGGAAGGCTGTGATGCGTCCGTAGGCGTCGACGTCCACATAGAGGGGCTTCTCATCGTCGATGAAGTCCGTCACACCCATCAGGGCGTCGACCTTACCATCGGTGAAAGCTGCCGCGTATGCGCGGAAATCGTCGGCGCGGAAGATGGTGTCTACCGTCGTGAGCACGAGTGGCCCGGGCTCCACCGCCTGCGATACCACATGGAAGCTGTGCATCGACGAGGGTGTGTTGCAGGGCAGTATGCGGAGAGGGCAGGGGAGGGTACCCTGTACGCTTTCAAGGACTTGGATTACATCGGGCATAGTATCGCGCACGGCCACGGTGATACTGTCGGCGCCGGCGGAGGCCATGATGTCGATGAGGCGTACTATCATGGGGCGTCCGTCGAGCTCCACAAGTGGCTTCGGGCGCAGGATGCCTTCCTGTGCCAGACGCGACCCTTCGCCGGCGGCTATGATGGCGCAGTGCATGCTCATTCGCGGTCTTTATTGCGTTCTTTTTCAGTATGCTGACGGCGGAGCGGGTTGGCATAGGCTTCGTCGTAGGCATCGCGCTTGCGGGCGATGTCGATGGCGGCATAGATTGCTGCGCGCAGGCTGTCGGGACGTGCCACGCCCTTGGCGGCGATGTCGTAGCCGGTGCCGTGGTCGGGCGATGTGCGTACATAGGGCAGGCCGGCGGTGAAGTTGACGCCCTCATCCATGGCAAGCGCCTTGAAGGGAGTCAGGCCCTGGTCGTGGTACATGGCCAGGATGCCGTCGAACTTGCTGTAGGCTCCCGAGCCGAAGAATCCGTCGGCGGCATAGGGGCCGAAGGCCATTATTTTCTTCTCTCGAGCGGCGGCGATGGCGGGTGCTATCACCTCCTCTTCCTCTTTGCCCAGGAGACCGCGCTCACCGGCATGCGGATTGAGCGATAGGACGGCGATGCGGGGATTGTGGATGCCGAAATCGCGGCGCAGCGAGCGGTCGAATCGGCGCAGACGGTCGTCGAGGAGCTCGGGCGTGATGGCTGCGGGCACTTCGGCGAGGGGTATATGTGCCGTGGCAAGGGCTATACGCATATCGCCGGCGCACATCACCATGAGGGCCTTGCTGTCGTCGCCTTCCTCGGCGAGCGACGATTCCAGATACTCGGTGTGTCCCGAGAAGTGGAAGGATGGGCTCTGGATGGAGTATTTATCGATAGGAGCTGTGACGAGCACGTCGATATCACCGGCGCGAAGGTCTGTCACGGCGGCTTCGAGGGCGGCGAAAGCAGCGGCACCGGCTTCGGCGGAGGGTGTGCCGGGTTCTATGCGCAGGTCTTCGCCCACGACGTTGACGATATTGACGACACCCTCGCGGGCGTCGGCGGCGCTGTCCACTTTGTTGAATTGCACCGACGGCAGCTCCATGGCCTTGCGGTAGTATCCCGCAGCCTTGGCCGAGCCGTAGACGGTGATGGTGCATAGGTCGGTCATACGCGCATCCTCAAGGGCTTTGAGGATGATTTCGTAGCCTATGCCGTTGGTGTCGCCGTGAGTGATACCCACGTGTATTTTGTCATTGCTCATTTTCTGATTGCTTGGTTTGTTTTTTATTGCCCGCGAGCATGCCGCAGGCTGCCATGATGTCTTCGCCGCGGCTGGCGCGTATGGTGGCTGTGATTCCGGCGGCATTAAGGGTGTCGCGGAAGCGTTCCATCTGCGCCTGTGATGCCGGCCGGCCTTCGAAGCCGGGGGTGCGGTGGAAGCGGATGAGGTTCACGCGCGCATCCGTCCCCTGCAGCAGACGTGCCAGGGCGTGGGCGTGGCGCATGTCGGAGTTGATACCGTCGAACATGGTGTACTCTATGCTCAGGCGACGCTGGTGGGCGAAGTCGTGGCGGCGCAGGGTGGCCAGCAGTTCGGTCGCCGGCCAGGCTTTCTCCACGGGCATCAGGTCGGCGCGCTCGTCGGCGAAGGGTGAGTGCAGACTCACGGCGATGTGCACCTGCGTGCGCTCCAGCAGCATATCGAGCCCCGGCTGCTTGCCTATGGTGCTCACTGTGATGCGTCGCGGGCTCCATGCCATACCCCAAGGTGCGGTGAGGATGTCGACGGCGCGTAGCACGGCGTCAATGTTGTCGGCGGGCTCGCCCATGCCCATGAATACGATGTTCGTCAGCGTATCGGACTCGGGGATGGACAGCACCTGGTTGATGATCTGTCCGGCGGTGAGGTTGCCTTGCCAGCCCCCCTGGCCTGTCATGCAGAAGCGGCATGCCATCTTGCAGCCGGCCTGCGAACTGACGCACAGCGTGGCACGGTCGCGGTCGGGGATGTATACTGCCTCGACGTCGCGGGCGGGAGCGCCGGGGAAGAGGTATTTCACCGTGCCGTCGGTGCTGCGGGCCTCGTGGATAGGCGCCACACGCCCCACGGTATATCCCTCATCGATGAGCTGCTGTCGGGCGCGCACGGGGAGGTCGGTCATCTCCATGATATCTGTCACGCGCTTGACGTAGAGCCACTTGGCCATCTGCTTGGCGGCGAAGGAGCGCAGCCCTGCGGCAGCGGCAACTGCGCCGAGCTCGTCGAGATTCATTCCCAGGAGAGTCGTCATGGTATCAATTGAATGTCTGAGCCATGGCGCGGAAGGCACGGGGTGCCGATGCGCCTCGGTAGAGGATTGAATAGACGGCGTTGAGGATGGGCATATCTACGCCGTAGTGCTGATTGATGTCCCATATACACTTGGCGCCGTAGTAGCCTTCGGCAGTCTGCTCCATCTCCATGCGTGCGGCCTTGACGGAGTAGCCCTTGCCTATCATGGAGCCGAAGTTGTGATTGCGCGAGAAGCGGGAGTAACCGGTCACGAGGAGGTCGCCCAGATATACGGAGTCGCAGATATGTCGCATGCGCGGAGATACTGTCTCGAGGAATCGTTCCATCTCGCGGATAGCGTTGGAGATGAGTACGGCGGAGAAGTTGTCGCCCGTCTTCATGCCGTGCACTATGCCGGCGGCGATGGCGTAGACGTTCTTCAGCACGGCGGCGTACTCTATGCCGTCGACGTCCGTAGAGGGTGTCACGTGGATGTTCTTGCCCGAGAGGAAGGTGCTGAAGTCCTCGGCTCGTGCGGCGTCGGTGCAACCAACGGTGAGGTAGCTGGGACGGTCGAGCGCTACTTCCTCGGCATGGCAGGGACCGGAGATCACGAAGGTGCGGTCCTGCTCCACGCCGAAGCAGCGTATCATATAGTCGGTGATGAGCTCGTTGGTGTCCGGCACAATGCCCTTGACCGCCGATACGACATTCTTCTTCGATATGTCGGCGGTGATCTTGTCGGCATGGTCCTTGAAGTACGGCGAGGGCATCACCAGTAGCAGCGTATCGGCTTTGTTGCAGACATAGTTGATGTCCGAACTGAAGTCGATGCGGCTGATATCGAAGTCAACATCCGTGAGGTACGCGGGGTTGTGACCCAGACGTTTGAAGTCGTCGATACGGTCGTCGCGCCGCATGTACCAGGTGATGGAAGGACATTTCTGGAGGATAATCTTAGCCAGGGCAGTGGCCCAGCTGCCTCCGCCCATCACAGCTATATGCCCGGGGAATGTGGAGTGGTCCATAGTGTGTGGTGTTACAGGGGGAGGGTATTATTCTTCAGTGCCGGCGGCGGCTTCAACCCATGCCTTGACGGTGTCGATGGCGGGATTGCTCAGGCCGAGCTTGTTCTTCTTGTTGTATCCGCAGAGGTCCTGATGGAGCTTGTTGGGTGCCACGCGGCCGAGGGCGGCCACGGTGAGGACACCGGTCTTCTGCAGGGGTTCGTACCATTCGGCGGGTACGCCCACGGCGGCGAAGGCTTCGGCGCAGTCGCGTTTCTCGGTCTTCTCGGGCCGCATCTGGGGGAAGAGAAGTACTTCCTGGATGGCTGTCTGGCCTGTCATGAGCATCACCAGACGGTCCATACCGATACCCATACCGGATGTGGGGGGCATGCCGTACTCGAGCGCGCGGATGAAGTCGCCGTCGATGATCATGGCTTCGTCGTCGCCTTTCTCGCTCAGACGCATCTGCTCCACGAAGCGGCCGTACTGGTCCACGGGGTCGTTGAGCTCGCTGTAGGCGTTGGCAAGTTCCTTGCCGTTGACCATCAGCTCGAAGCGTTCGGTGAGTTCGGGGTTGTCGCGGTGGCGCTTGGTCAGCGGCGACATTTCTATGGGATAGTCGGTGATGAAGGTGGGCTGTATGTACTTGCCTTCGCACTTCTCGCCGAAGATTTCGTCGATGAGCTTGCCTTTGCCCATGGTGTCGTCCACCTCGATGCCGAGCTCCTTGGCGGTGGCGCGCAACTGAGCCTCGTCCATGCCGCTGATGTCGTAGCCGGTGTGCTCCTTGATGGCCTGTGCCATGGTGACGCGTGCGAAGGGAGCCTTGAAGCTGATGACATTATCGCCTACCTGCACGTCGGTGGTGCCGTTGACGTCGAGGCATATCTTCTCGAGCATGCGCTCGGTGAAGTTCATCATCCAGTTGTAGTCTTTGTAGGCTACATAGATTTCCATACAGGTGAACTCAGGGTTGTGGGTGCGGTCCATACCCTCGTTGCGGAAGTTCTTGGAGAACTCGTACACGCCCTCGAAACCGCCCACGATGAGGCGCTTGAGGTATAGCTCGTCGGCGATACGGAGATAGAGGGGTATGTCGAGAGCGTTGTGGTGCGTGATGAAGGGGCGTGCCGAAGCGCCGCCGGGGATAGACTGCAGGATGGGGGTCTCCACTTCGATGTATCCGGCGGCGTTGAAGTACTCACGCATGGAGTTGTACACGCGTGTGCGCTTGAGGAATATCTGCTTTACGCCGTCGTTGACTATCAGGTCCACGTAGCGGCGGCGGTAGCGCAGCTCGGGGTCATCGAAGGCGTCGTAGCGCTTGCCGTCCTTCTCCTTCACGATGGGCAGGGGGCGGAGGCTCTTGCTGAGCACGGTGAGCTCCTGTGCGTGGACGCTGATTTCGCCCGTCTGGGTGCGGAACACATAGCCGCGCACACCGACGAAGTCACCGATGTCGAGGAGTTTCTTGAACACTACATTGTAGAAGTCCTTGTCCTCGCCGGGGCACAGCTCGTCGCGGCTCACATAGACCTGCACACGGCCGTGGCTGTCCTGGAGCTCGATGAAAGAAGCCTTGCCCATGATACGGCGGCTCATGATACGGCCGGCAACGGTCACCTGACGCGGCTCGGCGTTGTCGTCGAAGTTGGCTTTGATGTCGTCGCTATATGCGTTGACGGTATATTCGGCTGCGGGGTAGGGTTCGATGCCCATCTCGCGGAGGCGCTGCATGCTGGCGCGGCGTATCTGCTCCTGTTCGCTTAGTTCGGTTGGATTCATATCGAATAGTTGATATTATGCTCAATTTAATCGTGCAAATATAACTAAATCCTGCCACATACGCAAATCCCCCGCCCCGTCGGCCTGTAAATACCTGGAAATCAATAGTCGGTTTCTGTTGTCGACTTAATTTTAATCTATCTTTTATTACATACTCGTGCGTGTGTAAGAAGAATTAGTAGAGTTCGGCGGAGCGAAAAAATTGCTGAAAATTCGCCGACACTTGCATAGTTGCAAGAAAATGCTTACCTTTGCACCACAAAGCCAAGGAGAGATGGCAGAGTGGTCGATTGCGGCGGTCTTGAAAACCGTTGAGGGTCACACCTCCGGGGGTTCGAATCCCTCTCTCTCCGCAGAACAAAAGCCTGATTTTTCAGGCTTTTGTTGTATTTATACCCAATTTTACGTCCAGTTTTTTATTTAGTCTTAAATTGGAACGGTATTAATCAATTGTACGGAGGATTATTAGTAAATTTGCGGGGATTAATAATTTTAATATGAAATAGTAACCGTATATGAAAGCAATCTACGCCATTCTCCTTGCTATATTTACTGCGCCAGTGTATGCGCAGACGGAAATATCCTCTTTCCCGTTAGAGGTGGATAGTATTGGTATAGAGAATTCTATTATCACAGATTCTAATATTTCCGGAGACTTGTCTCCTTTGCCGACATTGTCCGCGCCACGGCTCCCATTAAGTTCTTACCCCAATATACATTACCGTAAGCTTTATAAAGATTCGATCTTGCAAATTCCGTCATTATCGTTTATTCCCGGACTGTCTAACTTGTATAGTTGGAGAAATGGCTCAATCATAGCAACAGGGGAAGAATCAGATATGCTCGGCTTGATGCATATGGACAATGGTACAATTGGAATCTTTCAAAGTTATGAAAACATGAGCCTTTACTTGGGCCTGGAAGCGAATAAATATGGATTCTATCAAGGGCTACATACTCAATACGGCATAAGTGGAAATTTATCGTATTATCTTTCTCCTCATTTATCTTTTACAGCCTATGGGACTTATTATTTTGGAGTTCCTCCTACTCTGAAAGGCGGCTTGCCTATGTCACCCGCTATGATGGAATATTGTCAACGTTCAACATTAGGTGGCTATATGAACTACCGAATAAACGATAGGTATGGCATATTGGTTGGTGGGCAAGCTGTCCAACAGATGGGAACAAACAAATATCAATTCGAGCCTGTAGTTACTCCTTATTTTAAGGTAGGAAAAGTTGAAATTGGTTTGCCGGTGGGTCAGATACTTAACGGAATTATTCGAGAACAAAACGAAAGAATGAGAAATATCAAACGCAGTCAAGCACCACACCCCAAGCGATAAATTCTCTCCGCAAAGAGAGCAGCCTTTCAGCTGCTCTTTTTGCGTCTACCGTTTTTTTACCCAGGTTGTGATGAGGGTGAGGGCGGCGGGGGAGATGGTTTCTTCGATGAGAGCGTAACGGTTCTACTCCCCCAAATAGGCTATAAATTCATCAGCTGTCATTATCTCCATCTTAGAGAAAGCAGTAAGCTTCTTTCCCAAATCCTTGAATGATGCCCCGACGTGATAGACGGTATCATCGATTATAAGGAATCGGTCGTGCGCCCTGCGGAAGGTCTTCACTTCAATTGGAGAGTATTGAGCGTTATGACGATCCAGATCCTGACGAAGTGTCCTGCTTATGGAAGGAGTAAAGATAGTGGCCGATACTCCTGTGGCTCGCTTGTCAAGCTGACGAAATACTGAATCATCGATATAATTATCCACCAAGATTATTCGGTTTTTGGCACTGCGTATAAGATCGCACATGAGGGTATATGCATCGAATATCTGCCCGTCATATATGATTCCTTCTTTTGGGGGTAGCGATGTCCGAACAAAGAAATCCATTCGATTGCTCAGTTCTTTTATCTGAATATTATGTTCAGAAAGTCTGTGATCAATCCGATTTTCCATATACATCAACCGTTGATTGATGCTGTAACCTCTCAATAGATATTCCTTCAAGACCTTATTAGCCCACTGACGGAATAAGGTTGCATTTCTG
>CAMWKV010000062.1 GCA_947174915.1 uncultured Porphyromonadaceae bacterium | reverse complement strand
TAGGCTACGGACTTTGTGACTCACCTTCAGGAATGGCAGGATGGCTCATCGAGAAGTTTCATGATTGGAGTGATTGGGAAAGATTCTCACTTGATGATATATTACATAATCTGACACTATACTGGATGACCGGTTGCGCAGCATCCTCTATCACAGCCTATTATGGCAATACCAACACATTGCCATCCTTAGGCAATATTCAGGTTCCGATAGGTATCGCTCGCTTCCCTCATGATATCCTGCCGGTTCCGAAAGATTGGATTGAACAACATTATAATTTGATTCATTTTACGGAAATGCCTTATGGCGGTCACTTTACAGCCATGGAAGCCCCTGTTCCTTTCGCGAACGCCCTTAAAAGTTTTATAAAGCAACTTAAGTCAAAATAACAACTGCCATCTGAAAAGGCTGAGGTTTATTTACATTATGCAGGAAATAGTAAAATGCAATAAAGAAGATTACGCAACGCTCTCCTCAATATGGGAGCGTTCAGTTAGAGCTACACATGATTTTTTAGATGAAGATACCATAGAAGAAATAAAGACAGCGTTGGTGCCACGCTATTTCCCCAATGTTGAATTGTATGCGGTGTTCCACAATGGGACTCTAACCGGTTTCATAGGATTGTGTAACGATATGATCGAAATGCTGTTCATCGACAGCCATAGTCGCGGACAAGGTCACGGGACATCACTGATTGAATTTGCATTAGACCGAGGCATAACAAAAGTAGATGTAAATGAACCGAATCATCGGGCACTTGCCTTTTATCAAGCTAAAGGATTCAAAATAATTGGAAGAGATAGCACTGATGAAGCAGGCAGACCATATCCGATTCTGCATCTGTCGATATGATACTTTTAAATTCAAAATTTCTCCATGCATGAACTCTCAACATGTTCGGCGTTTTTGTAATTTTGTCGTATGGAAATGAAGATTAAACGTTTTGATGAACTGACAGCGCATGAGCTCTACGAGATACTGCGTTGCCGGTCGGAGGTGTTTGTTGTAGGGCAGGAATGCGTATATCAGGATATTGATGGACTGGACTTCCGTTCAACCCACCTATATTTTGAGGACAAGGGCAAAATTGCCGCATACCTGCGCATTATTGACCCGGGCGTAAAATTTCCATCAACGGCTATCGGCAGAGTATTAACCATGCCGACATACCGCGGCCATGGTCTCGCACGGAAAATGATGACAGTAGCTATCAGAATCTGTAAAACAATGTCCGACACAATCGAAATCGAAGCCCAGGCTTATCTTGTTAAATTCTACGAATCGTTGGGCTTCGTTCAGACTTCCGAGATTTTTATGTATGAAAATCGCCCCCACGTCAGCATGACACTGAAATAATTGCTTCATCATTGCCAGCGAACCATATGTTTCGATAAATATTCCACAGCATCTTTGGACCGCCCTGTGGACCGCCCTGCGCGGAGAGCTGGCGAAAAAAAATTTGACAAGGTGGGGAATTTTTATTATTTTTGCGGAAATTTAGGCTTAATGTAGCCGTATCAGTCTATCGTAACTGCCTGAGGGACGCTTGTCCCTGCGCGGCATTGATGTAGAACAGATGAAAAAACAACGCGGACGCCGCATATCTACCCTCGGTTCTCGGATGACCTCGCTTGTCAGCGTGGGTCTTGTGCTGTTGTTGCTCGGGCTTGCTGCCGTGGGCGCAGTAGCCGCCCACAGGCTTGAGAATGAGGTGCGTTCAGCTATGGGATTCGTCCTTGTCATGTCGCC
Organism: uncultured Porphyromonadaceae bacterium; assembly: GCA_947174915.1. Lineage (GTDB taxonomy): Bacteria > Bacteroidota > Bacteroidia > Bacteroidales > Muribaculaceae > CAG-873. Next base: position 10,795 of record CAMWKV010000062.1, on the reverse strand, counting down.
CGACTGCGAGGCTCGCGATGTCAACACTGTGAAGAGCGCTCTCATGTCAAATGTCGGCGTGGAGAGCTTCGCTTTCACCGATGCCGACGAGATTCTTGCAGCGGAGAGTGCCGCCATGGGTCGCGACATCGCCGCCGAACTCGACGGAAACCCCTACAGCTCAGAGTTCGAGGTCCGCGTGCGCCCACGATGGAGTATGCCGGACAGCATCGACGCCATGGCCGAGTTCATGGCCGACCTTCCCGGAGTGGCCGAGGCCCTCACCGAGAGCAATATTATCCGCAATGTCGACACCTCTATCCGCCGCGTGGCACTCCTTCTCGCTGCTGTCGGCGCCGTACTCCTCTTCGTCGCTATAGCTCTGATAGCCAACACCGTGAGCCTCTCCGTCTACGGACGTCGCTTCATCATCCACACTATGAAGCTCGTAGGTGCTACGGCTTCCTACATCCGCCGTCCCTTCATCACTGCCGGACTCACAGGCGGACTCCTCGCCGGACTGGCAGCCTCCGCCGTTCTTATAGCTCTGCGCTACTACGCACCGAGCGAGTACCCACTGGTAGAGGAAGTGATAGACTGGACCGAAACTATATATATATGTATAGGAATGTGTATCTTCGGCGCCCTGCTGATGTCGCTCACCTGCGCCGTAGCAGCCAACAGATACATCAAGTCTTCCTACGACGATATGTTCCTCAAATAAAACATAATTTATGGCAACCGACAAAGACCTCAAAAAACAGGAACAGTTTATACGCGAACCGGAGCGCGAACTCCCTCTCGAACGCGGCAACTTCATAGGCATGATTGCAGCCGGAGTCCTCATTGTCCTTGGCTTCGTCCTCATGCTCGGCGGCAGCAGCACCGTCGACGCCTTCAACCCCGACATCTTCAGCACCCGCCGCATCGTAGTGGGTCCGCTCATAGCCCTCCTCGGCTTCATCGCCATGGGCGTCGCCATCATCATCGATCCCTCTCGCTTCTCCCGTCACAAGAAATAATTCATCACCTGCAATGGATACACTTGACGCCTTCATCCTGGGCTTAGTACAAGGCCTCGCTGAATACCTTCCTATCAGCAGCTCGGGCCATCTGGAAATCTTTCGCGAAATTCTCGGTCTTGACCTGAGCGGTGCCGAAAGCCTGCAATTCGACGTAATGCTACATGTAGCCACCGTGCTGAGCACTATCGTGGTACTGTGGCGGGAATTTTGGCCGCTGGTGAAATCATTCTTCACCTTCCGCTTCGACGAACGCTTCTACTACGTATGCAAGATACTCGTATCCTGCATCCCCGTGGGTATAGTAGGATTGTGCTTCAAGGACACCATCGAGACCTTCTTCGGTCAGGAACTAACCCTGGTGGGCACATGCCTCTGCGTGACGGCAGCCCTGCTCGCCTTCTCGTATTTCTACCGCACACGTCCCGCCGAGGAGGGCCTTGCGCCCCAAGGCCGCGACATCAACTTCCTTGATGCCTTCGTCATTGGCTGTGCTCAGGCAGTGGCAGTCCTTCCCGGTCTGTCGCGCTCCGGCACCACCATCGCCACAGGTATCACTATCGGCGACAAACGCGAGCAGGTAGCTCAGTTCTCATTCCTGATGGTCATCATCCCCATCCTCGGCGAGGCACTCCTGGACATCAAGCACATCTTCGGAGTCGAAGCCATCGATGCCGCTGCCGGCGTAGCCACTCCCGAAGTCGGTATCGGAGCAATAATCATAGGATTCCTCACCTCATTTATAGTAGGCTGCATCGCCTGCAAGTGGATGCTCGCTATCGTCAAGAAAGGCAAGCTCGTATGGTTCGCACTCTACTGCCTCATTGTAGGCCTCATCTGCATCGCCAAGGGCTACAATCTCTTCTGATATGAATTTCATCGAAGGCGAAATACTATATATCGATAAGCCGCTCGAATGGACATCGTTCGACGTAGTGAAGCGCATCCGCGGCGTACTCACACGCAGGCTGAAGATGAAGAAGCTCAAGGTGGGCCATGCCGGCACACTTGACCCCCTGGCTACCGGCGTTATGGCCGTATGTACCGGTCGCGCCACCAAGCAGATCGACAGCCTTCAGGCCGGAGTCAAGGAGTACATCGCCACCATCGCCCTGGGGGCCACCACGCCATCCTTTGACCTTGAGACGGAGGTGGATGCCACCTACCCTACCGAACACCTCACCCGCGAACTGGTTGAAAAGACTCTTGCCACTTTCGTAGGACGCATAGAACAGATACCACCGGCCTACTCCGCCTGCAAAATCGAAGGCGTCCGCGCCTACGAGATGGCTCGTCAAGGCGAAGAACCGGACCTCAAGCCGAAGATTCTTGTCATCGACGAGATAGAACTCCTCGACTACTCTCCGGCAGCTATCACCATCCGCGTGGTATGCAGCAAAGGCACCTACATACGCGCACTCGCTCGCGACATCGGACGTGCTCTCGACAGCGGAGGACACCTCACAGCACTCCGCCGCACACGCGTGGGCGACGTCACCATCGACAACTGCCTATCTATGGAGCAGATCACCGAACTCCTACGCTGCGTGGAGATAGAGATGCCCGAGCAAGAAGCCACGCGTTAGGCCCGGACATCCACATATTCAAGAACTTATGTAATACAGCAATGCCGATAGCGGCCTCTTGCATATCCTCATCAATACGAGATGAAACTGTCACAATTCAAATTCAATCTCCCCTCTGAGCAGATAGCTCTCCATCCTACCTCCGAGCGCGATGCCTGTCGTCTCATGGTAGTAGAACGTCGTACGGGAAATATCTCCCACCACGTGTTCACCGATATCCTCGACTATTTCGACGAAGGCGACGTGATGGTGTTCAATGACACACGTGTATTCCCCGCCCTTCTGATCGGCAACAAGGAGAAGACCGGTGCCCGCATCGAAGTGTTCCTGCTTCGCGAACTCAGCGCCGAGAATAAATTCTGGGATGTGTTGGTAGAACCCGCGCGCAAGATTCGCATCGGTAACAAACTATATTTCGGCGACGACGAGTCCATGGTTGCCGAAGTAATCGACAATACCACATCGCGCGGCCGCACGCTCCGCTTCCTCTACGACGGCCCGCACGACGAATTCAAGAAAGCCCTCTTCGCACTGGGCATGACTCCCCTGCCCCCCTATATCAACCGTCAGCCCGAACCTTGCGACGCCGAAGACTACCAGAGCATCTTCGCCACAAAGGAAGGCGCTGTAGTGGCTCCAGCTGCTGCACTCCACTTCTCCCGCAGCCTCAGCACACGACTGATGATCAAGGGTGTCAAGGAAGCATTCCTCACAGTACACAGCGGCCTGGGAGCCTTCCGTGAGATTGACGTTGAAGACCTCACAAAGCACCGCATCGACTCCGAGCAGATGGAAGCATCGCCGGAACTCGTCGAAACCGTCAACGCCGCAAAGGACGCCGGCCACAAAGTCTGCTCCGTAGGCACCTCAGTGCTACGCGCTATGGCCACCGCCGAGAGCATGGGCGGACACATGAAGACATATTCCGGCTGGACGAACAAATTTATATTCCCGCCCTACAACTTCGAAGTAGCCGACTCTCTTATCACGAATTTCCACATGCCCATGTCCACCATGCTCATGATGGTAGCAGCCTTCGGTGGCTACGAACTCACCATGGAGGCTTACAAGGAAGCTGTCAAAGAAGGTTATCGATTCGGTTGTTACGGCGACGCAATGCTTATCATCTGATGACAGAGCGCATTCTCCCCACAGGTATCATACAGCAGGCCAACAGCGGCGATGTCGACGACAATCGCCGCCGCCTCGCTGCCAAGGTCAAGGCTCTCGCTGCAAAAGGCGCCCGCCTCGTAGTGCTCCAGGAACTCCACGACGGCCTCTATTTCTGTCAGAACGAAGACGTCGACACATTCGACCTTGCCCACCCTATCCCCGGGCCGGCCACCGAATTCTACTCCGCCGTAGCGCGCGAAGCCGGTGTAGTGCTCGTCACATCGCTCTTCGAGCGTCGCAGCGCAGGGCTATACCATAATACCTCCGTCGTATTCGAAGCCGACGGCAGCGTTGCCGGCATGTATCGCAAGATGCACATCCCGGACGACCCTGCGTACTATGAAAAATTCTACTTCACTCACGGCGACCTCGGCTTCAAGCCCATTGACACCTCGGTAGGCCGTCTGGGCGTACTTGTATGCTGGGATCAATGGTACCCCGAGGCTGCTCGACTGATGGCGCTTGCCGGGGCCGAACTACTCATATACCCCACTGCTATCGGTGTGGCCGACTATGACACACCCGAGGAACAGGAGCGTCAGCGTCAGGCCTGGATTACCGTCCAGCGCGGCCATGCCGTAGCCAACGGCCTCCCCGTTGTCAGCGTCAACCGCACCGGCTTCGAAGTCGACCCTTCAGGAGCTACAGGGGGCATACGTTTCTGGGGTTCCAGTTTCGTCGTTGGACCTCAGGGCGAGTTCCTCTTCCAGGCACCGATAGCGCACGAATGCGAGACCATCGTGAACATCGACCTCAAGCGCAGTGAACAGGTACGCCGCTGGTGGCCATTCCTGCGCGACCGTCGCATCGACGCCTACACCGACATCACCCGCCGCTTCATCGACTGACACTCACCTCCTTTTCAGGATTTGGTGATTGTGATGCCGGTCAGGTGAAGGCGGTGTCGGGAGATGAGATCGCGAATGGCATCGGCGGCTTCTGCCGAGCGCGAAGGCCACAGGCGGGGTATATCGGATATGGTAATATCTCGCGTTTCAAGCAAAGCAAGTACCTGCTCCTCAATCGGTATCGAATCTGAGACAGACTTTCGTTGTGACCTGCAGTAGTCACACTTGCCGCACTGATAGGTATCCGGCAGATTCTGACCGAAGTAACGCAACATCCCCCCTACACGGCAACGGTCGCTGCAAAAAGCATAGTCCAGCATCGAATCTATCTGACGCTTCATCACCTCTCGGCGATTCTCGTACACATCGCGTGTGAGCACAATACGCTCGGACGGGCAACGATTGGCCGTAAATACTACATATGGCGTATGACGCCGGGGGATATAGTCGAGAATATGCCGGCGGCGCATGCGTATGAGCGACTCATAGATGCGCTTACTGTCGATGCCCGTAGCGTAGGCCATACGGTTTTCATCGATGAATACATAGTCAGCAAAAAGACCCGGATATGTTCTGAGCAAGCACATTATAACCGTCTCATCATCCTCCCCGAAATCTGAATGATACAAGTCCTCGCGCGTTACGCGAATCCACACGCGAGCCGAGGCATCCACATCCTCCGTGAAAGATATGTAGCCGGCGCGGTCGAGGAATCCGAGGGCGGTACGCACCATCGACGCCTGCATATTATAGCGGCTGCTCATCATCTCCGGATCGAAGTCGAATATGGCACCAAATCCTTCGCCCATAGGCACAGAGAGATAGCGGCACACCTCGTCGTAGACATGGCGTATATTCTCACGCGATGGGAAGGCATTAGTGAGACGCCGGCCGAGTACGGCGCGGTCGCGACTGTTGACGAGAAGGACTGCCACGGATTCGAGACCGTCACGACCGGCGCGCCCAGCCTCCTGATAGTATTCTTCAAGCGTCGTCGGCAAGTCGTAGTGGACGACAGTACGGACATCCGGCTTGTCGATACCCATACCGAAGGCCGTAGTTGCGACTATGATACGTGTAGCGCCACTTATCCATGCGTCCTGACGCTCGCTCTTTATCTCCGGAAGCAGACCGGCATGATAGGCCTGGGCCGATATGCCGGCGGCGCACAGAGCTTCGGAGAGCTCGACGGTACGCTTGCGCGAACGGACATAGACGATACCCGTACCGGGACGAGCCATAAGAATCTGAACGAGCTTATCGAACTTCGCATCAGTATTCCGCACCAGGAAGGAGATATTGTCGCGGGCAAAACTCATGGTGAATATCTCCGGCGAACGCATGCCGAGCTGCACCACAATGTCCTGCACCACGTCCGGCGTCGCCGATGCCGTAAGTGCAAGCACCGGTGCATCGGGGATATATTCGCGCAGGTCGCGTATCTTCATATACGCAGGGCGGAAATCATGTCCCCACTGCGATATACAGTGCGCCTCATCCACCACTATCATGCTCACATCCCATGCCGACAACTGCCGCATGAAAGTATCAGACCCGAGGCGCTCGGGGGCGATATAGAGTAGCTTCAGACGTCGCTGGCGACAACGTTCGAGTGTATATTCCGTCTGCGTACGCGTCATGCCATTGTAGAGACAGGCGCCCTTGATATCGCGCCGGCGCAGGGCATCCACCTGGTCCTTCATCAGCGACACAAGCGGCGTCACCACCAGCGTGAGCCCGGGCATCATAAGCGCCGGCACCTGAAAAGTGATGGACTTGCCGCCGCCGGTGGGCATCAGGCCGAGGGTATCTTTTCCGTTGAGAACGCTGTCTATGATGTCGCGTTGCAGCGGACGGAAATCATCATAGCCCCAGTGCTCGCGTAGCACATCTACAGGGTCGACACACGATGCTTCGGGGGCGGCGTAATCGTCGTCCTCGCTGAAATCGTAGTATCCGTAGGGGGTATCGTCGGACATGTGCACGGGTAGTTGGCGGGGCGTACCGGCGAGGGCACTATACCTCTGTAAGCCTTATCTGCTTGACGAGCAACTGCAGAGTGGACGACGCATTCTGATGCTTGTTCTCCTCTATTGTATAGCAGATATTGAAGGGGCGCCCGGAGTGTATATGCTCGAAGTATGACGCCATATTGAAGGCTATGCCATTGATGACGCGGCCGGAGGTGTCATCGACGAGTTCGAGCTTGATATGCTCGAGATTGCGACCCACGAGTTTGCTCGTACCGAAATCCTTCACGCGACGCGTGCAGAAGGTAGGCTTACGGTTGCCCGGACCGAACGGATTGAAAAGCCGCAGGATGGACACGAACTCCGGTGTGATGTCGGCGAAGGACAGGAAGGCATCAATATCTATCTGAGGTGTAAGCTGTTCGGGCAGGATATTGGTAGCCACATACTCCTCGAAGCGGCGGGTGAATTCGGGTATATTCTCCTCGCGCAGCGACAGACCGACAGCATAGGTGTGACCACCGAAGTTTTCGAGCAGGTCGCGGGTGGATTCTACAGCCTTGTAGATATCGAATCCCTGCACCGAGCGCGACGAACCGGTGGCAAGACCGTTGGCCAGCGTAAGCACCACGGAGGGTTTGTAGTAGAGCTCGGTGAGGCGTGATGCCACAATACCGATGATACCCTTGTGCCAGTCCTTATTGTATATTACTATGGAGCGCTTGGGCGAGTGCATCTCACCGCGGGCCTCAAGGATGGCATTCGCCTCCTCGGTGATCCGTTTGTCGAGCTCTTTGCGGTCTTTGTTGTACTGGTCTATCTCGATACTGCGGCGGGCGGCCTCCTTGGAGTCACGGGCGATGAGGAGCTCCACAGCCTCGCGGCCGCTCTGCATACGTCCCGACGCATTGATGCGCGGGCCTATCTTGAACACTACATCATTGATAGTTATTTCCTTGCCGCCGAGACCACAGGTACGGATGATAGCACGCAGACCCATATTCGGGTTGGAATTCAGGCGCTTCAGCCCGGTATAGGCGAGCACGCGGTTCTCATCCACCATCGGCACAATATCGGCAGCGATACTCACTGCCACGAGGTCGAGCATCGATTCGAGTTCGGCCGTGGCGATACCGTTGCTGATAGAGAAGGCCTGCATGAATTTATACCCCACGCCGCAGCCCGACAGGTGCGGGCACGGGTAGGTCGAGCCCTCAAGTTTGGGGTTCAGGATAGCCACCGCCGGGGGGAGTTCGGCATCCGGCATGTGATGGTCACAGATGATGAAATCAATGCCGCGCTCCTTGGCATACTTTATCTCGTCGATGGCCTTGATACCGCAGTCGAGGATGATGACAAGCTTCACGCCATCGTCGGCTATCTGATCGATACTCTGACGAGATATACCATAACCGTCCTCATAGCGGGTGGGGATATAGAAATCAAGCTCGGAGTAGAAATTCTGAAGATAGCGGTACACCAGCGCCACGGCAGTTGTACCGTCCACGTCATAGTCACCGTAGACCATAATCTTCTCCTTCGAACCCATGGCGCGGTTGAGGCGCTCCACGGCGAGGTCCATCTGAGGCATCAGGAAGGGATCGTGAAGGTCGCGGAGCGAGGGATGGAAGAAACGCTCAGCCTCCTCTATAGTGGTGACGCCGCGCTGAACGAGCAGGTCACTCACAGGCGCGCAGTTGGCGAAGCGCCGAGCCAGCTCGGCACCGATATGCCTCTCTTCGAGAGAGGGCGTCGGAAAATTCCATTTGCGCGTCATGGTCGATGAGGTAGCTAAGATATGAGTAGCCGCAACAGTCGTTGCGACTGCAAAGATAACTATTTTCCCTCGCATATCCCACATCCTTCCCGATTTTAACGCTCCTTTGCGAACATTTGCCGCAAAGATTCGCGCTCTGCAGACGTCCTCGCGCCCAAGGAAGCGAGTCAGACTGCCAGGCGGAGGCTGTGGCCGGAGGTGCTGATGATATACACTCCCGGGCCGGGCACGCTTACACTTGCTGTGCCTGAGACGGTGCTGAAACGGCTGACGAGCCGTCCGGAGGTGTCATAGATGGCGCCGTCGAAGCTGTCACGACCGGGAACGGTGATGTGCAGCTCGCCGCACGACACGGCAGCCACGATACCACGCGACTCTACTGCTGACGGACCCGCGAGTGCCGCCCGGCGGTTCAGTACTTCCTGCATACCGGCATAGGCGTTGAACATACCGGCTCCCCATCGTTCGCTGCCGTATTGGCTGCCGACCGGTATAGCGGCGGTGGACTGGATGATATCGTGGATATCGGCAGATGTCAGCGACGGGTCAGCCTCAAGCCACAGAGCGATAGCTCCAGCCACTGCGGGCGACGACATTGAGGTGCCGTACATGGGCGCCCAGTAGCATTGATGCCCGTCGGTAACGCTCTCGGCGACTATATCGTAGTCATCGTGCTCCTTAGCGTAAGGGGTAGAATAGACCGATACAACCTGCGCTCCTGGAGCCACCACATGAGGCAGTCTCAGACCGGTACGCAATGTGCCGTACGACGAGAATGGGGCAACCTCGCCGAGGGTATAATTCTCGGCTTCCCATATCTGCCCGGCGGTGCCGTCGAGACGTCCGTAGTCTATCATCCCAGTACTTGCTCCTACGCACACCACGCCGTCGGCGGCGCCGAGAGAGGTCACGGAGAGATCATCGCCACCGCTGCGGTAGCCGTTTACCCACAGCCACAGAAAATTGGCATACGGCGCCGAGAGGTGCATGTCGACAGTCTGCCCGTCCCGGCCTTCGGCCACCAGTCCCACTGCAATGTAGGCGTGGTCGTTCTCCGGCCGGATATTGATATAGAAGGGGATATACCATCCGAGGCGTCCCGATGGAGCACGCTCGGGCACCACGGCAAGCCAGCTCCGGGTGTATGCGCGGTCAAAGGCTTCGTTCGGGACAGCCTCAGGGCCACCTTCGACGGGTTCGTAGTCAAGACTGCTTATGACCAGGGGCTCGCCGTCAGGGTCGATAGGAGCCTTGATGCGGGCGAGTTCTTTCTTGCTGCCCGTATCTACCACCACTATATAGAGGTCGACATCGCCATTGAACCCGCTCCATACGGCAGCCGTTCCGGCAGCGTCGGCCTTCCATCCAACAGGGCGCAGAAAGGTGCCAAGCCAAGGTGTATCAGAGCCGAAAGTCGCTGACAGCGAGCGGCCCAAACCAGTATCGTTACCCGCCGAGACTACTATTACTGCATCATCGGTCAGCGAAGATATTGCCTGTGCGAAGGCATCGCTTCCGTCGCGCGGACCGAGCGGGTCGCTCAGCGATAGATTCACCACACACGGGGCTCCCTCGGCAGCATCTACTATAGCGGCCACGCCTCCGGCAATATTTGCATCCGTCAGCGGTCCGGCACCAATATATATATCAGCATCCGGCGCCATTCCGCCGAAGGGCAGCGGACCTTCCTCCACCGTCACACTGCCGCCGGCATTAAGCACAGCCTGTCGACCGTTCTGGGCGCCACGACCCGCCATCGTACCGAGCACGTGGCTGCCATGACAGTCTTCGGCATCGTCCGTTATGAGGGCGGCTATAGCGGAAGGACTATCGCTGAGGCTGACCTTACCATCCTCGTCGAATTGAAATACTTTGCGGATACGGCTTTCGCCGGCAGCGTCGCAGAACGCCGGGTTGCAGAAATCAAAACCGATATCGAAAATACCGGCGACAACACCGCTACCGGTATATCCCGTGCCCCCTTCGAGTCCGTGACCGGAATGTACAGCGTCAACACCGAGAATCGCAGCGCTGCGGTTATTAGTCTTTTCCATCGGCCGAGCGAATGATACATACTGAACCTCAGCCTGTTCAGCCGCCTCAGCGCATGCCTCAGCACTGCCTTCTACGAGCAGCCAGTCGCCGAAACGGCGCAACTCCGACAGACCGCATGCGTGGGCATCGAAGCCCGCGTCGGCCTTTATAAAAGCTCGTATGGAGCGAGCAGACTTCCGGCTGCCCGAAACCGCAACCCGCGAAGTAGCGTCAGCCCGCGAAGTAGCGTCAGCGATCGTGCCGTCATCGGCCTCTCCGGCATCCACGCTAAGTGCTGCCCGAGATTGCAACGCAAGCTGCCAGCGGCTATATCCGTCCAACTTACCGCTATGAGCGTAAGCCGAAAAAGTAAGTGCTATAAAGAAAATAATAGACAGTATCTGTT
>CAMWKV010000061.1 GCA_947174915.1 uncultured Porphyromonadaceae bacterium | reverse complement strand
GTTTGTAATGAATACCGATGAATAGTGATTATCGAGCTATTTGCCGATGCAGAAGGACTGGAAGATTGTTTGGAGGAGTTCGGGGGTGGTGATTTGGCCGGTGACGGTGGAGAGGTGGTAGATGGCTTGGCGCAGGTCTTGCGCTGCGAGGTCGGAGGGTATACCGGCACGGAGTGCCGCTGCAAAGGCGCGTAGGGATTCGGCCGCTCCGGCAAAGGCTTCGGCATGTCGTGCATTGGCCACGGTGATGTTAGCACCAGCAAGTCGTTGGTCAAGTATGGCCGTAATCGCCCGGCAGAGTTCATCAAGACCTTCGCCTGTTACTGCTGAGCATGAGATAACTCTTGCATGCGCGTACTGTTTCTGCAGTTGTTCGGTTGATAACTTACTCTCTCTCGCAGAAGCGATCTGCTCAGACGCATGTTGTGTAGTATCACTCTCTTGAGCTGTTAAGTATGGCGCGCCTGCATTTTCATGCCGTGATAAATCGCACTTGTTGAGAGCGATAATCAAGTCGTTGGCAGTGATATCGGTAGCTTCGTGCAGTTGTTCATTGCCATCCACAACGTATACAACAATAGTTGCATCCGATGCCGCCCGCCGGGAGCGTTCGATACCCATCTGTTCGATAGGATCATCAGTCTCTCTCATACCGGCAGTGTCTCGGAAGCGGATGAGATAATCACCAATTTCGACAATATCCTCTATCACGTCGCGAGTTGTGCCATGAATATCAGATACTATAGCCCTGTCGTCGCCCACCAATGCATTGAGCAGCGAAGATTTACCGGCATTTGTAGCACCAACAAGCGCCACCGGAATACCATCCTTAATGGCACGCCCGGTACTGAAACTATCGGCCGACGCTTGCAATTTGGCCGATAGCGCATCAGCAAGTTCGAGCAAGCGGCTACGCGAAGCGAACTCCACTTCCTCTTCTGCGAAATCGAGTTCCAGTTCGAGCAGTGAAGCCAACTGCACCAACTCGGCTCGCATAGCATCAATAGCGCGAGAATACTCACCGCGCATCTGACTCATAGCCAACTGATGAGCCGCACCGGAGTTCGATGAAATCATATCCGCAACGGCCTCCGCCTGCGCAAGGTCAACCTTTCCTGAAGCGTAAGCCCGTCTGGTGAATTCTCCCGGCAGCGCCATTCGTGCACCGGCACCGATAAGAGAGTCAAGCAAGCGCTGCTGAATCCACTTCGATCCGTGCACACTTATTTCTACCACATTCTCGCCTGTAAATGAGCGCGGAGCCTTGAACACCGTAGCCAAGGCTTGGTCAAGGAACGAGCCATCACGCTGAAGTACAGTACCATAATGCGCAGTATAACCCTCCACACTCTGAAGGTGGGCACCTTGCCATATTCGTCCTACAATATCAAATGCATCCGGACCGCTCACACGTGCTACGGCTATGCCTCCGACACCTGATGGCGTTGATATAGCACAGATTGTATCACCATTATTATATATCAATGCTGGATTACTCATTCGGCATTCTTTCGTCTTATGTTCATCAATCGGTAGCTGTTCCGACTCTCAACTGCCGCCTCAATATCATCAGGCAGTGCGCTGAAGAAGTCAAACCCGGTGATCTCCTCCACCTGGTCTACAGTCATAGTCATCTCCTCCAGCCCAAGATCCGTCGATGCGTTCGGCACAATCATACCCGTAGCCATAGGCGGCACGGTATAGGGAGCGATAGCTACTTTAAAAAAGCGTTTTGGCACAGGCACTTCGCCTACCTTTTCGGTAAGTATATCCGACAGCACCGGGCCGCAGATAACAACAATCAGGCTATCACGTTTCGTCCAGTTGCGGCACTTTTGCTCGAAAGAGTTCCAGCAACCGCCATTGATTTTGTGGTTCTGTGGACAAATATTCGTCAGGTAGTGACAGTCACTCATCGCCTTGGCACTCCACTTCATATCAGCCGCGGGAGCCATGTGTCCTCGGTCATAGCCGGAGTTGCGATAATCATCAAGAGTAGCGCATCCAGGTACTTTCGGATCATTGCGAAATCTCGACTTCCTTTCCGTAGATCCGTTGACCCGCTCCTGCGTAATGTACCACGACGAGTAGTTGGGCTGGTGATACTCAGGGTTAAAAGACACCTGAAAGCCCTCATATGTAAGCCAATCTTCCGACACATCGGCCGGAATATCAACTTTCATCAGGCGTTCCAATAGGTCATCCTCGTGAACAACTGACATCGGCTCCTCTGCCGACATTCTGAGCACCGCCACTAAAAGGGCCAAAGCAATGGCACCAAATATTGAAATCTGCACAGCACGCTTACGAGCCTTTCGATTTCGGCTCACGCGTCGGTTAGGCGAATATTTTCTTTGACCGGTCATAATACCTATACTAATAATTCAACGACTTGACTGCGGCCGCCAATCGCTCTATGTCATCAAGTGAATGCATTGCCGACAGACTTACCCGCAGACGGTCAGTACCGGGTGGCACGGTCGGCGTACGAATCGGCAGCACATCGAATCCGAGCTCACGCAACTTGCCCGAATATTGCACGGCACGCACCGGATCACCCGTCATGATACCCTGTATATGGCTTTCTGAATTAGTACCGAGCAAGTCGCCAAGTCGGGTACCGAGCTTCTTAAGATGACTTCGTTCAGCATCCATTCCGAGCGCATGCTCGAAGGCGAACCGGCTCCACATCACATTGAGCGGCGGTATCGACGTAGAGAAAATAAAGCTGCGAGCCTTATTCACAGCCCAACTCCTCAGTGTAGGATTCATGATAGCGTATGCGCCAACCGAGCCGAGTGCTTTGCCAAGCGTACCGATGATGACATCCACATACTCTCGTTGCGACGGCTCGAGTGCACTCACAAGTCCAAGACCACCCGGTCCCTCAACGCCTACACTGTGAGCCTCATCGACATATAGCAGCGCATCCTTGAGACGCGACTTCACTTCGATAATTTCTTCAAGCGGCGCAGCATCGCCTTCCATCGAGTACACACCCTCGACAATAATGAGCACTCTCCTACCCTCCTCCTGCGCTTTGGCAGCAAGTCGTTCCAGATGTCCGACATCATTATGGCGGAAGCGTTCGAAAGGCACCCCGGCGAGCTTGATACCGTCTATGATACTCGCATGCACCAGTTTGTCTGCCACCACGGTTACATCCTTCATTGCCAGTGCTGACACGAGCCCCGTGTTGGCATGATAACCGCTATTAAACAGCAGAGCCGGCCGTCCGTAACAATTCTCAAGGAAATGCTCGAACTCATCGAAACAGCGCTGTCGACGCGCCAGCAATCGCGATGCCGACGCCGTCAACTGATAGTCTTCCGGATGGAGTGTTGCAATAAACTCATCCCTGAGGTCCGCGCGTGAGGCTATACCAAGATAGTCGTTACTCGTGAAGTCAACAAGCGTGTCCGCGCTACCGTCTGCCGGAACCATTCGCAGATTGCCGGCTCGCGCAAGCGCATCAAGCGACTCCTCAATAATTTGACTCATCACTAACAAGTTCTACAAGGGTACGACACAGCCGGCGAAGGTCGTCGTGACTGATCACATAGGGCGGCATGATATACACATTGCGTCCGAAGGGACGTATCCATACTCCGGCATTAACACAAGCCTTCTGGAAAAGTCCGACGTTCACATCGCTCTTCACCTCTACCACGCCTATCGAACCGAGCACACGCACATCAGTAACACTCGGCAGCTTGGCGGCAGGAGCAAGCTCTTCGCGCATTATATCCTCCATGTCGCCGACAATCTGTGCCATCGGCTTTTCATTAAGCATCTTCAACGACTCCAGTGCGATAGCGCAGCTCAAAGGATTGCCCATGAACGTCGGGCCATGCATCAACACTCCGGCCTCACCTCCTGATACCGTGTCGGCCACCTTCTTCGTGGCAAGCACAGCGCTCATAGTCAAGTATCCGGCAGTCAGACCTTTGCCTATACACATAATATCCGGTTCTACTCCGGCGTGCTCCCATGCAAAGAAACGGCCTGTACGCCAGAATCCCGTGGCAATCTCGTCGAATATGAGCAACACTCCGTACTCGTCGCACAGCCGTCGAGCCTGGCGCAGATATTCCGGATGATAGAACCACATGCCACCGGCACCCTGCACTACCGGTTCAAGAATAACTGCAGCAATATTCTCATTCTCAGCCTCAAGCAATTCCTTCAGCGATCGTATATCTTCCGGATTCCACTCTCCGTCGAATCGCGACTGAGGCTGAGGTACAAAGTATCTCACCGGCAGAGATGAACCGAAAGCCCCGTGCATACCCGTCACAGGATCGCAGACACTCATCGCGTTCCAGGTGTCGCCGTGATAGCCGCGTCGTATCGTGGCGAAATTCGTCTTCTGATGATTGCCGCTGACAGCCACCGCGTATTGAATTGCCATTTTCATAGCCACCTCTACAGCTACAGAGCCAGAGTCGGCATAGAAAATATTGTTCATCGACGGAGGAGCCACCTCGAGTAAAGCGCGACCAAGTTCGACGGCAGGCTCGTGAGTGAAACCGCCGAACATCACATGACTCATCTTTTCGAGTTGTCGCGTGGCAGCAGCGTTCAGACGCTCATTGCAGTAGCCGTGAATCACGCACCACCACGATGACATGCCGTCTATCAGCTCGCGACCGTCGGCAAGGGTGATAGTCGCACCCTTTGCCGACGCCACCATGTACGTCGGCAGCGGATTTATTGTACTGGTATAGGGATGCCACAGATGCTCCCTGTCCCATGTGTTGAAGCAACTATTTTCCATTATAGCAAGCTGCGGTTATTTCTTGCCCGTAGCATCATCCTTTTCATCATTGAAAAGCTCGTCTTTCTCATCGAGGGCATAGTAGTGTGCCAGCATTGCGATGAACTTCGCCACCTTGTTGACAGCCTCAATCGTGCCCGCACTTACCTCAGCACCCTTCAGACGCAGAGTAAGCAGACCATACAGGGCATTGAAACAGGTCTCAATCTCGCCGGCAGGATTGTCACCGCTCTTTGCTCTAAGCTCCACAATGATAGGAAGCACATCGTAGAACTGACGCTGATAGTCGGCGAACTTCGGGTCGGCGAGCAGGCGTTTGTTCAGGTCGGCGAGAGCTCCAATGATATTCTTGTTCATCTGAAGATGCCCGGCCTTGGCCACATCCTCTCTGCGCATCATATCAATGAGCGACTCGTACCACTCTTCCATAGCACGAAGGGTCTCGGGGTCACTTACAGTCTTCTCTATTATCGACTTCTTGATTTTGTCTATATCGAGGTCATTGGCGCGTATCAGATCCTCTATCTGCCACATATACAGCAGATATTCAGCTATATTTTCTTTACGCTTCTGTGATGCTATAATCATATTTGCTTTTTCTAAAGAGGAGGTACTTTTATTCCTTACCGAAGATGGCATCATGACGATGTAGCATGTTCAGGAATCGCAGGTCATCGCGAAGGGGAGCTACTGTGATACGGCCGTCGGCAGCCTCGGTCCACTGGTGATAGTTGGCATATCCAAGATCAAGCGATTTCTCCGCACACTTCATAGCCTTGTCCATATCGCCGCTCTGGGCATAGAAGCAAGCACCCATATAGTGAATGTAACCGTCGGTATCGTCTACCGTAGCGATGATATTATCCATCCACTTTGTCGCTGGAGCCTCATCGCCGAGGAACAGCTGTGCGAAACCCTTATACGAGCGAGGATTATCTATGTAGAAATGTGTCATATCGGCCACCTGTTCATATAGCTGACGAGCCGCTACGGGTTTGTTGAGATACTGTTCAAGCACCCAGGCACGCATCATGGCATAGATAGGATTCTCCGCATCATTCAGTATTGCTTCGCCGAGCAGATTGGAGGCCTCGTCGTAGTTGCCCAGAGCAACGTATCCGAGAGCCATCTCCATCAGCGCTGCATTGGAATTACGGTCTACAGCAAGCGCATCGGCAGCAGCCTTCACAGCCTCGTCATTGCGACGCATGGCACGAAGTATCTGCGAACGGAGCACGAAGTGATTCGAATCATCACGGGCCATCGACAAAGCTCGATCCACAAAATCGAGTGCATCTGCATAATTACCGAGACAATACTGACATTCGGCTATAGACGCATAGATACCGTGATAGTTATAGATACCCTTATCGAGAATCTCCTTATAATCCTGTATAGCAGCGAGGTAGTGACAGTGAGCCTGTGCTATAACCGCGCGGATGTATCGGTACATACCGACCTGTGGAGCCTGCTGAACGGCATTGCTCAGACCGGCCATAACGGCAGGATAGTTGGTGTTACCGTATTCGATGAGAGCCGACATAGCCTTCTGGTTGGTGTTGTCTGTACTCAGTGCCAGCACGAGGTCATCCACTGCACCGTTATGGTCACCCATCTGCTTGCGCACGTTGGCGCGGCGTACGTACGTCTCCGAGTTGTTGGGATCAAGATTCACCGCAGTTGCGAGCATCTCGTTAGCTATACCGAGGTTATTCTCCTTTACGGCGATACGAGCCAAACCGAGATAAGGCTCCGGGCGACGAGAGTTTATACGGACGAGTTTGTTGTAATCCTCTTTTGCATCAGCATACTTACCGAGAGTGTACTCAATGTTAGCCTTCTGATACATCACTGCGTACGACGTCGGGTCGAGAGCCGATGCCGAGTTGAGGTCCGTGAGGGCATCCTCGTATCGGTTCATCTGATCGTTGATACCTGCTCGGAGGACATAAGCTCGAAGACGAAGTTCTGTGTCGGCTCCGGGGATAAGATTCAACGCGCGGTTCACATCATCAAGGGCACGGATGTATTCGTTGTGACGGTAATACTCGTCGGCACGACTCAAAAGGATATTGTAGTCGTTGGGATTCTGGGCGAGTTCTTCCTCATACACCGCCAGTACCGCCAGCGTGATAGGATTCTTGATACCGCCTTGTGCATTCTGCGCGCTACCGGCGAGCATACTGCCGCCTATGGCCATCGCTGCTACTATATTTCTCAGCTTATGCATAATTTCAGTCTTTGAAAGTGTTTATCGCTTTGCGAATAGTCACAAGGCGTGTCAGTAGTTCTTCAAGAAGGTCAAGACGCAGCATGTTCGCACCATCACTCTTGGCCTTTGCAGGCTCGGGATGCGTTTCGATGAATATACCGTCGGCACCGGTGGCAATTGCTGCGCGGGCTATAGTCTCAATGAGTTCAGGACGACCGCCCGTAACACCGGCTGCCGTGTTCGGCTGCTGGAGGGAGTGTGTGCAGTCGACGATGACAGGGCAATCGCAGGACTCCTTCATGACAGGAACGCCGCGGAAGTCTACCACCAAATCGCCATAACCGAATGTTGTACCGCGATCAGTCACAGCGACATCGTCGCAACCGGCAGAGCGAACTTTGTCGACAGCGAAACGCATAGACTCCGGCGAGAGGAACTGCCCCTTCTTGATATTGACGGCACGCTGTGTGCGTCCGGCAGCAAGAAGCAGGTCGGTCTGACGGCACAGGAAAGCAGGTATCTGAAGAATATCGGCGAAATCGGCCGCCATAGTAGCCTCCTCCGGACTGTGAATATCCGTCACGACGGGTACACCACATTCTTTTCCTACAGAATTAAGGATTCGCAGGGCCTCGATGTCACCGATACCCATGAAACTGTCGAGTCGGCTGCGATTGGCTTTGCGATAGCTTGCCTTGAAGGCATAGGGTATCTCAAGACGCTTGCAGATGTCACTGATACGGCGCCCTATAGTATGAGCCATTTCCTCGCCTTCCACTACGCAGGGGCCTGCGAGAAGGAAGAACGAAGGTGTCGATGTGAGGGTGCGAAATACACTGTTCATCATCTTGCTGAAGTATTAACTGTTGAGTTGATTTATCGTATGAATAGTACATGCAGCCACCAGAGCGGCTGTCTCGGTGCGCAGACGGTTGTCACCCATTGTCACAGCTATAAAGCCCGTCTTCAAAGCGTGCTCTATCTCCTCCGGCGAAAAATCCCCTTCGGGGCCGATGAGCAGGCTCACATCCTGATTCGGAGTATAGGCGCGGGCGAGGTTCAGGCGTGGAGTGTTGTCATCGCAATAGCCGACAAAACGTTGACCTGAAGCCGGTTCGTCGAGGAAGGCTTTAAGTGGCATCGTCTCCTCAATCACCGGCAGCACGGCTTTCAACGACTGCTTCATCGCACTTACGGCTATTCTATGAAGGCGCTCTGCCTTAATATCTTTTCGCTCCGAGCGGGCACAGCGAACGGGTACAATGCGATCCACACCGATTTCGACGAGCTTCTCGACGAGCCACTCTATACGGTCGGCATTCTTCGTAGGTGCCACAGCAACCGTTATCTTGGGTTGCCATACCTTCGGCAGCAGAGATGTCTCTACAATCTCAACGGAGGCTCCGCGCGGGTTGTCATCTGTCAGTCGACAATGATAAAGATTGCCCCGGCCATCGACAACTTCCACACTATCCCCTACCCTGCGGCGAAGGACGCGCACGCAGTGGGTGCTGTCATCGGCAGGAAGTTGGCCCGTCGCCGTAATATCAGGTGCATAGAAGCGTATCATGCCAGGCCTTCGGGATCTGACAGCAGTGAGCTGTCTGCTTTTTCAAGTTCTTTATTTGTAGCTTGCTTGTTATCCTTGTCGTGGAATACGAAAAAGAAAAGGATAGCAACCACAGCAGCATAACCTGCAAAGATGAGCCACGACGTACTCCAGCCCTCAATCTGAGCTGCGCCCTCGGGCTGTGAATATACATACTTGTCGATTACTGCCTGAGCCACGAGCGTACCGATTGTAGCACCGATACCGTTGGTCATTATCATGAAAAGCCCCTGCGCGGACGAGCGTATTTCGGTAGTCGTTTTCTTGTCCACATACAGCGAACCGCTCACATTGAAGAAGTCAAATGCGATACCGTATACAATCATAGACAGGATAAACAGCCATACCCCGCTGCCGGGGTTACCTATGCCGAAGAAGCCGAAGCGGAACACCCAGGCTACCATCGCCATAAGCATCACCACCTTGATACCGAAGCGGCGCAGGAAGAAGGGAATGAGAAGTATACAAAGAGTCTCACTCATCTGCGAGAGCGAAATGAGCGCATTGGCATTATTTACGCCCCATGTATCGGCGTACTCGGGCAGCGAGCCGAACGACTGAATGAAGGGATTGGCGAAACCATTGGTAATCTGCAGAGAAACGCCGAGGAGCATGCTGAAGATAAAGAAGATTGCCATCTGTTTGTCCTTAAAGAGAGCAAACGCCTTGAGGCCAAGAGCTTCGGACAGGCTCTTGCTGACACCCTTGTTTATCGGACATTTCGGCATAGTCAGTGAATAGAGAGCCATTGCGAAACTGAGCACACCGGAGCATACGAGCTGCATGGCAGTATTCTGGAAACCGGTGAAGTTGACGAACAGCATCGCACAAATAAAACCTACTGTACCGAAAACTCGCACGGGCGGGAAATGTGTCACCGGGTCAAGGCCGTACTTACCAAGCGCTGTGTAGCTCACCGAGTTGGCAAGTCCGATAGTGGGCATAAAGAAAGCCACGGAAATCGTATAGAGGATGAACAGCGGAGCGAAATTGATAGGGCTTACTGTAAGTCCATAGACACCTGCAGCCAACATGAAACCACCCGCAATGAAATGACAGAGACAGAGCATCTTCTGAGCCGGTATCCATCGGTCGGCTACGATACCGACCAGAGCCGGCATGAACAGGGACACGACACCTTGAATAGCGTAAAACCATCCTATCTGGCCGGCAAGGCCCTCACGCGCAAGGAATGCGCCCATTGAGGTTAGATATGAGCCCCATACGGCAAATTCAAGGAATACAAGTACGGCGAGCCGTACCTTCAGTTGTGTGGTATTTTTCATCTCTAAGGTATTTAGCTGTATGTTCTGTATGTCAGTTTATTCTTCGTGTGTTTCATCTTCGTCGTTCTGCTGCTCCTTCTTGCGATTGAGTATTTCGCTCAGCTTGGCAGCTTCCTCGTACTCTTCGGCATCAATAAGTGCGGCAAGGGTTCGCTCGAGTTCTTCTATTGAGAAATTCTCCGGACGAGGCTCGGCGTGATAGTCATCCCTATCGGCATACGTCGAGCTCGGAGTATCTTCTATATCTGAAGCATCATCGTTGCGAGTCATTGCTTCGTCCTCGATGATGAACCCGGCCTGCTCCACTATCTCCGGGGATGTAAAGATCGGGGTATTCGTACGCAGCGCCAGAGCAATGGCATCGGAGGTGCGGGCGTCCAGGGTGATGCGGCGCCCGTTACCATCGTCGAAGGTCAGCTCCGACGAGAATATACCATCCTCGAAGCGATAGATATATACATCCTTCAATTTCACGCCGAAAGCATGAGCGAAGGTGACGAAAAGGTCATGTGTCAGTGGGCGCGGTGTGCGTATGCCCTCAAGAGTGATGACGATAGACTGTGCCTCGGCTGCACCTATTATCACGGGTATGCGACGGGGACCGTGATCTTCTGCAAGTATCAGGGCATAGGCTCCGCTCTGGAGCTGGCTGTAGGAGAGACCCATTACATGAAGGCTTATGCGCTTGTCCATCTTTTCAATGTTTTAGGCTTGTTTGGCTCCGCTTATTATACCGCTACCGTAGCAACGGGTACGTTCTTTGTCGTACACAGCCGCGAACTGTCCGGGAGCTATGCCCTGGATTTTCTCGTAACTGTCAATGATATACTCATGTTCTGTTCCCGGCACACGGCGTATGCGACCGGCGGCGAATTCCGGAGTATGGCGATTCTTGAAACTTATCTCAACGCCCTCCTCGGTATCAGCAGCTGCACCCCACGGGTCTTTGGTGATGAAGTGCATCTCAGCTAAGTGCAACGTGCGGCCGTATTGTAACTCCGTATCGTAACCACGCGATACATATATCACGTTGTCGGCCACGTTCTTGCGCACTACGAACCACGGACCGCCGCTCAGACCGAGACCTTTTCGCTGGCCTATGGTATGGAACCAGAACCCGCGGTGCTCGCCGAGCTTATGCCCGGTGGCGATGTCGATGATGGGGCCTGGCCGTTCGCCTAAATGTCGGCGTATAAATTCGTTATAGTTGATTTTCCCAAGGAAGCATATACCCTGACTGTCGCGACGCAGGGCGTTCGGCAGATGGGCTTCCATTGCTATCCTGCGCACCTCACTCTTAGGCATAGGTCCGAGCGGGAACATGAGGTGACTTAACTGTTTGTATGAAATACGGGCGAGGAAATCCGTCTGGTCTTTGACCGGATCTACAGCCGTTCCGAGCCATTTCAGTCCTTCTCCATCAGTGATGACGTCGGCATAATGCCCGGTAGCTGTAGCATCGAATTCATGTCCCCAGCGCTCTTCGAAGTAGCCGAACTTGATAATCGAATTGCACATAATATCCGGATTCGGTGTCAGACCCTGACGTACTGTGTCGAGAGCGTACTTCATCACGTTGTCCCAATATTCCTCGTGTAGACTCACCACATCAAATGGCAGATGATAGCGCGAAGCAATCAGCGAACACATCTCTATGTCCTCCTCGGCGGAGCAATCACCACCGTCGCCATCCATACCGATACGTATGTAAAACAAATGCGGATCGATAGTAGGATCGAGACTCAGCTGGTGTGTCACCACCGCGCTGTCAACGCCGCCGCTGACGAGCACGGCTACTTTTCGCTTATCGCTCATTTGTTTGAATTCTTAGTGGTTAGCACCTGATTGGCGTAGTTCAGCACGTCGAGCAGACCGTCAATTTCCATATCCTTCAACAGCACGGTATGTGCCGAATTGAGGTAATACATCTGCGGCTTGCGGCGCATTTCAAAATATTCCTCGGCCTGCGGCATAGCCACAGACACCCAGTTCTGAGGAAGTTCTGCAGCGTGTGCACGCCATGTATCGTCGGCCGCGTAGGGATAGATGTCAACAATTGTCAGCTCGCCGGAGTCAACAAGATTGCGCACAGCCGGGCTGGAGTTGAACCGCGCACGAGCCATGCGGATATCGAAGTCCTTGGCATCATCGAAGATAAGCAGGATAGCCTTACCTTTGATATCATCGAAAGTCCCTTTGCTGCCATCGGACATCTCTACGGGCACGGCAGGAACAGTTGCGCCTATCATACTGCTTTCAAGGCGTTTGGCATCAGCGGCATATGAGGCACGGAGATTCTTGTCGATTTTTTTATTGGCTCCGGCTGCCTTGGCGAACTGCAGATAGAGTTCGTCCGACCGATAAGTAGCCGTATCATCGTGGAGCCAGTGACGTGCCATCTCGGAGATGGCAGTGAATTCCGCTGCTTTCTTCTCAAATCGCTGTGTCAGCTTGTCAATGGCAGTGTGGACGGTATCCGCTGTGGCATAAGGCATAATCTCTATCCAGTTCCCGAAAGCGGCATGGAATTCGTCAGGATGCAGCATCGCATAGTCGAACTTGCAGCGATCCCAGAAGTGGTCCACAATGTAGTCGCAGCGCTGCTGCAGATGCTCCATCGTATCCGGCGGCGTCGGGTAGACAAAAAGTGTGGAGGCTCGCAAGGTACCGAAGCAGCCGAGGAGCGAAATCAAGAATATTGCGTATTTAAGTCGTTTCATTGTTTGCTACTGAAATAGGCTCTATGCCTAATTTCTCACAAAAGTAGCAAAAATTCCGCATCCTTCAAAAAATCTTTCAACTCCACCACATATTTGGCCGTCGACCGTGCTGCCACTACTCCGGCTCCGGTGCTCACATTACTATAAGCCCACATGGAG
>CAMWKV010000060.1 GCA_947174915.1 uncultured Porphyromonadaceae bacterium | reverse complement strand
AGTCGGCCAGCCCTATATCAGACAACTCCCCTAAGATACCTTCATCAG
Organism: uncultured Porphyromonadaceae bacterium; assembly: GCA_947174915.1. Taxonomy (GTDB): domain Bacteria; phylum Bacteroidota; class Bacteroidia; order Bacteroidales; family Muribaculaceae; genus CAG-873. Next base: position 13,040 of record CAMWKV010000060.1, on the reverse strand, counting down.
TATTCCATTGATATACTGCCCATTTGTAGTAACTTCCGGAGATTGTCTCTATATACAGATTCAGATGACAGTCGAAAAGCGACTCATCATACTCGGCAGAAGTAATACTGAACAAATTATCGACGAAATGCAAGTGAAGCGTGTACGTTTTTCCGGCGAACTGTCGGTCGGTGAAGTAGACGAAGTTTATATCCTCACTATTTCCCATCGCCGTTTCGAAAGCGCCGACATGCTCTGAGAATATCGGCTCCAAGTCATACACCGGCCTACCGATAGTCAATGTAGGCTCTCCGTACCACCACTTGTCATCATCAAGTGAATCATCGGTGGACGGGCTGTCCCAGTTGTATCTGAAATGATAGTAGTTATCTCCGGAGGATGTATCTTTGATATCCAACTCAATATTTAAATTGAACTTAATAACTGCAAGCATTTCATAATGAAAAAATTCCTCATCTCCACGCCACATATCCGTGACGATGGGAGTAACCTTTACTTTCTCTATCGGCGCTGCCACAGGTACTGCAACTTCAGCCCTCGCCGTGCCGTAGGTGTCACTGACGACCTCTATGCGTATTCTGTCGCCCTCTTGAGGCAAGTAGTCTTCAGGTACCGGAGCATCGTTGGCATATACGGTCACTTGAGCGTCTGTCACCGTATTATCTTTCGCCCCCCGATCATCATTGAAGCGCCATGTGTGCGTCACCTGCACCTCTATCGGCTCGCCGGCTGTAATAACAGAGTTCAGACACAGCACCGGCTTAGCATCAATATCAGGGCTGAAAGTTTCATAACAGCCCGACAGTAGGATGACGAAAAGAGGTGGCAGTAAATATCTTAGAAGTGCCATGTATAAGAAATTGATGGTATGAGCGGTAATAGTTTTACTTTCTGAAATACCGGTTTGCCGGCATTGTCATACGTCCGACGGATGGCTACGGTGTTCATGTGGCAATAAGCATTGAACAAACTGAAGGTCCAGTATCCACGCCGACGGCGAACGGTAAATGACAAGTCAAGACGATGATAGAAGGGCAACTGATAATTATTAACCGGAGCCTTGAGGGCGGCATCGCCGTAGAAATGCTCCACGAAATCCGGCGACTCCCATATTTGCGGCAATAGAGTGAAGCGATTGCCGGAGTGACCTGTCCATGCAGCATTGACACTAACTTTTTCGCCGATATTCCAGTTGAGAAGTATATTGATCGTATGCCTGTTGTCAAACCGTGCCGGGAAGGAATGCCCGCCATTCTTGTCAGCAAAAGTTCGGTCGGACCACGCCAAGGAGTAGGACAGATGACCTGTCAGTCTACCGTACAGCTTCTCTACTTTGAAGTCAATACCCTTGGCAGTTCCTTTGCCTGAGCACAACTGAGAAATCCACATAGCCGTAGGTGGCAGCAGATAGTATTCGTCGCGGTAGGCAATGAGATTGCGCATTATTTTATAATATCCTTCGGCCGAGAAGCCGTACATGTTGGCAGACGTGCGGAAGTAGGCGCCTATAGAAATCTTATCCGCATTCTGAGGCTTGAAATCTCCGCTCACCGGCACCCATTGGTCTGTAGGTAGCGACAAATATGACTGTGAAAGTTGGTGCACATACTGATTCGTCCGGGCATACGCTACCTTTACAGCGCTGTTGTCACTCGGGCGATAACTCAAAGATACTCGCGGACCGAGACCGAAGTGAGTCTTCTTGTCAATATTGAACATTGACAGATGCATGCCGACATTCATTTTTATCTTGTCGCTGATACGCCAGTCGTCTTCTATATACACATTCGCTTCATTGCCGGTATATGAGCAGGTCGAGTCGCGACTGATAAGCTCCGCATCATCTCTGATGTAGCGCCTGTCGATACGCGAGGGCAGGAAAGAGTGTAGGATATAATTACCGCCGAAGCGAACCGTGGAGCTCTCAAACGCCTGCCAGTCAAAGTCTGCCCGCAATATCCAGTCATTTATATTATTATTCATCTTCATGATAGTGCGGGTCTCGGTGGTATCCGTCCCACTGAGTTCCTTGACGTGGCTGTTATTCTTCATACCGGAAAAATAGCGTGTAAATCCAGCGGTGAACTCTGCTGTAAGGTTCTGCTGGAATCGATAGTTGAAGCCTGTTTGTGCCACGAGATTGCCCCAGTGAAAATCCATCTTATCATCGTCATACCAGCCATATTCGGTCATCCGCTTGTCTGTCGACCCAGTCTTGAGTATATCATCCCCGAAATAAACGGACACGAAACCGGAAGCACGGTCTGAGAACCTGTGGCTGACCTTGGCATTGAAATCCATGAAAGCATAGCGAAAACGGATTTTCTCCATGTCATCGGCAGAGTTCACTAAGGCAAGAAACGGTATTGACAACACGTCGAACCACGAGCGCCGCAGAGCTACCGAGTATGTCGTTTTGCGTCCCAATGGCCCGTTGATATTGAAGGCGCCGGATGTCAGACCCAGCCTGAACGAACCGTGATGCCCATCGATCGCCCCGTTCTTCGTACGAACATCAAGGTACGACGACAGACGTCCGTCATATTTTGCCGGTATCGACGATTTGAAGAAGTCAATATATCTTATTGCTTCGGCATTGAAGGCCGAGAATAGTCCGGCAAAGTGATTCACCTGATAGAGCGGGATGTTATCGAGCATGTAGAGATTCTCATCGGAGTTGCCTCCATGCACATTCATTCCTGCCAGACCCTCCTGACCGTCGGATATGCCCGGCTGAAACTGCAGAGCCTTTATCACATCACTTTCGCCAAAGAGGGTCGGAGTATTGATAATCTCCTGCGAAGTCAGTTTCTTGGCACCGATCTCGGCAGTCTCTACCACAGGTGCCTCCAGTCGCGATACCACGACTACTTCTTCAAGCATCTCAGGCCGCGAATGGATGATTGCGGGCGCCACATTAACCTGTCTTGTATCAACAGGTTTCTTAACAGAGTCCTTGGACTTTGATTTGCGCTTGAGGACTATGTTCTTACCTTTGATTTTCCACTCTATTCCGGTATCCTTGAACATCATCGTAAGAGCTTCTCTCAATGACTTATCATCTATATCGACCGTCACACGCATATCATTCAGCAGGTCCGACGAGTACACGAAGTTCTTTCCCGTCTGCTCGACAATGCTGCGAAAAACAGCGGCTGCAGGGCGCTCCGACGCGTGTATCGTCACGTTCTGCGACTTAGCCGCAAGATATGCACTACCCAAAAGTATCAGCAGGATTACCTTCTTCATTTCTCCGACACAGACATATCGGTGCCCAATATGTCATTGATTACATTGACAAGATCCTCCGCCGTTCCTTCGTAATGAAGCGAGAGCTCATAGTCAGCGGTTTGCTCGGGCACATTATCTACCTTCACATCGTAGACTGTCTCTATCGTCGCCACAACTTCTGCCAGCGATGCCTGCTCGAAATCAATGACTTTGACTTCCTTGGGCAACGTAGCACCGTCGGTTACTGTCGTGTCAGGCTGTGAATTGACACGACCATACTCGTGGTACACTATGGCTGCCGTCGCAGATAGTATCGCAGTGACGGCGACAGCGGCAGCTATTCGCTGTAATCTTCGGCGTGGTGACGGCACAAATCCGAGTCGATGCCACGCCGAATCAGGCCGAAAAAGCCCTTCACGATACCGCTGTGCAATGAAGTCTATATCGTTTGTAGCCATGCGTCAGAAATCAATACCTACACGGAAGGTGAAATACGCACGGCTGCGGTGCTTTGTGCCTACATAATATATTTCATAGGAGTCGGGGCCCAGCCAAGTGCCTTGATAACATTCTACTTTGTAGCCCGCAACGGTAAGACCGGCGCCTATATTTATACCTACCTTGCGACCCCAATTGAATCGATAACCGATTGTAGGTGAGAAATACACGCCGACACCTTCGCCAAAGTTCGCACCAAGTCTGACATCGAAGAAGGGAGTGAACCTGCCGAACTCCAGGTCGGTTCGCCCCTCAATGAACAAGGGCACTATCCAATTATCGTAGTCGCTGCAATGTTCCGCACCAATGCCGGCTCCTACGAAGAACATCGGATCTATCTGGTAGCCGTGAGAGGTTGAGAAACCGGTGAAGAATGTGTTATCACGGTAGGTGTACTTGTTGCCTCCTACACTGTATTCGGCGAACGTTTCATTGCGTACGCTACTGCTCCACTCGAGGAATCCGCGATAACCGGCCCGCGGCTGACGGGCTATTGCCAAAGGGCTGACCACAAGGACAGTCAGCAATAATAATAGGGACCTTTTCATGTTGATGATTGATTCATTTACTATAATGACGCATCATCCTTGAAAAGGTCCTACGCGAAAAGAAAAAAATTTTTCACTCTCTACAGGAATGGCAGGAAGAAGGGCTTGTGACCGTCCGAAAGGGCTTCTCTCAACCGGTTATATGCCTTAGTCATCTGATTCTTAACGGTTTTTATCGAAATACCGAGCTCATCAGCTATCTCTTCATTGGTCAGGCCGTCACGCTTGCTCATCAGGAATACCTCACGACATTTCTCCGGCAACGCATCAATAGCCTTCCATATCCTCGCGTCGCGGAAAGATGTATCTATTTCTTCACTTCCGGCCTCAGGGATATAACTTTCATCGACGAACTCGTGCCGCTCACGGAGATAAGTCAGGCACACATTGCGCACCGTGCGGTACATAAAAGCCGGGAAGTTGTCAGCTACGCCACCCTTGTCAAGATACACCCACGCCTTCATGAACGCGTCCTGCACCATGTCCTCGGCTACGGCGGCATCGTCCACAATACGCAGGGCATACATGCCCATAGGCAGATAGAGCTTCTTGAAGAATACTTCAAACTCCTTCGCGGTCATGGCAGGCGATAAAGGTTCAAGTCAATTTACCTTCGTTGGATTAGAGCCCGCGGGCTGTGAGGGCGCGGTGATAGCGAGCGGCGTTGATACGGTGTGCGTTGTAGTCCTTCGCAAAGTCATGATAGCCGGAGAAGTCGCTTCGTGCGCACATATAGAGCCACTCACGTTCGGGAGCATTCAACACCGAATCAACGACAGCACGTTCCACCATATAGATGGGACCGGGAGGCAGTCCACGATTTTTGTAGGTATTGTACGGCGACTCGCTCTGGAGATGACGAGACTCTACACGACGTATGCTGAAATCGCCGATACCGAAGACTACCGTGGGGTCGGCCTGGAGAGGCATGCCCTTCTGAAGTCGGTTGAGATACAGGCGCGCTATGTCGCCCCACTCGTCTTTCATCTTGCTCTCGCAGTACACTATCGACGCTATTGTATGCACCTGTTCGGGCGTGAGACCGAGCTCCGCAGCCTTCTGCTTGCGAGCAGCGGTCCAGAAGTCACCATGTGTCTTCATCAGTCTGCTCACCACCGTCGCAGGTTCGGTGGTCCAATAGAATTCATAAGTGTCCGGAAAGATGCTTGCCGTGAGTTGCACGGGCTCAAGGCCGGCGACATTTAATGTGGAGTCTGCGGCAGCGAGGAATTCTGCATCAGAGAAATGCATGGAATCGCCCACCTTCTCGGCCAGTTTGTCGCGTGTACGGATATTTGTAAGGACCAGCTTCACCGGATCCTGACGACGCTTTTCTATCCGACGAGCTGCAAAGATAGCTTTCTCACCCTTGCGAATCACATAGCTGCCGTACGACTTTTCCGGAGTGCCCTTCAGGAGGCGCCACAGCTCGAAGAGTGTTGTGCCGTACGATGGCCCCAGTTTTGATGTCATTTCTGACTTGACAGAATCTATGGGAGCATCCTTATAAATATAGATACGGGTATCATCATCCGGATACTTCGCAGCCGCATACATAAAGACACCGGCAAAAATGCAAATTACGACAAGAACAACACCTAAAATTATCAGAGAACTTTTCTTCTTTTTCATCGTTTACCAAATGAGATTTAGAATGACACAATTAAATTCTACACAAATGTACACAATTTTCAGGGCAGAACAAAGTTTTTTTGTACACGCCGAAAAAAAAGACTAAATTTGCACACAACAAAACGAAATAGAACACACCGAAATGAAAAAATGTCCCCGCTGCGGCACTTCTGCCGCCGACAACGCTCAATTTTGCTCCAACTGCGGGTCTTCGTTCAACACCGGATATCAGCCTAATCCCGGATATAGCCGTAACGATGGGTTTCAGCAGTCATCGACCGGCTCATGGCAGCGTCCTCCCTACGTAGGCCAGTCCGGCTCTGCCGACAATTGCTTCGACTCCTACGGTCCGGAAGGAAAAAGTCGCGGTGTAGCGGCTCTTCTCGCTATACTCCTCGGTGGTTTCGGTGCTCAGTATTTCTATATAGGCAAGGTTACCGCCGGAATTCTCTCAATTGTAATCTCAGTAATATCCTGCGGATTGTGGAACATCGTTACTCTCATCCAGGGTATATACATGTTCACTATCACCAACGAGCAGTTCCGTCAGAAGTATGTAGCTACTACGGCACAATTCCCGGTATTCTAAAGCATTAACACCAAACTTCATATAAACGTCTATGAAAATCGACAATTTCAATTTCAAGGACCACAAGGCCATTGTTCGCGTTGACTTCAACGTGCCCCTGGACGAAAACGGCAATATCACCGATGACACCCGTATCCGCGGTGCTCTGCCCACCCTCAAAAAAATCCTCGCCGACGGCGGCTCGCTCATCATCATGTCGCACATGGGCAAACCCAAAGGCAAGGTTAATCCCAAGCTCTCTCTCTCTCAGATTAAGGATGCCGTAGCCAAGGCTCTCGGCACCGACGTACAGTTCGCGGACGACTGCGCTGCCGCCGCTGATATGGCTGCCGCTCTCAAGCCCGGTCAGGCTCTCCTGCTCGAAAACCTCCGCTTCTACCCCGAAGAAGAAGGCAAGCCCGTTGGCATCGACAAAGAAGATCCCGCTTACGATGCTGCAAAGGCTGAAATGAAAAAGCGTCAGAAAGATTTCGCCAAGACTCTCGCTTCCTACGCTGACGTATATGTGAACGACGCTTTCGGTACCGCTCACCGCAAGCACGCTTCTACAGCTGTTATCGCCGACTACTTCGATGCTGATCACAAGATGCTCGGCTACCTCATGGAGAAGGAAGTAAACGCCGTTGACAACATCCTCAACAATATCAAGCGTCCTTTCACCGCTATCATGGGTGGTTCCAAGGTTTCCACCAAGATTGGTATCATCGAGAACCTCATGGACAAGGTTGACAACCTCATCCTCTGCGGTGGTATGACTTACACCTTCGCTCGCGCACTCGGTGGCCACGTAGGCGACTCTATCTGCGAGGAAGACAAGCTTCAGCTCGCCCTCGATATCATCGCCAAGGCTAAAGCCAAGGGTGTAAACCTCGTACTCGGTGTTGACTGTGTTGCCGGCGACAAGTTCAGCAACGACGCCAACACTCAGATCTGCAGCGTAATGGAAATCCCCGAAGGCTGGGAAGGCATGGACGCAGGTCCCAAGACCCGCGAACTCTTCGCCAACGCCATCAAGGGCTCCAAGACTATCCTCTGGAACGGTCCTGCAGGCGTATTCGAATTCGACAACTTCACTGCCGGCAGCCGTGCTATCGCCGATGCCGTTGTTGAAGCTACCAAGGACGGCGCCTTCTCTCTCGTAGGTGGCGGCGACTCCGTTGCTTGCGTCAACAAGTTCGGTCTGGCCGACGAAGTAAGCTACGTTTCTACCGGTGGCGGTGCACTCCTCGAAGCTATCGAAGGCAAGGTGCTCCCCGGTGTTGCTGCTATCAACGCCTGATAAATACCGGTAAATCTCTTACCGATTAATTAACACAGAGGGTGTATCATTATCAACTTAGTGATACACCCTCTTGTTATATACCTGACAGGCGACTTTGACTCCTATCACTACCTCATTAATTACTAACATTTAGGCTTTAACCACTTATGACTTACGACGATAAATTCTTTGACTGGATACGGGCGCATGCCGGCCAGGACCCCGCTGCCCTCCGACTGAAGTATCATGGCCGCACGGATATGGACTATGATGCAGCAATACTACAGATAGAATGTCGTCGTAAATTCGGGACAAAGTTGCGCGATACCCTGGACGCCGACCCGCATTTCATCTTTCCTTCCGTCCTTGCCGGCGAGCAGTCGACATCCGACTTGCTGGCAGAATATCATGCCTCCATCGTTGCATCAGATCTGCCGGCGGTAGACCTCACCGCAGGCCTCGGTATCGACGCCTTCCACATATCACGTCGCGCATCGCAGGTGGCGGCGGTAGAGATTGACGAAGCCCGCGCAGACGCTATTGAGTACAATGCAGGACAACTACACATCGACACTCTCACCGTACACCATGGCGACTGCGTATCGTTTATAAAAGAGTCCATCGCCACAGGCCGCCATTTCACCACCGCCTTCATCGACCCTGCACGCCGGAGCGCCACCGGCGACCGCGTATATGCACTCGAAGACTGTACGCCGGACGTCCTCAGCCTCATGCCCGAGCTTGAGAAACTTTGCGACATCCTCATCATCAAGGCCTCGCCTATGCTCGACATCGCCCACACCATCAGCGTATTGCCCCACAGACCATTTGCAGTGCAGGCTGTCGGAACGCCCACTGAATGTCGTGAACTACTCGTCATCGTCAATTTCAAGGAAGAAACTGCGGCCACACTCATTGAAGCAGTCACACTTACGGCCGACGACAGCACCACCTATGCCTTCACCCGGAGTAATGAAGAGGACGAGCCAATGCCTCAAGCTGCCCCTATCGCTGCCGATGATTACATCTGCGAACCATGGCCCACAGTAATGAAGACGGGAGCGTTCCGCACCCTTGCCGCAAAGTATCATCTCAAGATGTTCAATCCCAACACTCGCCTACTCCACTCATCGGACTTTCCTTCCGCTTTCCCCGGCGACGTCTACAAGGTGATTGAGGTGCTTCCCTATGCTTCGAAGGTAATCAAACGATTCAAGAGTCGCTATCCGCGTATCAACGTTGCCGCACGCAACTTCGGCATCAGCGCCGACGCTCTGCGTGCAAAGTTGGCTGTCAACGACGGCGGCGACCTGCGCCTCTACGGCATCACAGATGCTAAAGGCGATAAACAACTGATAGTCTGCCGACTCGCCAAAACCAAGGACTAACTACTCGTCCTCGAAATCAAAGTCGAAAAGCAACTGGCGACCGGATTCTCCATGCTCAGTCTTTGACGGTTTACTCACCGTAAGACCGAGCAATCTAATCGGACGCTCGTATTCAATCTTTCCGGCCAGCTCCTCTACATAAGGCCTCAGCGCATCAGCCGTCAACTGTATCGGCAAGCCGCTGACACTCCGTGTATTGCTGCTGAAATCAGAGTACCGCACCTTAATGGTAAGTGTCGGTCCATAGAAACTGCTGCGGCCGAGGCGCTCTACGAGCATTTCTGTGATATAGACAAGCGCCCGGTCCACAGCCTCTCGTCCTGATATATCGTCATCGAAGGTACGCTCCACACCCACACTACGCCTTTCGCGATAGGCCTCGACGGGCCTGTTATCCTCCCCTCTGGCGAATTGATAGTAGAGTATTCCGGCTTTACCGAAGTGCATACGCAACTCCTCGATGGTAAGTCGTCGCAAATCTTCTCCCGTATATACGCCTATCGAGTGCATCTTCGCCGCTGTCACCGGGCCGACGCCCCAGAAATTCTCCACAGGCATCGCCGCTATAAAATCAAGAGCACGCTCGGGTGGTATCACGCATAGACCGTTCGGTTTACGGTAGTCTGATGCTATTTTTGCCAGGAATTTGTTGTACGATACACCGGCTGACGCCACGAGATTCAGCCGCTCGCGTATCTTGCGCTTGATCTCCTTGGCAATATCGAGCGCAAGGGGGATAGCCGGCTTATTAACAGTCACATCGAGGAATGCCTCGTCAAGCGAGATGGGTTCAATGACATCGGTGTACTCATGAAAAATATCATGAATCTGGCGCGACACTGCTTTGTAGACATCGAATCGACAATCTACAAAGTGCAACTCCGGACAGAGCCGACGAGCCTTGGCCGACGACATTGCCGACCGAACGCCATATCGACGCGCCTCATACGAGGCTGCCGCCACTACACCTCGTCCGTCGCTGTGTCCTACAGCCACGGGCACTCCGCGAAGCAAGGGATTATCCCGCTGCTCCACAGATGCGTAGAAAGCATCCATATCGATATGAATTATTTTGCGCACTAAAGTATTGCCCAACAGTATTCAATAGCCCAAGACTTGTTACTCAATGCTTTTTCGGGTGCTCGTGGCGGTACAGTTGCCAGGTATTCACCAGATTGTGCCAGATACTGTAAAAGCCACCGACAACCGATGTCACCGGTGAAAAGAATGTATAGCCTACCCATATTGCCAACACCGTATTCTTCTGTCCGAGTGCCTGCCCGGCAGTTACTGTTGCCCCATATTTCGACCCTATCTTTCGCCCTGCGGTGAACTGGAACGCGCAGCAGATAAGAGATACCGCCACAAGCCACAACTGTGTGGACAGCCCCACTGTAGAATGGACGATGGAGCGTGTGGTAACGGCAATCGCCAGTGCAAGCGACACCGCCCACAGGTAGAAAGACAACTCCTGCATCTTTTCAAGTCGACGGTGCAACGGCGGAAAAAGGTATCTTACAAGCAATGCCGATATCAGCGGCAGCAGAAGCAGCGGAAATACCTTGCCAAGTATCAGCGTCATAGCCTCGAAGATGCCGAGGTCCGGATTGGGATGCACGAAAGGCACCAGCGCCGGAATAAGCAAAGCCGCCAGCAGATTGATGAGGATAGTATAGGTGGTGATACCGGACATATCGCCGTCCAGCTTGCGCGTAATGACAGCCGCAGCCGTTGCCGTAGGACATATCAGAAGTATCATCACGCCCTCGAGTACCACACGCAGACCGCTGTGCGGCATCAACATCAGCAGGATGCCGAAAAAGGTGAAGAGCCCGCCCTGAATGAGCAGCAGCCAGCCATGCCATGCACGCAGATGCAGGTCGTGGGGATTGATTTTGCAGAATGTGAGGAAGAGCATCACGAAAATCAACAGGGGCTGCGCTACAGCTACTGCCTGCCCGGCTGCAACATGCGTCTCGGGACTCAGAGGCAGAGCCGAATAAATGAAATACGAAATGATACCGGCGACAATTGCCAGCACAAGAGCCCAGTCACGAAGTAATTGTAACGTTTTCATAGAAATTGTACCTTAACCCGACAGCTAAACGCTTAGGCTACGTCTGCAGGGGGTAATGCAAAGATACGACTTTCGCTGCAATAAACAATTGCTCGGGTGAAATTTTTTGACTAACTTTGCATGCATAAGAAGCGATACATTTATATGAAACTACTTATAACGGGAAGCAACGGCCAGCTCGGCCGCGAAATGCGCGAAGTACTCGAACGACGTGTTCCGGGCATCAGCACATACGTTGGTCATGAGGAGCTCGATCTTACCGACCGTACGGCGGTGGAGACCTTCCTCGCTGCCGGTGACTTCACTCATATCATCAATTGCGCGGCATACACCGCCGTCGACAAGGCAGAAGAGGAAAAGATGCAGTGTGCTGCTGTCAATGTCGACGCTGTGAGCAACCTGGCGCGTCTTGCCGACGAACTTGGGTTCAAGATAGTACACTTTTCCACCGACTATGTGTTCGACGGCAACAATTGCCGTCCCTATACCGAAAGTGACAAGCCCGAACCGATGTCCGTCTACGGCGTGACAAAGCGCAGAGGCGAGACTGCACTCATCGGCCTGTCTCCCGAAAGTATCATTATCCGCACAGGATGGCTCTACTCATCCTTCGGCTCGAACTTCGTCAAGACTATTCTCAAACGCGCCAAGGACACTGCCCCGCTGCGCGTTGTGGCCGACCAGATAGGCTCCCCGACCTATGCTGCCGACCTTGCCGAGACGGTGGTGGATATCATCCTTGCTCCTCACTGGACTCCCGGTATCTTCCACTACACCAACGAGGGCATCGCCTCATGGTACGACTTCGCCGTAGCAGTACTCGAAGAAGCCGGATATCCCGAACGTGCAGCCGCCGTGGTACCCATCACGTCGGGCGACCTTGTATGTGCCGCCTCCAGACCTCTCTACGGAGTACTCTCCAAAGCTCGTATCAAAGCTACTTTCAATATCAATATTCCTCACTGGCACGCTGCTATGCGCCGTTGCCTGGCCAAAATGCCTCAAGAATAATGTCAAATCTTACAGACGAAATAAGCCGCCGACGTACTTTTGCCATCATCTCACACCCTGATGCCGGCAAGACAACCCTCACCGAAAAACTCCTCCTTTTCGGTGGTGCTATCCATATAGCCGGTGCCGTGAAGAGCAACAAAATCAAGAAGACCGCCACCAGCGACTGGATGGAAATCGAGAAGCAGCGCGGTATCTCCGTTGCAACCTCGGTGATGGGCTTCAACTATGGCGACTACAAAATCAACATCCTCGATACACCCGGCCACCAGGACTTCGCCGAGGACACATACCGCACACTCACTGCTGTCGACTCCGTAATAATCGTTGTCGACGTAGCAAAAGGCGTTGAGACTCAGACGCGCAAGCTGATGGAAGTGTGCCGCATGCGCAACACTCCCGTTATCATCTTCGTCAACAAGCTCGACCGCGAAGGTCGCGACCCCTTCGAGATTCTCGACGAACTCGAAGCAGAACTCAAAATCAGCGTACGTCCGCTTTCATGGCCCATCGGCATAGGCGCCAAGTTCAAAGGCGTCTACAATATCTATGAGGAGAGCCTCGACCTCTTCACGCCCGACAAGCAGAAAGCTACCGAACGCGTCGAAATCTCCGGTGTCGACGACAAGCGCATCGACGAAACTATCGGCGAACAGGAAGCAGAGCAACTGCGCGACGACCTCGAACTCATCGAAGGCGTATATCCCGAATTCGATGTCGACACCTACCTCGAAGGCAAAGTGGCTCCCGTATTCTTCGGCTCGGCACTGAACACTTTCGGCGTCAAGGAACTCCTGGACTGCTT
>CAMWKV010000059.1 GCA_947174915.1 uncultured Porphyromonadaceae bacterium | reverse complement strand
GTGTCGGTGGCGATGATGTCGGAGCTGTCTTCGCCGTAGAGCCATCCGGCCGGGAGGGCGGGGGCAGCTGAGGTGGGTTCGATGTTGATGGCGAGGAGGGTGAGGGTGCCGGCGGCGATACGCCCGGCGAGGAGTTCGTCGTCGGCGAGGGTGGCTATCACTTCTTGACAATGGCTGCACTCGGGGTCGTAGAGGAGGAGGATGGTGGGTCGGTCGACGGTGCTGTGGAGTGTGCGGGGGCCGTCGGCGGTGGTGAAGGTGAAGTCGGCGGCGATGGTGCCTGGGCTGTTCTTGGAGAGCATGCTCACCTGGTATTCTACGCGCATGCGCAGGTCGGGAGTGAGGCTGGATGAGGTGGCAAGTCGCTGTAGGAGCGCGAGGTAGAGGCCTTCATCGTACATCGCGGACTCGGGGCTGCCGAGGTACACTTCGGCAAGTTCCTGGAACTGTGCGAGGTCATCGGCCTCGGCTGCCTGCGCGGCGTGGACGAGGATGAAGGCTGTGATGATGGCGAGGAGGGCTTGCTTCATTGGTGATGGTTTTTCGGACGCTGCGGGAGCGGTTTCTCGCAGATGAGTGGCTTATTTTTTGCAGATGAGGGCGGTGGCTTGGGCGGCTATGCCTTCTTTGCGGCCGGTGAAGCCGAGGCCTTCGGTGGTGGTGGCTTTGATGCTGACGTCGGCGATGTCTATGCCGAGGTCGGCGGCGACGTTGGTGCGCATGGCGTCGATGTGCGGGCGCATCTTGGGAGCCTGCGCTATGATGGTGATATCGGCGTTGACGGGTTCGTAGCCTGCTTCGCTGAGGAGCTGCACTACATGGCGGAGGAGCATACGCGAGTCGGCACCGCGCCAGCGTTCGTCGGTGTCGGGAAAGTGGAGGCCTATGTCCCCGAGTGCCGCGGCACCGAGGAGGGCGTCGGAGAGGGCGTGGAGGGCTACGTCGGCGTCGCTGTGGCCGAGGAGGCCCTGTGCATGGGGGATGTCAACGCCGCATATAATACAAGGACGTCCGTCGACGAGTCGATGGACGTCATAACCGTTTCCGATACGAAAGGGACAAGCCATATCTCTCAGAGTGTATGTGGTTGAATGAAGATGAATTAGCGTCGTTTGCCGAGGAGGTCGCGCAGGCCGTCCATGTCGAAGGTGAGGGAGAAACGGAGGGTCTGGTCGAGGGGCGATGTCTGTGCTGTGGCCATCATGTAGGATGCATCGAGGCGTACTACATTGAGAGAGAAACCGGCACCGAGGCTGAAGTATTTACGGTTGCCTTTGAATTCGTTCTCGTAGTAGTAGCCGGCACGGAGGAAGAACTGCTGATTGTAGGAGTACTCTGCGCCGAGGCTGAAGTTGATCTCGCGGAGCTCTTCCTTGAAGCCGCCGGGGGCGTCGTTGAATGACTTGAAGATGCCTGAGATGGGCGACATATTCTTCCAGTCTTCGAGCTTGTTGATGTATTCCTCTTCACCCTCGATACCATCGGCATAGTCGGAGCGACGGGGCTTGGTGGGTACGAGCAACTTGTTGATATCCAAGCCGAGAGCGAGGGTATGGTAGTCGGCGAGGGGGAAGGTGAATGTGGTGCCGAGCTTGAGATTCGTCGGCAGGAATGCGGGATTTTCGCCGCCGTCGTAGCTCACCTTGGAGCCGATGTTGCTGATGTTCCAGCCCCATGCCCACTGACATTCGCTGCGGCCCACCATGGGGTAGGTGGTGAAGTAGCCGGAGATGTCGGCGGCGAAGGCTGAAGCGCCGGTGTTCTGGTCACCGGCGTAGCTCTCGGAGAAGCCCAGAGCGGAGTAGATATATCGAAATACCACACCCATTGAGAATTTCTCGGACAACTTGCGCGAATATCCGAGGTCGAAGGACATCTCGTAGGGGTTGAGGGTCTGGCCTACGATGCCGGACTCTTCGGAGGTAGACACTTCGCCGAGGGAGAAATAGCGGAGCGAGGCACTGATGGCTTGGTTGTCGCCGGAGCCGAGCTTGTAGTAGCCGGAGAGGTCGGCGAGGAAGATGTCGTTGACGAGTTTGCGGAGCCAGGGGGTATAGCTGAGCGATACGGCAGCCTGGCTGTAGGCGAATGCGTATTTCGAGGGGTTCCAGAACTGCGAATATGCGTCGGGATCGGTGGCGGCGCCGAGGTCGCCCATAGAAGCGCCACGGGCATCAGGAGCGATGCTCAGTGATGTCACGCCGGTCTCTACGGGGTTGAATTCGTTCTTGCCGTCGCCGGCGGCGTAGCTTGAGAGAGAAGTGCCAAGCACGCACACGAGGAGTATAAGTCGGAGTATGGCTTTCATTTGCAATTAGGGCGTGCCGAAGATGGAGTTTGTATGGCAACGCTACTAAATAACTGAAAAATTGCTCTGTTTATTGCCTCGTATTGAGAAAAAGTTGTGGATGGTAGCTGGCCGTTGTTATGGCATCGTCAATGTAAAGAGGAAAAATCGTCTGCTTCGCACCCGTCAAGGATGCGTGCGAGCCATGCGTCGAAAGTGAAGTCGCTGAGGTCGACCGGTAATCCGTCCGTAGAAAGGAAGTCTCGGAAGGCTTCCGGGCTGGTATGGGCGTCGACGACGAGTATCCGTGATGGGTCGTAGAGACTCCAGGAGGTGATAGCGTTGTTGGTAGTGAGCAGTTTGCATCCAAGAGCCATTGCCTCGAGGGTACGCAGGCTGAGACCGGCTTGGCCGTCGGCGAGGATTTCGAGGACGGCGTGCGAGCTTGCCTGTACTGCGATGTATGATGAATATGGGATGGCCGGTGCCTGACCGGGCCACGGGCCAACACGGCGGAAATCGGTGCTGAGTCCGGCGGCGTGTAGCTTGTCTTCGAGTCGCTTGAGGAGGTGGAAGCGGCCCTTGTTGCGGCCTATGAAGCAGACGTCGGGATGAAGGTTGCCGACGGCTTCGGTGCCGGGAGTGTGCGCGGGTGTGGATTTGGTAGCGTCGGGGGCGAAAACGCTGGGAATGAGCGCGTGGAAATAGAACTGGCCGCCGTAGCGCATGCCGGTGCGACGGGCGTCGGCGGGGTCGAAAGTCCATGTCTCCCACCCGTCGGGTAGGTCGGCGCGGCCGGCTTGTGCGAGGCTGTTCCAATACCATGCTATCTTTCGTGCCCGCGGTACCACATTGTCGATGTGACGAGCGAGGCGACTCATGCCTTTATAGTCGAACATTATCACTGCATCGGCCTCGTCGAGTGCCGCATCAAGCGTATTGTAGTCTTCGAAGAGTCGGATAGTGCGAGTAGATATTCGGCGAAGGACAGCCCGTGCCACCCTCCCCAAAGTACCAAGCGGCTTGAGGGTATTCACGTATGTCACATCCGACCTTTCCGGAGGCTGTGGCCCGCATATCATGTTTATTATCACTATCTTCCCCATGTCGGTATTAATTTTTAGCAGCAATAATTCTGAAGGCGGTGCCGTCGAAGCGGAAGTCGGCCAGCCCTAAGGCGGCGAGGGTGGCGATGGCGTCTTCGGCGGATGCGCGGGTGATGTGCAGTGCGCGGGCGAGCACCATCACGTCGGCCACTTCACCCATGCGGCTAAGGGCGTTTAGCACCGCCGGCAGTGGTCCGTCGGGTCTGAAAACGAGCGAATCCGAGCCTGCGGCGAGCTCCCATGCCCGCACCATCAGCGGATGAGCGGCGATGTTTTCGTCGGCCACGCGGTAGTACGCCTTGGCGCGCCCGTCCGGCTCTATGGCGTAGATGGGGCGCGAGTCTGTGGTGTCGACAGATGCGACAATCACATGCGCCGTGCCGTCACGATAGGCCTTGAAACTGACCTCCACCGACGGACGGCAGTACCGCTCGGCGGCGAGCTCTACCACATATATATCCTCTTCGTTGCGTACTCCGGCGATGGTGCCGTTGTCTTTCACGCCTATGAGTAGACGTCCGCCGCGACAGTTGGCGAACGCCGATAGTGAGCGGGCAATCTTCGAAGCGTCGCTCACGGCGAATTTGAAGTCCTGCTGCTCGTGCTCTCCTTCGGCCACCATGCGGTGCAGGAGGTCGGTGCCGCGGATAGCTTTGAGGTCTTTCATTTCGTCAGAGTGGAGTGCGGAAGTGGGTTACAGCAGTTCGAGGAGGTGTTCCACGGCCTGGAAGGTGCGTTCGGGAGCATCCTGCCAGAAGGTCTCGTATGCGGCGGCGTTGCCCTCGGAGCCGGGGGTGTCGCTGATGACGCGTATGCACACGAAGGGAACATCGGCGAGATAGCACGTCTGCGCGATGGCTGCCGACTCCATGTCTACCGCTACTGCGTCGGGGTGTACGGCGGCGATGCGTTCGATGTCGGATACCTTGTCGACGAATATGTCGCCGGAGGCGAGCAATCCGCGGCGAGCGCCGACAGCGGCTGCCGTTTCGTCGGACAGCGGCGAGGTGAAGTACATGGGGCATCCGGCCGCCTGACCGGGTTCTGTGCCGGGGCCGCACCACACGTCATGGTAGGCCACGCGGTCGGGGAGTACCACGTCAAGCACCTGCACGGGTTTGTCGGTGAGGCCTGTGCCACCTGCCACGCCGGTGTTGATCACCATGTCGGGGCTGTAGAAGTCTATCATGGCCTGAGTGCCGAGAGCGGCGTTGACCTTGCCTATGCCTACCTTTGCGGCGACGATGCTGTGTCCGGCGATGGTGCCGGTGTGGAATTCGAAGCGACCGTGTCGCTCTGTGCGGGGAGATGCCATGAGGGGCAGGAGGAGTGCCAGCTCCTTGTCCATGGCCACTATTATGCCGATTTTCATTGTGCTGTTGTCGGGGTGATTAAAGCAAGAGGGTGTGCCAAAAATCATTTCGACACACCCTCCGCTGTATGGAGTGATGATTACTTCTCGTACTTCTTGACGATGACGGTAGCGTTGTGGCCGCCGAAACCGAAGGAGTTCGACAGAGCGGCGCGTACGGTGCGCTTCTGAGCCTTGTCGAAGGTGAAGTTGAGTGTGTAGTCGATCTGTTCGTCCTGATCCTCGGGGTCGTGGTTGATGGTGGGAGGAACGATATCTTCTTCCACAGCCTTAATGCTGAACACGGCCTCCATAGCGCCGGTGGCACCGAGGAGGTGGCCGGTCATGGACTTGGTGGAGGAGATGTTGAGCTTGTGAGCCTGGTCGCCGAAGAGGTCAACGATGGCCTTCACCTCGGAGATGTCACCTACGGGGGTGGAGGTGCCGTGAACGTTGATGTAGTCGATGTCTTCGGGGGTCATGCCTGCGTCTTCGAGGGCGCGCTGCATGGCGAGCTTTGCACCGAGACCGTCGGGGTGAGTGGCGGTGATGTGGTGAGCGTCGGCGCTGAGACCGCCGCCGGCCACTTCTGCGTAGATGTGCGCGCCACGGGCGAGAGCGTGTTCGAGCTCTTCAAGCACGAGGACAGCGGAGCCTTCGCCCATCACGAAGCCGTCGCGGCTCTTGCTGAAGGGGCGGGAAGCGTGCTGGGGGTCGTCGTTGCGGGTGGAGAGGGCGTGCATGGAGTTGAAGCCGCCCACGCCTGCGGGGAAGATAGCGGCTTCGGCGCCGCCGGTGAGGATGACGTCGGCCTTACCGAGACGGATGAGGTTGAAGGCGTCGATTATGGCGTTGTTCGACGATGCGCAAGCGGATACCACACCATAGTTGGGGCCGTGATAGCCGTATTCCATGGAGATGTGGCCGGAGGCGATGTCGGCAATCATCTTGGGGATGAAGAAGGGGTTGTACTTGGGACCTGCCTCTTCGTGGAGGGCGTAGTATCCGGCCTCTTCCTCGAAGGTGTGCAGGCCGCCGATGCCGGCAGCTACAATCACGCCTACGCGGTCCTTATCTACGGTACCTGCTTCGGCAGCTTCTTCGATGCCAGCGTCCTTTACAGCTTCGCGCGCTGCCACAATGGCATACTGGGCATAAAGGTCGAGCTGGCGCTGCTTGCGACGGTCGAAATGCTCTTCGGGCTTGAAGTCCTTCACTTCGCAGGCGAACTGAGTTTTGAATTTTGACGCATCGAAGTGGGTGATAGGTCCGGCACCGCTGACACCTGCCTTAGCGGCCTCCCATGTTGTGGCTACGTCGTTGCCCAGGGGAGAGATGGCGCCCATGCCGGTTACTACTACTCGTTTAAGTTCCATAATATACTGTTTGTGGCTTTTCGAATAATTGCATGTCAAAACCGCCGCTTGACTTGCTCACGCATGATGGGCAAGATGGGCGGCGGTAAGTGTGATGAGGCGTGAAGCCGGCGGATTAGGCCTTCTGAGCTTCTACGAAGGCTACTGCGTCGCCTACAGTCTTGATCTTCTCAGCTTCTTCGTCGGGAATGGTGATGTCGAATTCCTTCTCGAAGTCCATGATAAGTTCAACGGTGTCGAGGGAGTCAGCGCCGAGATCGGTTACGAAGGATGCGCTTTCAGTTACTTTTTCGGGCTCTACACCGAGCTTGTCGACTACGATAGTCTTGACCTTTTCTGCGATTTCAGACATGGTTCAATATTTTAGATTAGCAATATTTTCGTATTTTCGGTGCAAAGTAAGCAATTATTTTCCAAATACCGAAATTTTTCTGCATTGTAATTCAAGCTTACTTTGAGAGTGATTGGGCAATCGTCTGTATATTAGCAATATAAATGGCTTAAGGTGTATAGTGAAAATATGTTAATGAGGCTGAATTTCTGCGAGTAAGCCCGGAAATTTGACTGTTTGCAGAATAATGCGTAAATTTGTGCAGGCAAATTGCCGATGCCCTCCAGACGGATACAGACCCGTCCCGGCGTCGGCTCCCGGATATGAAACAGAAAGAACGATATCAGGCTGTAATAGAACGCTTCCAGCGCGAGATGCCCTCGCCCGCTACGGAGTTGCACTATCGCAACCCCTACGAGCTCCTTGTGGCCGTGATACTCTCGGCGCAGTGCACCGACAAGCGCATCAACATGGTTACGCCGGCCTTCTATGAGGCCTTCCCCACTCCCGCCGCCCTCGCTGCCGCCACGACGGAGCAGGTGTTCGAGCTCATCAAGTCCGTTTCGTACCCAAACAACAAGACCCGCTCCCTGCTCGGCATGGCCCGCCGCCTCACCGAAGAGTACGGTGGCGTGGTGCCCGATGATATCGACGCGCTGATGTCGCTCCCCGGCGTAGGACGCAAGACCGCCAATGTGGTGCTGTCCGTCATCTACGACCAGCCGCGCATGGCAGTCGACACCCACGTATTCCGCGTGGCCGAGCGCATAGGCCTCACCACCCGCAGCCGCACACCGCTCACCACCGAAGCGAAGCTCGTCGAGAACATCCCCGCCGAACTTCTCCCCAAGGCCCATCACTGGCTCATCCTCCACGGCCGCTATGTGTGCAAGGCGCGCAAGCCCGAGTGCGAGGCATGTTTCCTCGCCGACGTGTGTAGATACAGACAGAAGGAATTGAAGTCTGCCCGCGCCGCCACAGCTAATAATCCTCAACACAGCCCGTCCGGTCAAGAGCAATGAGCGACCTTCTCTTTCTCGATATCATAGAGATAGCCGGCACGGTGGCCTTCGCCATCTCCGGTATCCGCCTCGCTGCGGCAAAGAATTTTGACTGGTTCGGCGCCTACGTCGTGGGTCTCATCACGGCCATCGGCGGCGGTACCCTTCGCGACGTGCTGCTGGCGCTCCCCGTCTTCTGGATGCAGTCCGGCATGTATCTCGCCGTCACCTTCCTGTCCCTCGCTGCCGTGATACTCTTCCGCCGCTTCCTGGTGGGTGGCATGCGCACACTGTTCATCTTCGACGCCATCGGTCTGGCGCTCTTTGTGGTGGTGGGCATAGAGAAGACCCTCGCCGCCGACTATCCCGCCTGGGTGGCTATCGTGATGGGTATCATCACCGGCTCCTTCGGCGGCGTCACCCGAGACATCCTCATCAACGAGGAGCCACTCTTCTTCCGCAAAGACATCTACGCCACGGCCTGCCTCGCCGGAGGACTGGTATATACCCTCGTGCTGCTGTTGCCCTCGGCCACACCGCTGGCGGCACAGATATCGTGCGGCATCACTGTGATAGGTCTGCGCATAGTTGCCGTGTACTTCGGATGGTCACTGCCGATACTGCATATCGACCCCGAAGACCTGCCGCCGGAGACGGTGCAGCCGTCTGACAAGACCACCGATACTAACGACAAAACACATGAACGAACGACGACGTAACGCCATACTCGAAAACTCGTATACGGCTCGCTTCCTTGCCCGCCATGCCGAGCTGCTCCGATTCATCAAGTACTGCCTCGTGGGTGTGCTCAATACCCTCGTGTGCCTCGGAGTGATATATATGTGCAATTCCCTGCTGGGTATCAACCCCTATGTGAGCAACATCCTGGGCTATGTGGCGGGTATGCTCAACTCATTCCTGTGCAATAAATCCTTCGTCTTCCACAGCAACGGCAGCTACCTGCGCGAGGCCGGCAAGTTCTTCCTAGGCTGGGCGGTGTGCTACCTGCTGCAGCTATGGGTAGTGTGGATGCTCACCTCCCGCTATGGCGACTGGGACTTCCGTATCTGCGGCGTAGTCCTCTCCGGCTACGGTATCGCCACGCTGCTGGGCAATGTCGTCTACACCCTCGCCAACTTCGTCTACAACCGTCTCGTCACCTTCCGCTGACGTCACCTCTTATTAAATTAAGTATATGGACTTCACCATCGACCGATTCTCCTCCGAGATAGAGACCGTCCTTCAGGCGCTCGACTACCCTGCCACGGCCCCGGGTCTGTACGAACCTGTCAAATACACCCTTGCCAGCGGCGGCAAGCGTCTGCGTCCCGTGCTCACTATCGCTGCCTGTGCCGCTCTGGCGCACACCGACGGCACCGAGGCTATCCATCAGGCACTTGCCGTAGAACTCTTCCACAACTTCACCCTCCTGCACGATGATGTGATGGACAATGCCGACGTGCGCCGAGGACGTCCTACCGTACATCATCGCTGGGGTGTCAACGCCGCTATCCTCTCCGGCGACGCCATGGTGAGCATGGCCATCGAGCAGCTTGCCACTGATGCAGGTGCCGAGCTCGCCGACCTCCTCAAGTGCTTCAACACCACGGCGATGGAGGTGTACCAGGGTCAGCAGCTCGATATGGAATTCGAGGAACGTAAGTATGTGTCTGTCGACGAATACCTCCACATGATAGGTCTGAAGACGAGTGTGCTGCTGGGCTGTGCCTGCCGCCTCGGCGCCATCCGCGCCAAAGCCGACGAGCATACCGCGCAGGCTATGTACGACTACGGCTTCGCCCTCGGTATGGCATTCCAGTTGCGCGACGACTGGCTCGACACCTTCGGCGACCCCGCAGTGTTCGGCAAGGAGATAGGCGGCGACATCGTCAACGGCAAGAAGACATGGCTGCTCATCAAGGCCCGCGAGGTGGATGAGATGCGGATACAGGCTCTCTATGCCGACAGCTGTATGCCGCAGGAACTCATAGAGAAAGTGTCGGAAATATACCGCCGCCACGGTCTCGACGAGGGTTGCCGTCGGCTCGCCGAGGACTATGCCGCCCGTGCGAAAGCTATTATAGCTACCGTTGACATAGACAAGCGGGCCTGCGACTTCTTCTGCTCGCTCGCCGACCATGCCTGCACACGCCAGCATTGACTCGGCGGTATAATTAAGTCACTGAACGAATGATAGATACCCATACACATCTCTACGTCGACGACTATCGTCCCGAGGGTGCTCCGGCCACGGATTTCAGCGGCCAGTGCGCTGCCGTGGACCGTGCTGTCGCCGCCGGCGTGGAGCACATGATACTCCCGGGCGTCGACCGCGAGGCGGTGCCTATGATGCTGGCTCTCAATGACCTTAGGCCGCAGGCTACATCAGTCACACTCGGACTGCACCCCACCGAAGTGGAAGCCGACTGGCAGGAGGAGCTCGACGAAATATTCAGTCACTTCGACAGCGGCCGTCGCATAGTGGCCGTCGGCGAGGTGGGCATGGACCTATACTGGGACAAGACCACCGCCGACAGACAGATGCAGGCCTTCGCCCGTCAGCTCGATGAAGCGCGTCGGCGCAAGCTACCGGTCATCATCCACTCGCGCGAGGCTCTCAACGAGACGCTCGAAGTCCTGTCCGACTACCGCGACGTACAGGCTGTCTTCCACTGCTTCGGTGGCACGCCGGAGGATGTGGAACGCATACGCGCCGTATCGGACTGTTACTTCGGCATAGGAGGTATAGTCACCTTCAAGAACTCGCACGTGGACCGCTCCCTGCCGGTAATAGGCATCGACAGGATAGTGACCGAGACCGATGCACCCTGGCTCGCTCCCGTGCCGCATCGCGGCAAGCGCAACGAGAGTGCCCTGATGCCCCTCGTGGCCGACCGAATAGCCGATGCTCTGGGTCTGACCCTCGCCGATGTCGACACCCGCACAACGGCCAATGCCCGACAGCTCTTCAATCTCGGCAAGAAATAAACAAGATAATCCCGATGACTCACGATAAATCCTGATAAATCGAGATATCTCTCCTCTCCCCGACAAAGCAGAACAACACTAACCCCTAAATACTTTATATGGCAACAATAGGAACGGTAATGACAGAAGCGGGCCGCAAGGCTCTCCTCCTCGGTAGCGGTGAACTCGGCAAAGAGGTCGCCATCGAACTCCAGCGCCTCGGCGTCGAAGTGGTGGCGTGCGACAAGTATCCCAATGCGCCTGCCATGCAGACGGCTCACAGAAGCTATGTCTTCGACATGCTCAATGGTGATACTCTCCGCCAGGTAGTGGAGATGGAAAAGCCCGACCACATCATTCCCGAAATCGAGGCTATTGCTACCGATACTCTCGTAGAACTCGAGAAAGAAGGCTGGCACGTAACGCCCACGGCACGCGCTGCCCGTCTTACCATGAACCGCGAAGGCATCCGTCGCCTCGCCGCCGAGGAGCTCGGTCTCCTCACTTCGCCCTATCGCTTCGCCTCCACCTACGATGAATTCAAGGCTGCTATCGAAGAAATCGGTCTGCCCGTAGTGGTGAAGCCCGTGATGAGTTCGTCAGGCCACGGCCAGAGCACCGTACGCACTCCCGAGCAGATTGATGCTGCCTGGGAAGAGGCTCAGCATGGTGGCCGCGCAGGCGCCGGCAAGGTAATTGTCGAAGGCTTCGTGGACTTCGACTACGAAATCACCCTGCTCACCGTCCGCAGCATCTCCGGCACAGTATTCTGCCAGCCCGTGGGTCACATACAGGTCGACGGCGACTACCGCATCTCCTGGCAGCCCCAGGCCATGAGCCCCAAGGCTCTCGAAGCCGCTCAGGCTGCCGCAAAGGCTGTCACAGATGCCCTCGGCGGATATGGTATCTTCGGCGTTGAGCTGTTCGTCAAGGGCGATGAGGTGATATTCAGCGAAGTATCGCCCCGCCCGCACGACACAGGCATGGTCACTATGATATCGCAGGATATGAGCGAGTTCGCACTGCATGCCCGCGCCCTCCTCGGTCTCCCCGTACCCGAGATTCGTTTCCTCGGTCCCTCTGTGTCCAAGGCTATCGTCGTCGAAGGCGATACCGACAAGGTGCTGATGGGCAACCTCGAAGGCGTCCTCGCCGAACCCGGTGTACAGCTCCGTATCTTCGGCAAACCCGAAGTGCGCGGCCACCGTCGCATGGGTGTCATCCTCGCCACTGCCGATACCGTAGAGGCTGCTAAAGAGAAGGCCGAGCGCGCCTACGCTGCCCTCACTGTGGAGACACTTCCCCGATGAGCGAACTTCCCGAAATAGAAACACATCCTTGGCCGCCCTTCATTCCTGAGGGGGCCAAGGTGCTTATTATGGGCACCTTCCCGCCCGGGGCGCATCGCTGGAGCATGGATTTCTACTATCCCAATCCGACGAACGACTTCTGGCGCATAATGGGTCTGATATTTCTCGGTGACAAGAACGCCCTCTACGACCCGGCGCGGAAATGCTTCCGCCTCGACGACATCAAGGCTCTGATGGCCGAAAAGGGCATAGCACTGAACGATACGGCACGCGCCGTACGTCGTCTCAAGGGCAATGCGTCGGACAAATTTCTGGAGATAGTAGAGCCCGTCCCGCTCTCCGACCTCTTGGTGCAGATGCCTGATTGCAAGGCCGTCGCCACAACGGGTGAGAAGGCGGCGCAAGTAGTGGCATCGCTCACGGACACCGCACTGCCGCGCATGGGCGAATGTGTCGCGGGCGCCGATGACCTGCAGATATGGCGCATGCCATCGACAAGCCGTGCATACCCCCTGGCCATAGAAAAGAAAGCCGAATACTACCGCACCATGCTTACCGCCCTCGGCATCCAATGACCCGCCATAAAACCCCGAGAGCTTGATATACGACCTACCCGGATTCAACACTGCAAAGATAGGCTAATAAATAGGCCGGGGCAAAAATTTTGCCTCGGCCTATATCTCTGTATAAATTGATTATTCAAGCATACCCTTATACTGCTTCTGCAGTTCTAACGTCTTTCCCAAGCCATAGTACACTCTGTATAAATCGCCAAAATTTGCGGCGGGAGTTTCAAATGAATATCGGTAGCCTTTGACTGCCTTGTTATACTCCTTGACAATCTTGGAACGGCGTTTGTCTTTTGCATACGAATTTATGTACTCATCTGTCTCCTTCACTTGTGCAATCGTTTGACTGAAGATATTATCATCGGAGAGTTTCTCGTTGAACAGGGTGACATCAATTTTATCATCATCGTCCAGACTGAGTACCGATTCATACATGTGTGCGTCATTAAAAAAGACAATCGTACCGGTCATATCGGCCATGTTGACGTCAGAAATAGCAAATTCCTGACACTGCTTCAACAGGGGAATATCCGTGTACTTGATGGCATTTTTCATGCGTTGTATCAGAATGGGATAGTAGTTGCTTGCGCCGTTCTCACGGTTCTTTACATACTTGCTTGTAAGACCTTCGCTTAATCCTATTAAATCATAATATTTCTCATTACTAAGGTCCCAGTTTTTATATGTCATTGGTATATATAGCGGCATTTTGTCTGGAATGACATATTTGACCATCGCCATCTCACTGTTGTGCCAGTCTACCGGAATATATCTCGTTTCGCCGGGCTTGAAACTCTCATTAGCATCGTCTACTACGATTTTCTTCTGCTCTTTAAAGTCCTCGTTTGTCG
>CAMWKV010000058.1 GCA_947174915.1 uncultured Porphyromonadaceae bacterium | reverse complement strand
CCAAGCGCCCCGCACCCTGACACTCGCCCCATCCTCGCACCGGCGGTTATCAACTTATCTACACTTTAGCGGAAATTCGTGGAACATTTCTTTTTCGTTTCACGGATTTTTTGTTACTTTGCACAAGAATCTCACACAGAGCACTAATGGGTAAAATCATAGCTATAGCAAACCAAAAAGGTGGTGTAGGCAAGACTACCACAACTATCAATCTTGCGGCATCGCTGGCTGCCGAGGGCAAGAAGGTTCTCATCATCGATGCGGACCCTCAGGCAAATGCCACATCGGGCTACGGCATAGATCCTCGCTCGATGTCCTCGTCGATATACGAGTGTATGGTGGACAACTATCCCCTCGGCGGCTCCGAGGTGCCCACATGCATGGAGGGTCTGTGGCTGGTGGGCTCCCGCATCGACCTCGCGGGCGCTGAGATAGAACTGATATCGAAGCCCGACCGCGAGCGTGTGCTGGAACGACTGCTCGCCCCAGTGCGCGACACCTACGACTACGTCATAATCGACTGCTCGCCGTCGCTCGGCCTCATCACAGTGAACGCCCTCACCGCATCCGACTCGGTGATAATCCCCGTGCAGGCAGAGTACTTCGCCCTGGAAGGCATAAGCAAGCTGCTCAACACCATACGCATCATCAAGTCGCGTCTCAACCCGAGCCTCGAAATCGAGGGCTTCCTGCTCACCATGTACGACGCACGTCTGCGACTTGCCAACCAAATCTACGAGGAGCTTAAGGGTCACTTTGGCGACATGGTATTCAACACCGTCATACCGCGCAACATCCGACTCAGCGAGGCACCGAGCCACGGATTGCCGGCTCTGCTATACGACAGCGAGAGTCGTGGCGCCACAAGCCATATCCTCCTGGCCAAAGAGTTGATAAACAAACATTCGCGTCATCACCAAGCTCGCGCCGCCCAAGCCTGACAGCCACTAATCACACGATAACACAATGTCATCACCAAATAAACGTAACGCTCTGGGCCGAGGCCTCGACACACTCATCCCCATGGACGATGTGCCCGCACGAGGCACGTCGGCAATCAACGAAATCAGCCTGAGCGCCATCTCTCCGAATCCCGACCAGCCCCGTACGTTCTTCGACGACACTGCCCTGGAAGAACTTGCGGCATCCGTGCGTCAGCTCGGCATCATACAGCCGCTGTCGCTGCGCAAGACCGGTCCCGACACATACCAGATCATCGCCGGCGAACGACGCTACCGCGCTGCACTCATGGCAGGACTGCAGACGGTACCGGCATATATACGCACAGCCAACGAGGTGGAACTCACCGAGATGGCCCTCATCGAGAATATACAGCGCGAAGACCTCAATGCCATCGAAATCGCGCTGACCTTTCGCAAGCTCATAGACCAGTACCGTCTGACGCAGGAACAGCTGAGCGAACGCATAGGCAAGAAACGCGCCACGGTGGCAAACTTCCTCCGACTGCTCCGTCTGCCGGCCGAGGTACAGCTCGGGCTGCGCGACAAACGCGTCGACATGGGACATGCACGCGCTCTGCTGAGCATCTCCGACCCCGCGCTGCAACTCAAGCTCTACAACGAGATACTCAAGCAGGGCCTCTCCGTGCGCCGAGTGGAGGAGCTCGCACGACAGTACGAGGAAGGCAACAAGCCCGGTGCCAAAGACGCTTCAACACGAAGCACCGCCACCGATTACGACGTACTAAAGCGCCATC
The DNA here is from genome assembly GCA_947174915.1 of uncultured Porphyromonadaceae bacterium. Taxonomy (GTDB): domain Bacteria; phylum Bacteroidota; class Bacteroidia; order Bacteroidales; family Muribaculaceae; genus CAG-873. The sequence goes on along the minus strand of CAMWKV010000058.1, from coordinate 11,504 downwards.
TATCAAGCGTATTCCGCACCCCGGTGCAGTTCTCATGCAACGACAAGGGCAGCGGACGCATCACATTTCAGTTCAAGAACGAAGGCGAGCTCGAACGCCTCATCACGCTCTTCGACTCACTCAAAGAACATGATGCACAGTAGGCTATCCGAAGCCCTCCGCCTCCTGCTCGCCGTCGCCACAATAGCGACCGGTCTCTCATGCGCCGCCTCTACACCGGGTGTGCGCATGTTGACGTCTTCCGACAGCATTGTATCGGCAACCGACACCATACCCGGCGCACCGGACGAAATAGTCCTCACTCTCGGCGAGGCCGAACTCAGCGGCACCGTGACTAACGAAACCGACAGCACGGCAGTGAACGGCCCTAAAGCCTCGGCCTACGACGTATGGGAACCGCGCGAGACAGAATTCAACCCCGACCCTACTCGTGCCGTATGGATGTCGGCGCTATTCCCCGGTCTGGGACAGCTCTACAACCGCCGCTACTGGAAACTGCCCATCGTGATAGGCGCATACATGGGACTGGGCTATGCCACATCGTGGAACAACGGCATGCTCAACGACTACACCCGAGCCTACCGCGACATCATGGACAACGACCCGGGCACGAACTCCTACATGAACTTCTTCCCGCCTACAACAAAGGAAGAAGACCTCGACCGTAAGTGGCTGACCAACATCCTTCAGTCACGCAAAAATTTCTATCGCCGCAACCGCGACCTATGTATCATCGCCATGGTGGGAGTGTACCTCGTCGCCATGGTGGATGCCTACGTGGACGCCTCCCTATCACACTTCGATATCAGCCCCGACCTGTCGATGGATGTATCCCCCGCCCTATTTCAGGACGGCCGTGGAGTGAAACCATCGGTGGGACTTGTGTGGGCGCTAAACTTCTGACATACCCCTCTACAACCGAATGAATATCCTGAGCAAACTCCTGAGCCTCGGCCTCATCACCCTCTCTCTGCCGAGCATACATGCCGCGAGTGTGCGCGATGTGAAGGCCGCAATGAATGCGCCGGCATCGATGCTCCCCGAAAGTTTTGAGACCGACACACACAAGATGCTCGAAGACTGGTACCTCAAGAACTATGTGGTACTGGACTACGATGCCGATAACGAAGCCGCCGTCGATGTGACCGATGATGTGCTGATAGAGCGTCTGTCGGCCCTGCCCACTGTCATCGAGATGCCCCTCAACGTACCGGTAAAGAATGCCATCAACTTCTACATCAACCGCAGGCGTCAGTTGGTGGAGAACATGCTCGGCCTGAGCCTCTACTACCTCCCCATCTTCGAGGAAGCCCTCGAGCGCTACGGCATGCCGAATGAGCTACGATATCTCCCTGTGATAGAGTCGGCCCTCGTGCCCACAGCGGTGTCGAAAGCCGGTGCTGCCGGTCTGTGGCAGTTCATGCCTGGCACAGCAACCGACCTCGGACTGGAGGTCAATTCGCTCATCGACCAGCGCCGCGACCCGTACATCAGTTCGGACGCCGCCGCTCGATACCTCAAGCAGCTCTACAAAATTTACGATGACTGGTCGCTGGCCATCGCTGCCTACAACTGCGGCCCCGGCAACGTGAACAAGGCCCTGCGCCGCGCCGGAGAAGGCAAGCATGATTTCTGGGAAATATACCCATTCCTTCCCGCCGAGACACGCGGCTATGTGCCGGCTTTCATCGCCGCAAACTATGTGATGCAGTACCACAAGCACCACAATATATCACCGGCTCTCGCTCGCCGGCCCATCGTCGTAGATACCGTGCATGTGAACCGTCGCGTACATTTCGAACAGATTTCCGAGGTGATGGACATCCCCATGGAGGAAATCCGCGCCCTCAATCCTCAGTTCCGCCAGGACCTCATACCCGGTGATATCAAACCCTATGCACTGGTGCTCCCATCGCTCCAGACTCTGGCCTATATCGTCAACGAAGACTCCATCCTGAACCACAACGCGGCTAAGTACGCACGTCGCGGACGCGTAGAACCGGCCTCCGGAGCCACCACCGGTCGCGACAGTAAGGGTGAATACTACGACGAAGAAGTGGTAAAATATCACACCGTAAAACGTGGTGAGACACTTGCCAAGATTGCTGCCAAATACGGCGTTACAGTAGCCCAGATACGCAAATACAATAAGGTAGGTAAGGCTGTCAAGCAGGGTCGCAAACTCAAGATTGTATCCACCGTACGCCGCTACAAACCCACTCCGCAGGTCGAGCCTAACACCAATCCAGACCCGACAGCCGTAGAGATTCGCTCGCAGAATGTTTCCGACAACAGCGCTCCCACCGAAAGCACTGAAGTATCTGTCCCGACCGACTCCGTAGCCGTAGAGGCCCCTGCCACAGGTGCGGGTGAGGTAGCTAATGCTTTCGCCGGCCAAAGCTCAGACAGTACTGCCGCTGAAAAAGAAGCAGCGACAGCAAATACAGCCAAAAACAACACCAAAAACAGCACCAAGGCATCCGGCACCAAGAGCACTGCCAAGAGCACTGCTAAGGCTGCTACCAAGACCACGACCCACACTGTGAAGAAGGGCGAAAGCCTGGCCAAAATTGCCAACCGTTACGGCGTGACTGTTGCCCAGCTCAAGAAAGCCAACAACATGGCAGGCGACAAAATACAGGCAGGACAGAAGCTGAAAGTCCCCACCAAATAAGCCCTGACCGCCAACACAAGTGAAATAATCCTGAATACCAATCATAAACAGTAAGCAATGAAAGATTTCCACACAGGGAAAGTCGATGCTCCGGAACTCGATCCGGCCGAAGTGGATCCCATCGACCTGCCCGAAAATGCATTTCGTGAGCTTGCCGACGACGAAGAATATCGTCCGGTGATGCATCCGGCTCGCGAATATGCCGAGGTGACGCCCTACTCCGTCGGCGTAGGTCTCCTCCTCGCCATCGTGTTCAGTGCCGCCGCCGCCTACCTCGGTCTGAAGGTAGGACAGGTGTTCGAAGCCGCCATCCCCATCGCCATCATCGCCGTGGGTCTGTCGGCACAACTTAAGAAGGAGAATCCTCTCGGACAGAACGTTATCATCCAGTCTATCGGCGCCTGCTCGGGCGTAATCGTCGCCGGCGCCATCTTCACCCTGCCCGCACTCTACATCCTCCAGGCCAAGTACCCCGACATCACAGTGAACTTTCTCCAGGTATTCCTGAGCTCGCTTCTCGGCGGCATCCTGGGTATCCTTTTCTTCATCCCCTTCCGCAAGTACTTCGTGAAGGACATGCACGGCAAGTATCCCTTCCCGGAGGCTACCGCCACCACACAGGTGCTCATCAGCGGACAAGCCATCGGCAAGGGCGGCAGCAACGGCCAGGCTGCTCTCCTCGTAGTGGCATCGCTTGTAGGCGGTATCTACGACTACATCGTGGCTACATTCGGCTGGTGGTCGGAAGTAGTGACCACCACTGCATACTCCTGGGGACAGGCTCTCGCCGATAAATACAAATTCGTGGTATCCTGCAACACCGGTGCCGCAGTGCTCGGTCTCGGCTACATCGTAGGTCTGAAATATGCCTTCGTCATCTTCGCCGGCTCGGCCTTCGTATGGTGGTTCATCATACCTCTGATGGGTGCCTACGGCAGCGCTGACATCATGGCTATGGCACCCGGTGAGATATTCTCCGAGTACGCCCGCAAGATAGGTATCGGCGGTATCGCCATGGCCGGTATCATCGGCATCATCAAATCCGCTCCCATCATCGGTCAAGCCGTGGGACTCGCCGCACGCGAGTTCAAGGGCAAACAGGAGGGCACCCGCACCATCCGCTGGCAGAGCGATATCTCGATGAAGCACATCGCCTACTTCACAGCACTGGCTCTCATCGCCGTGTTCCTCTTCTTCTGGCTCGGCGTGATACATACTCTGTGGCAGGCCGCCGTGGCATGGCTGGTAGTGACAGTGATAGCATTCCTCTTCACCACCGTCGCCGCCAACGCCATCGCTATCGTAGGCTCCAACCCCGTGAGCGGCATGACTCTGATGACCCTTATCATCGCCTCAAGCGTATTCGTCGCTATCGGTCTTACCGGCACCTCCGGCATCGTGGCCTCTATGGTACTCGGCGGCGTGGTATGTACCGCACTATCGATGGCCGGCGGCTTTGTGACCGACCTTAAGATCGGCTACTGGCTCGGCTCTACCCCGCGCAAACAAGAGACATGGAAATTCGCCGGCACACTCGTATCGGCAGCCACTGTCGGTGGCGTGATGCTGATGCTTAATAAGGTGTACGGCTTCACCGGCGAGGGCGCTCTCGCTGCTCCGCAGGCCAATGCTATGGCAAGCGTCATCGAACCCATGATGACCGGCGGCAACACTCCCTGGATGCTCTATATCACAGGTGCCATCCTGGCGCTCCTGCTCAACTGGCTTGGCGTGCCCACTCTGGCTTTCTGCCTGGGTATGTTCCTGCCCCTGCACCTTAACACCCCCATGCTCGTGGGTGGTCTCGTATCGTGGTTCGTGACACACAGCTCAAAAGATCCCGAAGTATGCAAGGCCCGCAACGACCGCGCTACACTCATCAGCTCCGGACTCATCGCCGGTGGTGCTCTCTTCGGCGTATTCGCTGCCGTGACCATCTTCTGCGGTCACACGCCACCGAGCAACAACGACGAGTTCGGCCCACAGATTCTCGGCCTCGTTGCCTATGCTCTGCTCATCGGCTACCTCTACATCAGCTCCTGCCGCAAGAAGGCGTAAAGAGCTGTCATAATGCAGGGGCGCTCAGCCTGGCGTCCGTTTCCGTGACTTTCTCCGACCACGGTACGGACGCCGCGGAGCGCCCCTCTGATATATCATCCGTCTCATCTCTTGTACTATCTCATGACGCTTCGACGCGAAATACTGTCAATAGCTCTGCCGGCGATAGTAGCCACCATCACCACTCCGCTCCTGGGATTGGTGGACGTGGCTATCACCGGACATATAGGCGAGGCTCGCTATCTGGCGGCAATAGCCGTGGGTGGAGCCATGTTCAACATGCTCTACTGGCTTTTCAACTTCCTGCGCATGGGTACGACAGGACTCACGGCACAGGCCTTCGGCGCACACACCGACACGTCTATCATCCTCTGGCGAAGTCTTGCCATAGCCTTCGGCATAGGCTTAGCCATGATAGCGCTGCAAGACCCAATAGCCTACACTGTGCTACGATTCATGGACGCCGACGCCGCCACAGCCTACCTCGCCCGTGAGTATTTCAGCATCCTTATATGGGGCGCTCCGGCGGTGATAATGACCTACGCACTGTCGGGCTGGTTCCTGGGTATGCAGGACTCGCGTGCACAGATGTGGACGGCCATCGCCACCAATGTGCTCAACATCGGCACGAGCCTCGCGCTGGTCTACGGGCTGAAGATGAAGATAGCTGGCGTAGCCTGTGGTACCCTCGTAGCACAGTGGGGAGGCCTGACAGTAGCCGCCGTACTGGCATGGAAACGCTATCACCCTCATACCTTCTCGTCAAAGGGCTCCTCCGATATGCCCGTGCCGTCGAGGCTTGAGGCGTGGCTCCGCCTGGTATTCGAGCCGCGGGCATTGATGCGCTTCTTCCGCATCAACAGCGATATCTTCCTGCGCACATCATGCCTGGTAGCCGTCACGCTATGGTTCACACACGTGGGCGCAAGTCTTGGCACCGACATCCTGGCCGCCAACGCCATACTAATGCAGCTATTCATGTTCTTCAGCTTCTTCATGGACGGCTTCGCCTTCGCCGGCGAAGCACTTGCCGGCAAACATAGCGGCAGCGGTCGACACGATATGGTAGGACGTCTCGTCAAGGCGCTCATGCGCATAGGCGGCTGCGGAGCTCTCGTCTTCTCGGTTTGCTATTACCTCGGTGGCGAGGAGATAATCCGCCTGCTCACCGACGAGCCCACCGTACGCACCGTGGCAGTGCGCTACCTGCCCTGGGCAGGAGCTATCCCATTATGCGGATTTGCTGCCTTCGTATGGGACGGCATCTTCGTAGGACTTGTAGACACCCGTTCACTGCTCCTGTCCATGGCAACTGCCCTGATAGTGTTCGCCGCTGTGAAGATTGCAGCAGCCCCGATGGGCAATGACGGACTGTGGTTGGCCTTCGATGCATACCTTCTCACCCGTGGTATAGTGCTAAGTGCCGTCTTTTATCGCAAATACCATAGCAAAATGACAATTTAGCAAAGGGCAATAACAATTTGCACACCATGCATGCTATCATAATGGCAAAAATTATGATTTTCAGCACGAACGGAGGCGATATGGTTAAATAAATGTTAAATATTACACAAATATCCATCCAACTCTTGCATATCCCAACTATATGGTATACCTTTGCACTGTGTTTTTCATGGTATAGATTTAAGGTTAAAACAGATTGGATGTCGGGAGACATTCAATTTTTTTTGTTCCCAACCGCTTGACAACCAGTAATTATACTGAGAAATAGCCCTTTAGAGCTATCCTGGAGGCAATCGGCAAAACACGCTTTCACCCGCTTTTCGTGCAGTTTACCCCCCTCCGGCTTACAAATAACTCACAAAAAACTCACAAAAAAATTCCGGTCGGATGAGTGGCAAAATTTCACCACAAACACCGACCGGAAAATATATTGTCATTCGCTACAGTCCGGCCATAGGCCTTTAAACATCAGATTTACAGATTTCACCCTGTACTGTGCCGGGACAGCAATTTCTGGCAGGCTAACTTCATCAAGACAAGTCACCGAGCCACAGTTTTCGCAATAAAAGTGAGCGTGCTGATCGGAAGCCCTATGGTGTCCGCTGCTGTGACAGAGTTCGTATTTCAGCGACCGGCTGCCATCCTCTATCACATGGGTGAGCTCCTTCTCTGCGAAAAGCTCAAGCACTCTGAAAATACTTGCCTTATCGATTGAATATCCCGTCAGCGCTTCTATGTCGCCCAGACTTACGGGATGGGTTGCCCTTAGCAACTCTCTGACGATAAGGATACGATTCGGCGTCGGTTTAATACCCCTACTCAGCAGCGTACTCTCCTCTGATGAAGCGTTCATAATAATCTATGCCATGGTAAAGCCCAGGTCATCTATCACTTCCCTGACTTCATTCATGTCGGGTTGGCCCGTAATAGTAGTCGTGCCGGAAGCGAGATCAACCGTTACCGATTCTACATTATCGAGTTTGGAGAGATTCTTCTCCACCATAGCTTTGCAATGGCCGCAGGTCATTCCCTTGACAACAATAGTCACTTGTTCTTTATCCATATTTTCTATCTTTTTATTTGGTGTATATCTATTAATCAGCGCGTTAATCATGAGCGCGACAAGTATCACAGAACAAATCCCGGAGAAGAGGCCTACCGACAGATGGCAATGCGCGGAGCTCTCCACCATAGGCATCGTGAACCAGTCGCGCGGCATCAGATAGTCGATACACATGCCTATCGCAATAGCTCCCACAACAATGGTGCTCAGATATATTGACGCCGCTTTTTTACCCAGCGACTTGCTTACAATTATTATCGAAGCAAAATTCGCCGCCGGTCCGGCCATCAGCAGCACGAAGGCAGCCCCGGGACTGAGGCCTTTGAGCATCAGAGATAGTGCGATAGGAATCGATCCGGTAGAACAGACATACATCGGCACGGCCACAATCACTACCGCTATCATTGACAGAATCGGGTAGCCGGCGAAGAAAGTGAAGAAACCGTCGGGTACGAATACAGTAATCGCCGCCGCTATCACGAGGCCGATGACAAGCCATTTGCCGATATTACGGATCATATCCACATAGCCGTAGCGGAGGGCGTCACGAATCTTGCCGCCGAAACTGTCTGACGACGGAGCATCTATCGTATCGACATCCATATTTGCGTCCACGCAGCAAGCCTTATCTTCTTTCGACACCAGCATACCTCCGGCAAAAGCCGTCAGAAGGGCTGCCAACGGTCTAATGACAGCAAATGCCGGCCCTAAGAGTGAGTACGTAGCGGCTATGGAGTCAATACCAGTCTGAGGAGTGGCGATGAGGAACGAAGTAGCAGCGCCTCGCGAAGCACCGTTTCGCCTCAATGATACCGCCGTAGGAAGCACCCCGCAGGAGCACAACGGCAGAGGCACACCTATCAAAGCAGCCTTTATCACCGACCACACCCCGGGACGCGAGAGGTGGCTGCGATAGAAATCACCCGGCACAAAAGCGTACAATACTCCTGCTATCAGAAATCCCAACAGCAGATACGGCGACATCTCGGCCAACATATTTATCAATGCATATACGAATTCCATAACTCATCATTTAACGACCCGCCTCCGACAGCACCTGATACCATAACCACCGCGAGCAAGCCTGATATTTACGACTACAAAGTTAATAAAAAACTCCATGCAACCAACTTGCAGAAACGAAAGAGCCGCCCGAGAGAATCTCGACCGGCTAATACTATACGCAGCAGATTAATTCCTAACCGCTGTATTATTTACCAAAAAGTCCTCATATACTGATATTTTACTCCATTTAATACAACATATTCAATACAGCGCGCTTAAAATCACCCTCATAGCCATAATAACTTGCAATAGTATGATGTTTCTCAAGATACTTCTCGAAATCCAGCCGAATATCAAACTGACCGTCATCAAAATACATTATTAGACCTTGCACTGCACTGGGTTCTGTCACATATGCGATACCTCTTTCGCTAACGCTGGAGACAGGCACGTATCTCGTCTCTCCATCCGCTCCCCGCACAACAATATTCACAGGTTCACGCATACTCGTCAGACTACCATGTCTATCAAGCAGAAATAATCTGAAAACTCCAAACTCAGAATCCGTCGAATAGGCTGGCAGATAGTCAACGTGTACATTCCATGCATCGCCGGACAGAACAGCCATTATAAATGGATCATGGGTATCCGGTTCTCCCCATTCGTTTTTGAAGTAGTCTTTACGCCATGGACCTGTAGAATTGTTGAAGCTATTATCATCCACATCCTCTGAATAGGCATCAACTGGTATTTCAGATAATTCGGTATCATTCTCAGACATCGCATACGATGGGTATTCTCTCTCCGAGGACGAGGACATGTTGGTGGATATAATCATAGCAAACACGAATATTATAATAAATCCCACGAACAACCCGATAATAATATTACGCTTCGTATGCGTATTGGTCTTTGTAGGATCTTTGAGCAAAATCTCGGCTTCTGGATTATTCGAAATATCCTCTGTTTCAGACTTATCCTGAGTCAGAGTATTTTGAGCCGCCTCTACTTGAACCGAATGTTCATCAACGTCCAGAATTCGGTTCTTTGCAACCTCGAATTCTTTCTGCGTCAGAGCACCGGCGTCAAGTAGGGCTTTAAGCTTGGCAATTTGTTCTGTTACTGTCATGAGTGGACACTAAGTGCTAAAAAATTAATATAGCCAACTACGCTATAATTATAAAACGCGATGTATCTTAACATATACCTACTACTCATCATAAACATAAACTTCGTATTGTTTCATAAATTCATTGTCGTACCGGAAGTATTCACGACCTGTGTTACCATACTTTTCCGAGTACTTCTTCCATAAATCATGATAGCTGGCTTCTTCTTGCTGAGAATAATATAGAAAGAATTCTTTCATATCTGTGTATTTGACAATTCCTTCCTGCATTGCACGAGGATCTATATTGACCCTTCCTTGACAATCTTTGTAGTAATTTGCAATATATTCAGCCCAATCCGCGCCAGCTTTATTCAATAGACTAATGGTACGGTTATAACGAGCAAGCGCGTAGTCGAGGTATGCTTGTGGATCAGGAGTCTGTAATGCGATTGATTTCAAATCATCCAATTCGAAATATACGGTAGCATCATCAAGGCCTTGACGGATAAGATCAATTTTACTTTGAGCCTCGAAAAAATGTCGCCAAAAGTCTTCAACGGATATTTGCTGAGCTGACAATCCTGATGGGAGAAACATCAGGACTGCCAGAATTAGGAACGCTTTGATTTTATTGACCATTGAGCTATGAAATCTTAATACTTGAACCGGATTTTCTTCAACGTCCAGAATTCGGTTCTTTGCGACCCCGAATTCTTTCTGCGTCAGAGCACCGGCGTCAAGTAGGGTTTTAAGCTTAGCAATTTGTTCTGTTACTGTCATAAATTGACTCTACGATAGGGTCGAATATTTAATACAACCAGTCTCTATAATTCGATGGAATTGGCCGCGGTAATTTAACTCTTTTGGATGTTCCGTCTTTAAATTGTATAACTAAAGCCTTTATTTCATAACTTTCGACAAGATCACCGCGTTCCCATATTTCGTCAAAATCCCAAGAGCCAGCCTCCCCTGGACCAATTGGACCAATACCTCGACAACGTTTCAAGTATCCATCACTATAGACCGGATCATCAACACTATTATAACCAACTACTTCCATTATTATATATTTAGCCGTCTTATTTGAGGTATTGAGTGCCTTAAATTTAACACCTTTTGCTCCTTTACCGTTGTTAGAGAACTGAGACGAGATTAGAGCCACTCCTTGTTTAATATATTTATTTGCTTTCTCTTTTCTCGCCTTTTCTTTTTCAATTTCGGCTAATTTACGAGCTTGTTCTTCTGCAAGTGCTTTTGCCTGCTCCTTAAGTCCGAGGATGTATGCAATATCAAAATTACTACCACGCGGTTTTGGGTCAACGCCAAACCTTTTAACCTCATTTTCAGCATCTTCTACTGAAATTACACCTAAACAATCGGTTAAGTTTCCATTCATACTAAACTCATATGATGTTGAATCTGAACATGATATACGGTACCGACCTGAGTCTACTCTTATAGATTTTGCAGTCGGCTTAGTACTTATCGAATAATTATAGTTCTTAAATTGGGGATACAATTGATAAATCATCGACGTATCATTTGAACTTATAGTATTTGAGAACTCTTCAAATTTCTGTAATACATATAGTTGCTGCGAAATTTCTTTAGCCGCATCAAAATCATTCTCATAATATGGACGTTGAAGCATACATCCTGTTTTTTCTTTGATCTTAGCTAAATCAATAGCATAAAGTCCACGTGTTTCTAAAACTTTAAAATCTGAAGATTCAGGATCTTGCTCTACATCAAATTTTACCAATTTATCTTCCACGTGTGCATATACATAGAAACTATTAATTCCAGAGATTTTTGTGCTATCAATGACTAAGGAATCTATGTTTGTAATCACGTATTCCGGAGATAGATTTTCCCAGTCAGCACATTTAATATCACCTTTTTGAATTGCAGTGACATAATCTTTCACAGCTTTTTCAGCTTTTTCCTTCGGAGTCTCACTACATGAAGACAGAAGAAGGAGGAATGAAGCTATTATTAACAGGTACTTCTTCATAATATTAAGAAAGCCTATCGATAAGCTCCACCAAATACGTTAACTATAATACATAATACGCAAAAGGCGCGGAGCTTGATTTTTGCTCACGCTCTCTTATCTCTGGTATCGCCAA
>CAMWKV010000057.1 GCA_947174915.1 uncultured Porphyromonadaceae bacterium | reverse complement strand
GAAGGTTTTCTTCCGACTAATCGCTAATTTTGCACTTGTCAGTTGAGAGTAGGGAGTAGGGGCTCTCCTTTGTCACTCTACAGAAAAATGGGTGTGTTGTTGGTTGAGTGGAAAAAATTGCATAACTTTGCACGTTGAAATAATCCAATAGAGTATGCAAAAAATACGCAACATAGCCATTATCGCCCATGTCGACCACGGCAAGACCACTCTGGTGGACAAGATGCTTCTCGCCGGCAACCTTTTCCGCGAGAACCAAAATGCCGGTCAACTTATCCTTGACAACAACGACCTGGAGCGCGAGCGTGGCATCACAATTCTCTCGAAGAACGTATCAATCAACTACAAGGGGTACAAAATCAACATTATAGACACTCCCGGACACGCCGATTTTGGCGGTGAGGTTGAGCGCGTACTCAATATGGCCGACGGCTGTCTGCTGCTCGTCGACGCTTTCGAAGGTCCTATGCCTCAGACGCGTTTCGTGCTGCAGAAAGCTATCGAAATGGGTCTCAAGCCTGTAGTCGTTATTAATAAGGTAGATAAACCTAACTGCCGCCCCGAGGAGGTGCAGGAGATGGTGTTCGACCTGATGTTCAATCTTGATGCTACCGAGGAACAGCTCGACTTCCCCACGCTCTATGGCTCGGCCAAGCAGGGTTGGATGAGCACCGACTACAAGACTCCCACCGACAACATCCTGCCTCTGCTGGATGCTATCATTGAATATATACCTGGCCCGGAGGAGAATCCCGGTGAGCCTCAGATGCTTATCACTTCGCTGGACTACTCGAAATATGTAGGCCGTATCGCTATAGGCCGTGTGCACCGAGGTACTATCCGCGAAGGTGAAGAGATTGCTCTCTGTCGCAAGGACGGCAGCGTAAGTAAGCAGCGTATCAAGGAGCTACATACCTTCGAAGGTATGGGCCGCAAGCGCGTTGAAAGCGTTGAGAACGGTGACATCTGCGCTATCGTTGGTCTCGAAGGCTTCGAAATCGGCGACACTGTCAGCGACCCCGAGAATCCCGAACCTCTGCCCCGTATTGCCATCGACGAGCCTACAATGTCGATGACTTTCACCATCAACGACAGCCCATTCTTCGGCAAGGACGGTAAGTTCGTGACTTCGCGTCATATCGGCGACCGTCTTACCGCCGAACTCGACCGCAACCTTGCTCTCCGTGTAGAGAAGGGTGATCGCGAGGATGTGTGGATTGTCTACGGCCGTGGCGTACTCCATCTGTCCGTACTCATCGAGACCATGCGTCGCGAAGGCTACGAGCTGCAGGTGGGTCAGCCGCAGGTAATTATCAAAGAAATTGACGGCGTGAAGTGCGAACCCGTAGAGCTTCTCACTATCAACGTGCCCGAGGAAAGTTCGTCGAAAATGATTGACATGGTGACACGCCGCAAGGGCGAACTCGTCGCAATGTCGACCAAGAACGACCGCGTGCACATGGAGTTCCAGATTCCTTCCCGCGGTATCATCGGTCTGCGCAGCAATGTGCTCACAGCCAGTGGCGGCGAGGCTATCATGGCCCACCGTTTCCTCGAATTCCAGCCCTGGAAGGGTGACATCGAACGTCGCACCAACGGCTCTCTCATCGCCATCGAATCCGGTACAGCTTACGCCTACGCCATCGATAAGCTCCAGGACCGAGGCCGCTTCTTCATCTTCCCGCAGGAAGAGGTATATGCCGGTCAGGTAGTGGGCGAAAACGCCAAGGACAACGATATCCCCGTCAACGTGACCAAGAGCAAGAAGCTCACGAACATGCGTGCATCCGGCGCCGACGACAAGGCCAAGATTGTACCTCCCGTAGTGTTCAGCCTCGAGGAAGCGCTCGAATACATCAAGGGCGACGAATACGTAGAGGTAACACCCCATCATATCCGTCTCCGCAAGATTATTCTTGACGAAATCGAGCGCAAACGCGCCAACCGTCAGTAAATCGCAGAAAATCATCAAGATGCTGTGTCAAAATGGCTTCTCTGACGTAGGGTCGTTCCATGAACCGACCGGATACCGGCACTCGTTGCGTATGCAAGCCGCCGCTCAATGGAGCACCCTATGTAGATAGTTGCATCTGATTTTTGTCACAGCCTCATATAGATACACTAAGTCATGAGCACCTTCCGTCCCTTCACGCTCCGCGCAGGACATCGTGTGGTAGAATATTGCCACCCGGTAGTGATGGGTGTGCTCAATGCCACGCCGGACTCGTTCTACGCCGCATCGCGCCTCGAGGCTGAAGTGGAGAAAGTTGCTTCACGAGCCCGCGATATGGCAGCCGCCGGTGCCGATATTATCGACGTAGGCGCATGCTCTACGCGTCCGGGTAGCAAGGCTCCTGATGCTGCAGAAGAGCGCCGCCGCCTCGATGCCGTCCTCCCGGCCATCAAGGCAGCCATAGGCGAGACCGCTCTGCTCTCCGTCGACACCTATCGTGCCGATATTGCCGCTCACTGCGTGAGCGAACTCGGAGCAGATATCATCAACGACATCAGCGGTGGCGCCATCGACGAAGCCATGTTCGAGACCGTAGCCTCCCTCCGCGTTCCCTATGTGCTGTCACACATGCGCGGCACACCGGATACCATGAGCAGCCTCACAGACTATGAGGACGTGACGGCTGAGGTTATCTCCGAGCTGTCACCTAAGCTCTATCAGCTTGAGGAGATGGGTGTTGCGGATATTATCATCGACCCCGGCTTCGGGTTTGCCAAGACGCTCGAACAGAACTATAGCCTGCTGGCCAACCTTGAATCGCTAAGTATCTTCGGTCGCCCCATCCTCGCCGGTATGAGTCGTAAGTCAATGCTCACACGCCTGCTTGATATCGACGCGTCCGAGGCAGAGATACCCACGGCAATCGTCGGGACACTCGCCCTGGAACGCGGCGCCTCCATGCTTCGCGTTCACGACGTCCTCTCTGCACGCCAATCTGTCAAAATAGTCGAAACCCTCAACGCAAACGCCTGACTCGCAATGCTCGACTTTGGAATAAAAGACGCCATTGATATCCTCATCTTCGCTGTATTGCTCTACTACATATACAGGCTGATGAAAGAATCCGGCACCATCAACATCTTCTACGGAGTGTTGGCGGTGATAGTCGTGTGGGTACTGGGCTCGGAGATTTTCGACCTGCGACTTATGGGCACCATCCTGGACAAGTTCATGGCTATAGGCCTTCTGATACTTGTGATACTCTTTCAGGAGCCTATCAAGCGCTTCCTCGTAGTACTTGGTTCGCAGCGTCGCTGGCGTTTCCTGCACAACATATTCCATCACAACGAAGAAGTCGATGCGCGTGCCCTCGAGTGGGTGATGCCCATCGTATATGCCTGCATGAGCATGTCCAAGAGCAAGACCGGTGCACTGATTGTCATAGAGCAGTCCGTGCCGCTCGACAACTATGCCGCCTCCGGCGACATGATTGATGCCAACATCAACACCCGATTGATAGAGAATATTTTCTTCAAGAACTCACCCCTCCACGACGGCGCCATGATCGTGGCCCATAACCGCATAGTAGCTGCCGGCTGTATCCTGCCCGTCAGCCACGACAGCGATGTGCCCCGTACCCTTGGCCTCCGTCACCGCTCGGCACTCGGTATAGCCCAGGCGACGGACGCCCTGGCGATAGTGGTGAGCGAGGAGACCGGCAACATATCCGTGGCGCACCGAGGCAAGCTGTCCACACGCCTAAGTTCGACCGAACTCGAACACCGCCTCAACGCCATCGCCATCATGTCGGCGAAATAACAATGCACGCAAACACCTGATATAATGACCATATAAGCCTCCAAGGCGATAAAATAAACCGAACAACAACCAGCAGCATAATAAATAGCAACCATGAACGAATTGCCTCAGAAATACAATCCTGCAGAAGTAGAAGAAAAGTGGTATGCCTACTGGCTTGAGCACAAGCTCTTCCACTCCGAACCCGATGCACGCGAGCCCTATACCATCATCATCCCCCCGCCGAACGTCACCGGCGTGCTCCACATGGGCCACATGCTCAATAATACTATCCAGGATATTCTCGTGCGCCGCGCACGCATGCAAGGCAAGAACGCTCTATGGGTGCCCGGCACCGACCACGCCTCCATCTCCACCGAGACGAAGGTAATCGCCAAGCTCGCCTCCGAAGGTATCCGCAAGACCGACCTCACACGCGAGGAATTCCTCCGCCATGCCTGGGACTGGACCGAGAAATATGGCGGCATCATCCTGAAGCAGCTCCGCAAGCTCGGTGCCTCGTGCGACTGGGAGCGTACTGCATTCACCATGGACCCCCTCCGCAGCGAGAGTGTCACCAAGGTCTTTGTAGACCTCTACAACAAAGGCCTCATATATCGCGGTCTGCGAATGGTCAACTGGGATCCCCAGAACCGTACCGCTATCAGCGACGACGAAGTGTACTTTGTCGAGGAACAGTCCAAGCTCTACTACCTTCGTTACTACCTGGCCGAAGAACCGGCTAACTTCAACGCCCCCGAAGGCTGCGTGGTACATACCGACGAGAACGGCCGCCACTATGCTGTCGTAGCTACCACCCGCCCCGAGACCATCATGGGTGATACCGCTATGTGTATCAACCCCAAAGACCCCAAGAACATATGGCTCAAGGGCTGCAAGGTCATTGTGCCTCTGGTCAACCGCGTCATCCCTGTCATCGAGGACCGCTACGTGGACATTGAATTTGGTACCGGCTGTCTCAAGGTTACACCCGCTCACGACAAGAACGACTACATGCTCGGCAAGACCCACAATCTTGAGACCATTGACATCTTCAACGAAGACGGCACTGTGGCCGAGGTTGCAGGAATGTATGTAGGTATGGACCGCTTCGACGTCCGCAAGGCTATCGCCGCCGACCTCGAAGCAGCCGGACTCATGGAGCGCACCGAGGACTATGTGAACAACATCGGCCTGTCCGAGCGTACCGGCGTAGCAGTAGAGCCGCGCCTGTCGCTGCAGTGGTTCGTCAAGATGAAACACTTCGCCGACATCAGCCTCGCTCCCGTGATGGACGACCTCATCCGCTTCGTTCCCGAGAAATACAAGACCACATATCGCATCTGGCTCGAAAATATTCAGGACTGGTGTATCAGCCGTCAGCTCTGGTGGGGTCACCGTATACCCGCATGGTTCTACGGCGATGGCCGCGGCGAGGAAGCAAAATTCGTAGTAGCTCTCAATGAAGAAGAGGCTCTCGAGAAAGCTCGCAAGGCTACCGGCAACGACGCCATGACTGCCGCCGACCTCGAGCAGGATCCCGACGCTCTCGACACCTGGTTCTCTTCATGGCTGTGGCCCATCACCCTCTTCGACGGCATCAATCGCCCCGGCAACGAGGAGATGAAATACTACTATCCCACCGCGACGCTGGTGACCGGCCCGGACATCATCTTCTTCTGGGTGGCCCGTATGATTATGGCCGGCTACGAATATGCCGGCGACAAGCCCTTCTCGAATGTCTACTTCACCGGTATCGTCCGCGACGCCCTCGGCCGCAAGATGAGCAAGAAGCTCGGCAATTCACCCGATCCCCTCGACCTCATTCGCGACTACGGTGCCGATGGCGTACGTATGGGCCTGATGCTGGCAGCTCCCGCCGGCAACGACATCATGTACGATGACAAGCTCGTAGAGCAGGGACGCAACTTCTGCAATAAGATTTGGAACGCCTTCCGCCTCGTCAAGGGTTGGCAGGTCGACCGCTCGCTCGAATGCCCCGAGACTTCCAAGATTGCCTCCAAATGGTTCGAGTCGCGTGTCAACGAAGCGCTCGCCGAAGTCGAGGACCTCTTTGCCAAATTCCGTATCAGCGAGGCTCTCATGACCGTCTACCGTTTGTTCCGCGACGACTTCTCATCACTCTACCTCGAGTGCATCAAGCCGGCCTACGGTCAGCCTATCGACGGCAAGACCTACGAGCAGGCCGAAGCCTTCTTCGATGTCCTCCTGCGCATGCTCCATCCCTTCATGCCCTTCATCACCGAAGAACTCTGGCAGAACATGGCCGACCGCCGCGAAGGTGAATCCATCATGTATGCTCCCATGCCGGTAGCCGGTACTGTCGACACTGACATCATCGCCACAATGAAGCTGGCCGAAGAAGTAGTCAACGGCGTACGCGGTGTACGTGCCCGCAAGAACATCCCCGCCAAGGAAGCGCTCAACCTCAAGGTGCTCGGTACGATGAACAAAGAAGCAGCCGCTATCGTAGCCAAGCTCGCCAACATCGAGAGCATCGAAGAGAATGCCGCCAAGGACGCCGCCGCTGCATCGTTCCTCGTAGGCGCTCTTGAGTTCAATATTCCTCAGCGCGCAGGTGTCGACGTTGCTGCCGAACTTGCCCGCATCGACAAGGATAT
The DNA here is from genome assembly GCA_947174915.1 of uncultured Porphyromonadaceae bacterium. Lineage (GTDB taxonomy): Bacteria > Bacteroidota > Bacteroidia > Bacteroidales > Muribaculaceae > CAG-873. Next base: position 6,866 of record CAMWKV010000057.1, on the reverse strand, counting down.
CGAATACTACACCGGCTTCAAGGCATCCGTAGAGCGCAAACTTGCCAACGAACGTTTTGTGGCCAATGCTCCCGCTGCAGTCGTTGAAGGCGAACGCCGCAAGTTGGCTGATGCCGAAGCTCGTCTGGCCGCCCTCGCCGCATCGCGCGCCGCACTACAAGGCTGATAGGCTTCACAGCTGATATGCCTCAGACACACCATAATACACAAGAAGAAATCCACCTGGGTCGTCGAGTGACCTGGGTGGGTTTTTGGACTAATGTAGGCCTGTCGGTACTGAAGATTATCACAGGCATCATAGGACGTTCCTCGGCAATGATTGCCGATGGTATCCATTCGGCATCCGACCTCATCACCGACATCGTCGTGATAGCCGTCCTTGGTATATCGCGCCGTCGTCCCGATGCCTCCCACAGCTACGGACACGGCAAAATAGAGACCTTCGCCTCCTTTATCATCTCGCTGCTACTGGGTGGTGTAGCCATAGGTATCGCCATTGAGGGCGTAGAGAAAATCATCGCCGTCGCAGAAGGTGAGATATTGCCACGCCCCGGATGGATAGCCTTGGCGATGGGTGTCGTGTCCGTCGTAGCTAAAGAGTGGCTCTTTCGCTACACACGCAGTGCTGCCCGCAAGATAGGCTCGTCGGCAATGGAAGCCAACGCATGGCATCATCGCTCCGACGCCTACTCATCCATCGCTACGATAGTAGGTATTGCAGGTGCAATGTTCCTCGGCGACAAATGGCGTATCCTCGACCCGGTGGCGGCCATCTTCGTAGGTATCCTCATCCTTGTGATGGCCTATCGCCTCGGACGCGATGCAGTGGGTGAACTCGTGGAGACCTCTCTGCCACATGACGAGACAAATCGGATAAAGGAAATTATTGCAGGAACACCCGGAGTAATCTCATATCATAATCTGCGCACACGTCGCAACGGCCGGCAGAACATCATCGACGTACACATCTACCTTCAGCCTTCTATTTCACTTGTGGAAGCCCACACCATCGCCACACATGTAGAGCGCCGCCTTCGTACCGCCCTGGCCGAAGTATCGGCCAATATCCATATGGAACCCAATCCCAAATCCCCCGACAACACATCCTCCCCGAAGTAAACGAAATTCACCCCTGCCGCAGATTGCTGGGGCAGGGGTGAAATGGTTTTATTCTATCGAAGATGAGTGGTGCGGGTGTTATTTTGTATCGGACTGCTGAGCCTGGCGGTCGGGACGCTGGCCGTCGCGCTTCTTGCCGTCTTTCTTACCATCTTTCTTGCCGTCCTTGGGGCCTTTGCCGGGACGCATATCCTTGCTGTCCTTCTTGCCGGGACGTATCTGACCCTTTCGGCCGGATTTGTCCATAGAGCCTTTCTGAAGGTAGGCGTTCTCGAGGAACTGCACATACTGCTCGGGGGTGAGGATAGCTTTGATCTGATCGAGCTGAGCCTTGCGCTTTTCTCTGCGGTCGGTCTTGGCAGTTTCGCGAGCCTGACGGGCTTCGTCGCGGTTTTTCTTGGTGTTGGCAACCTGTTGAGCCTTGAGGGCGTCGAGCTTGGACTGCTGCTCGGGGGTGAGGTTGAGACCTTCGAAGGGGTTGGCACAAGCTTGTTTCTTGCCTTTGCAGCCGGAGCTGTCTGTGCAAGCAGTCTTGTCGGGGCACTTGGTGGCGGGAGCGTTCTGAGCGATTGCGGTGCCACCGAGCATGGTGGCGAGGGCTAAGCCAAGGAGTACTTTCTTCATGTTTCTTTCAGTTTTATCGATTGTTGATTATTGAATTGTTTCTGTCGGTATTGGTTGTCTACGCTTTGTTGCGTCTACGTTATCTAAGACCGAGAGATAGGCGGGAGGTTTAAAAATGGCGGTGCGATTTAACAGTCTTTAATGAATGTCCGCCCTCGAAGCAGTTGCTTGAGGGCGGGCAGGAGTATGAATAATCTGTTAGGTATCAATAGTTTGTCTGGCGACGTTCGAACCAGCCCTGATCCATACCGCATACGGGACAACGCTTGGGAGCTGCTTTGGCGGTGATGGTGAAACCGCACTTGCGGCACATCCATTCTACGGGTACGGTGTCTTCGAACTCCTGGCCATTGGTGAGGCGTTCAAGAAGCTTGAGGTAGCGCTGTTCGTGCATCTGCTCAACCTTGGCAATGAGCTTGTAGAGGTTGGCAATCTGAGGGAAACCTTCTTCCTGAGCTACCTGGGCGAAGTTTTCGTAGAGCTCGCCCCATTCTTCGCGTTCGCCTGCAGCGGCTTCGGCGAGGTTCTTGGCAGTATCGCCTACAACCCCGGCGGGATATGCAGCCGTGATTTCAACTGTACCGCCTTCGAGGAGAGAGAAGAACTGACGGGCGTGGCTGAGCTCCTGCTCGGCTGTTTCAAGGAATACGGCGGCAATCTGTTCGTAGCCTTCCTCCTTGGCCTTCTGAGCAAAGAGGGTATATCGTGACCTCGCCTGGCTTTCGCCGGCGAAGGACGCAAGAAGATTATGTTCAGTACGAGTACCTTTGATAGACTTTGTTTCCATATAATATCGAGTGTTATTTGTTAGCTTGATAATGAAACACGCCCGGTGCGCTTTTTGTTCACACGGTCTGTCTTAAAAGATGGAAGAAATTGCTCCGCGGCGCGTGAAGAGTCCGTCCGGTGGAGGCTCCCTTACATATTATAAATAGCGTGAAAGAATGATAATCGCGGCAACGATATGCCCCGGCGGGTGTTTTACAGTATATAAATAACACGCACACCTAAACCACTTATGTTATGAGAACCGAAACTTTCAAAGCTAAAATAATATCCTTGCAGAGCAATCTTCTGAGCTTTGCATATACACTGACTTCTAACCGCGACGACGCCTACGACCTCCTTCAGGACACAACACTCAAAGCCCTCGACAGTGAGGATAAATATGAGGAGACCGACAACTTCAAGGGATGGATCTTTACCATCATGCGCAATCTTTTCATCAACCACTACCGCAAAGCCATGCGCTCTATAGTGGTGACCGATCAGAGCGACGACCTCTATCAGTTGAATTTCTCGCAGGAATCCGGCCTGGAGACTCCCGAAGGCAGTGTCAATGTACACGATATCCGCGATACGCTCAACAGCATAGACCCGACCCTGCGCGACCCCTTCGCGCTCTACGTCTCCGGATATCACTACAATGAAATCGCCGAGCGCCTCGCTTTGCCGCTGGGCACCGTGAAGAGCCGCATACACCAGGCGCGCAAGCTCTTGCAGACACGACTCAGCGACCTACACTACGATTGAAAAGCTGCCGACAGGCTTCGATTTGACCATCATTGCATGTCGGACAAAAATTTTTCGTGAAAATGTTGGAAGATTAGATGCATTGTTACTATATTCGCAGTGCGAAAAGTGATAATGAAAATATTACCCACAAGCACTACGACATAACACACAACTATGATATTCAATTTCAGAATAGTATCAGACGAAGTAGACAACTTCAAGCGCGAGATACAGATTGATTCCACTGCCACCTTCATGGAACTGAAGAAGGCTATATGCCAGAGCGTCGGCTACCATACCGGTCAGATGAGTTCATTCTTCCTCTGCGACAGCCACTGGGAGAAGGAGAAGGAAGTGACATCTGAAGATATGGACACCGATCCGGATCAGGACATATGGCTGATGGACGAGACTCCCCTCGACGAACTCATTGAGGACGAGGGCCAGAAGCTCCTTTATGTGTTCGACTACCTCACCGAGCGCGCATTCTTCATGGAGATGACCGAGATGATTACCGGCCGCAACCTCCACGATCCCGTATGCACCCTCGCCGTAGGCGCTCCTCCTGCCGAATCTGTTGACCTCGACGAATTCGACGCCAAGATCGACGCCAAGGCAAGCACCGCAGCTACCGTTACCTCCGACATGGACGAGGACTTCTACGGCAATGACAGCTACAACGAAGACGAGTTCGACGCTGCCGGCTACGACGAGATGACCTTCGACGAATAAGGCCCCCCGCCGGTCGGACGGGATTAGGCATCACTCACCCCGACACCCGAGAGAGATGATATGCTGGAGACTCTGACGAGCCTGTTCCAATCCAACTGGATGTATACGACCTTCGCTTTGGTGGCCGTGGCATCTACTGTGTTCATTATCATCGTTATACTATCAGAGAATCGTAATCCGGTGAAGTCCCTCGCCTGGGTTACGGTTCTTCTTTTGCTCCCGGTAGTGGGTATTGTGCTGTATATCTTCTTCGGCCGCAATATCAAGAATACACGCATGATATCGCGGCGCAACCGTCGCAGGCTACGCCGCCACGAAGGCCGAACGTATTCCGACCCTCGCGCTGCCGGCCTGTCGCCCGAGTCGCTGCAGATCATCACTCTGGCTCGCTCGCTCACAGGAGCTCAGTACTATGCCGACAATGAAGTGGAAATCTTCACGGACGGCGCATCGAAGTTCGCTGCCCTCGAAGCCGACCTCCGCGCTGCACGTCACAGTATCAACATCCAGTACTACATCTTCGAGAACGACCACATCGGTGCGCGCATTGCCGCCATACTGGCCGAGCGGGCAGCCGCAGGCGTGAAGGTGCGACTGATATACGACCATGTAGGCTCCTTCCATGTACGCTCACGCTTCTTCAAGGACCTCCGCGCAATGGGCATCGAGGCCCATCCTTTCTTCAAAGTATCCTTCCCCGGACTCGGCACACACGTCAACTGGCGCAACCACCGCAAGATATGTATCATCGACCAGACCGTAGGCTATCTCGGTGGTATGAACGTAGCCGACAGATACATTGACGGAGGCAAGAAATTCGCCTCGTGGCGCGATACGCATGTACGTCTCGTAGGCCCTGCTGTGGCAGCGCTGCAGTATTCTTTCGCCGTGGACTGGAACTTCATGGGAGGCGAACTCATTGACGATACCCTCACACCCGAAGCATGGCGCTTCCCCATCGGCGCACATACCGTCAAGGGAGTAGGTGCGCAGCTCTTGTCATCAGGTCCTACATCAACGTGGGCGAATATCGCCCTCACTTTCCACAAGCTGATCGCCAACGCACGTCGCCGAGTTTACATACAGACCCCGTATTTTCTCCCAACCGACGGCCTGCTCAAAGTACTACAGGCTGCCGCTCTCTCTCATGTCGATGTGAGGATTATGGTACCCGTTCACAGCGACAGCGCCATGCTCACCTACGCATCGAACTCATACATCACACAGTGCCTCCGGGCCGGTATCAAGATCTATCGCTATCGTGCCGGCATGCTCCACGCCAAGACGCTCCTCATTGATGACGAGATTGTGAGCATAGGCTCCACCAACTTCGACTTCCGCAGCTTCGACTACAACTTCGAGGCAAATCTCTTCTTCTACAGCACCGATCTGTGTCGACAGGCCGCCGAAATCTTCCACCGCGACCTCCATGATTCCGACCGCGTATTCGCCCCTGAGTGGCGCCAACGACCGATTAAAGACCGCATAGCCGAGTCAGTCCTGCGCCTCCTCAGCCCCATACTTTAGAGGAAGATACACAACATATCAAGACTATAAATTATGAACGAAAAAGATACATCCGCTCTGCGCGAGCGCTTTGAGAAAATACTTCGCGAGACAGGCCGCGAGAATATCGACTACGTCCTCGAAGACCTCGACTCATGGGGATTCTTCGACGCACCCGCATCAGCCCAAGGCCACGGCGCATATCCTGGCGGTCTCCTCGAACATTCTCTCAACGTCTACGATGCCGCTATGGCCGTACGCGAAGACATGATAGAAAGCCGCCCCGACATCGCCGACCAACTCGACACGGCAAGCATAGCCATCGCAGCACTCCTGCACGACGTCTGCAAAGCCGACTACTACCGCCTCGTCAAGAAAAAACGACGCAACGAAATAGGCATGTACGAAGACATGGACGTCTACGAGATACATGACGAAAAATTCCCTGTAGGCCACGGCGAAAAGTCTGTAATCCTACTCCTGCAGTCAGGTCTTGACCTAAAGGACGACGAGATATACGCCATCCGTTGGCATATGGGTCCGTGGAACCTGTCACGCGACGACGAGAAATTCTATCGTCAGGCCGGCAAAGCCACACCCCTCCAACCACTCATCCACGCCGCCGACACCATCGCTTCCGCCATCATCGAACGCCCCTACAAACTCATCTAACCCGGAGCAGTGTTTATATAACAAAAGAACACCCGGGCATAACAAAAAATGCTTGTAAGTACAGAGCTTACAAGCATTTAATTTTGCGCACGTCGGGGTGACAGGATTCGAACCTGCGACCACCTGGTCCCAAACCAGGTGCGCTACCGGACTGCGCTACGCCCCGAATGTTGCTGCAAAGTTACGCAAATTATTTGATATTTCAAGCCCCTCGCAGAAATTTAACGTATCAACAATAGTTACCTACTCTCCCGTATCTGGAATAATGTCGTAACTTTGCATATTTATGTACGGCAAATGATTATTAAAGATGACCCGAAAAATACCCATTCGTTATCTAAACGAAGATACCACTTTTGATTCAGAAGTCCTTCATCTTACTCCTGTAAGTGTGAGGACTAAGAATTTAGGTGACTTTGACGACCATATTGACGATTGTTATACCATAATCCTTGTTACAAAAGGCTGTGGCTCAGCGGATATCGACTTCCGTACAGTCGCTATGTCAGAGGGCCAACTCGGGATTATCGCACCTGGACAGATACATTCTAATATCAACATAAAGGAATGTGAACTATGGATGCTAAGAATGTCTCCCGAAATGATGGATGATGATTATCGCTATCAGTTGGATGAATATTCCATGAGGGGTAATCCGGTATTGCTTACAGAGGACACTACCACTATATTATGTGAAG
>CAMWKV010000056.1 GCA_947174915.1 uncultured Porphyromonadaceae bacterium | reverse complement strand
GGGTGCCGCTATGAGCCCTTCATTGATGAGAGCGAGCGAGTCGGCGTGAGTCAGACCCGTGTCGGGGGTGTCGAGGTCGATGGTGGGCAGACCTTTCTTGTTGACCTCCAGGCGAGCGAAACGCGAATTTCTGACGCCGCGACGGAATACTCCTTCAATCTGACTGAGGAGATTGACGCGTGCAGTGTCGACGATGTTGACGCTCTCGGCCGCCATACCCGGCTTGAACTTGGCACCGCCGAAGCGCACCTTGTATTTGTCCGGATTGCCCGATACGGTGATTCCGAATTTGAAGGGCAGCGGCGATTTGAGCACGGCGATGTGGTAGTTGAAGTTCATGTTCAGGTCGTTGTAGCCTGCCACGCCGAGGCGGTAGCGGTCGATGTCGAACTCGAAGGGGAATATCTCCATCCTGTCGTCGTGTACGAGGAGCTCGACGTTCATGTGCTTGATGGTGTTGTCGGCCTTGTCGCGGAATCTAAGCCACTTGCCCAGTGTGCTGTAAGTGTCCGGGTCGATGATGGTGAGCGAGTCGCCGCTGAGACGCACGGCGGCGTCGAGGGTGGGTAGTACCATGTTCATGGCGCTGTCAATATCAACAGTGGCGGCGATGTCGGCGTTGATGATGCCGCTGAAGTCGCGCAGCAGAGGCATGATGGAGTCCACTGCGGGCACAAGGCGTAGGAAGCGTTCCACGCGGAACTGCTTGAGGTCGAGACCGAAACCAAAGTGAATATCCGAGGGGCGAGGAGCGCTGTAGAGAGCCGACATCGCTATGCTGCCGGCAGAGGACTGTGCCGATAGTTGGTGCATGTTCACGCCACCGTCGTAGACCAGAAGTTGGCCGCGCAGACTGTCAAGTGCCAGGTCGGAGTAGAGCACGGTGCCGGCGGAGAGGTTGAGGCGCGCGTCTATGTTGGAGGGAATAAGGAGGGCGCCCACGGTGTCGGGCTTCTCGCTCGCCAGGGCATCGAGACTCTTGTCGAGGGCACTGTCGTCGTCGCTGTCGAGATGCATTGCCTCGCCGCCTTCGCTCAGTCTGCGGGCATAGGCTGCGCCGGCGAAGGTCGCTGCCGACAGTTGGTTCACGTCTATGGTGTCGGAGGTGATGTCGAGGTTGATTTTCAGCGTGTTGTTAATCTTGGAGTTCGTCAGCGAACGGCGTATGTTCGATATTATGCCCGTAATGTGCATGTCGGATGCACCGGCTTCGTAGTTGACGGAGTTGAGTATTACGGAGTCGGTGTTGAAGGCGATATTGAGGCGGCGTACCCTGTTGCGCAGCGGGAATACGGGTGTGAACAGACGTGCGTTGCGGGTGGAGATGGTACCGCTGAGGTCCCAGTCCGTGAGGAAACGTCTGAAGCCCTTGGTGAGATCCCAGCTGAGCATCTCTGTATCCTCGTCGGTGTGCTCGGTGCCTACGCGACGCACATGGCGACGGTTGTGACGGCGCTTTTCGAGAGCGAGGGTATATACTGAGTCGGGCGACAGGTGCGGGTGTATGCGGCTGATGCTGTCGGTGAGTTTCTTCACCTCCTCTCGGCGACGTATTGTGCCGGGGCGGCGGTGCATGTCCACGTCGATGTGGCCGGAGGATATCACGAAGCGAGTGGAGGGCGTGCCGGTGGATAGGCGGCGTACGTCAAAGCGTCCCGATATGAGCGGCTCGCGCTGCATGCCCTTGAATTGTTTGAGGGATATGTGGCCTTCGAGGTCGCGTATGCGAGCACCGGCGCTGTCGGTGATGCTTTCGATATTGAGCCGCGCCACCTTCAGAGCACCTCCGGTGGCTACGACGGTGGCCGTGTCGCGAGGACGTACATTCTCCATCGCCGCGCCGAGCGAAAGTTTGCCGGCGGCGACACTCACGCCATTGATGAGGAAGTTTGCGGTATCCACGGCTATACCCGCAGCCAGTTGGGGGGCTGCCTGCACACTGTCGCGCAGCGTGCGCACCTGCGACCCGAAGCGGATATTGAGTCCGTCCACCTGGGCCATCAGCGATGTGTCGGCACGGAGGAAGAACAGTTTGTGACCCTTGAGCGAACCGCGCACGTCGAGGTCGTGGTAGCCTTGGGCGGAGAACATTGACGCGGCGCCTTTGGCCGACAGCTCTGCTACGAGGCGTCCGGCCACAGTGCCGTCAAGCATATTCGCCAGCACGGGCGGCAGTTTGGTGAGGTCCATATCTGCCTTGAGTTCGGCATCGAATGCGGGGTCTGAGACGGGGTGTGACACGTCGGCCGAGAGCTGAAGCTGAGTGGCGGGGCCGGCGGCTTCGAAGTTGCGGAGGAGGATACAGGCGTCGTCGGGGTCGTTGCCGCGCAATTGTATCTGCACGTCGAGCGCCAGACGGCGCAGGTCGACATTCTGCCACCGCAGCGAGCAGGGAGCCATGTTGATGTCGATGTCGGCGAAGGGGATGCTGTCAGTGGCTGTGGAGAAAGGTGCTAAGAGCTTGATATCTGCACCTATAGCAGCGTCAGTGGTGAGCCCGGCGATGTGCTCACGGTGCAGTAGTTGTGACGGCAGCATGTCAGTGACGGCGGTTACGGAGATGGGGTCTACTGCGATGTTGCCGCTGCGGATGGTGAGGATGCTGTCGTAGGCAAGTTCGGAGGTGACTTTAGCCTTCACCGGGCCACCCATGATGGTGAAGCTCTCCAGAGCGAGCATGGTAGGTCGCGACGGTTCCCAGCGTACCTTGCCGTCCATGCCGAAGCGTATGTCCTTGTCGGCAATGAATTGTTGGAGCGCCGTGTTGCCTACGGAGCCGGAGAGGTGCAGGTGGTAGAGAGGATTATTGTCGGCATCGAGACGTGCGTCGCCGATATGCAGGATGGTGATGCCTATGGAGTCGGCGGCATCGACGAAACGCATCTCCCGAGCTTCCTTGAAAGCGAAGTGTGATATGGAAAATGGCGGTATCTCAAGCGGCTCGTCGCCGTCGGGCAGTGTGTCGTTGGGGTGATAGATATCGAAGTTGCCGCGACCGTTGCGTGCGATGACGATGTTGACGGCCGGACGTAACAGTTCTACATTGCGCAGACCTATCTCGCCTTTGCGCAGCAGGCCGAGGTCTATGGCGCCGTCGAAGGCATCGAGGCTGAAGAGGCTGTCGGCGTAGGCCGGCAGTCCCTCACGCTCGGCGTCCGAGAGACCGGCGAAGGCGTCGGAAAGCACCGTGAGGCTGTCCAGCCGCAGGTGCAGCACCGGGAAGGCGGGACGGAAAGAAAGTTCGGCACGCGCCAGACTCACACGGGCGTCAAGCGCCGAGTTGGCAAAGGTCTCCACCAGTGGCGTGAGGCGGTCGGGCGACAGTACCTTGACGGTGCATATCAGCGTTGCCGCCACGGTGAGTACGAGGGCCATCATGACCCATAGCAGGGTGAGGGATAGACGGATGGCAAACTTTTTCATAGTCGCGGAGGGGTAGGTTTTCAGGTCGCACGTCGGGTAGAGTAGCGACGGAGGTCACACGGCGGGTAGTGAGGTACCGTTGAGTTTGCGGTAAAGGTCGAGGGCGTAGACGTCCGTCATGGCCGACACGTGGTCGAGGACGGCCTGCAGCTTGGCGTAGAGTGTGGGTGCCGTCACATCGTATTGCTCGGGGAATTTTGCCAGCAGGAGTTTGGAGTAGTTGAGCTCAGGGCGCATCACGGCGTCGGTGAGCCGTTCCATGAGGAAGGTGATGATGCGGTTGCCGGCGAGTTCGATGTCGACAACCTCGGCGGAGCGGTATATATTGTCCCACGACAGACGGTTGCAGTGGGCGTAGGCTGCCCGTTCGCGTTCGGGGATATGGCGCAGGAGTGAACCCTCGAAGGTGCCGGAGAGGATGGCCTCCTCATTGTCGATGAAAGTGCGGGCGCAACATTCCACCAGCCGTCCCACCACGCACGAGCGCAGGTAGGCGATTTTCTCGTTCGGGTCTGATACGGTGCCCATTACCTCGACCATCTTGCAGCGGCGCTCGGGCTCGAAGAAATCGAGGAATGCGTCGATGACGGTGTGGGTGGAGAGGATGCGAAGCTTGTGGGCGTCCTCGATGTCCATCACCTCATAGCAGATATCGTCGGCAGCCTCCACCACATATACAAGAGGGTGGCGCGCGAAGCGCAGCGGTTCGCCGGGCTTGCTCAGTCGCAGAAGTCCGAGCTCGTCGGCTACACGGCTGTAGTCCTCGGCCTCGCTGGCGAAGAATCCGAACTTGCCGTTGGGCGACAGGATGGATTCGTAGGGATATTTCACTATCGAGGCGAGGGTGGAGTAGGTCATGGCGAAGCCGCCTTTGCGGCGTCCCTTGAACTGATGAGTGAGCACGCGGAAGGCGTTGGCATTGCCTTCGAAGTGCGTCAGGTCGGCCCACTGCTGAGGCGTCAGCAGCGGTTTGAGTGCACTGCCGGCGCCCTCGCTGAAGAAGGTGGCGATGGCTCGCTCACCGCTGTGGCCGAATGGCGGGTTGCCGAGGTCGTGGGCAAGACATGCCGCCGCCACGATGTCGCCGAGATGGTCGAAATGCTCGGTGTTCTCGCCGCGGGAGGCATATCTTTCCTTGAGTGCCAGGGCTATGGTGTCGGCCATGGACTTGCCCACGCATGCCACTTCCATGCTGTGGGTGAGACGATTGTGCACGAAGATGCTTCCCGGTAGCGGGAAGACTTGCGTCTTGTTCTGCAACCGACGGAAGGGCGAGGAGAACACCAGCCTGTCGTAGTCGCGCCGGAAGTCGGTGCGAAGCTGACTCTTGCGCGGGTCGTGGTAGTCCTCCAGGCCGAAGCGCTTGTCGTTGACAAGTTTCTCCCAGTGCATCATTCTTCGTCGTCGGTCTCTATCCAATCGAAAGTGAGGGCGTTGCCGGTATAGTTGTGGGGTGTGACGGCGCGTAGCTCTGCGCGGACGCTGTCGCTGATGCCTTCGAGGGAGTCGATGAACTCGTCGATGGCGGCGCGGTCGATGGGACGGCCGGTGCGGGTGAGGGCTTTCAGGGCCTCGTAGGGCTGGGGATAGCCTTCGCGACGGAGGATGGTCTGGAGTGCTTCTGCCACTACAGCGGTGTTGGCGTCGAGGTCGGCGGAGATGGTCTTTTCATCGACGATGAGTTTGCCCAGGCCTTTCTTGGTAGAGTCGAGGGCTATGAGGATGTGTGCCATGGGCACGCCGAGGTTACGGAGCACGGTGCTGTCGGTGAGGTCGCGCTGCAGGCGGGAGATGGGTAGTTTGTGGGCGAGGTGCTCCAGCAGTGCTACGGCCACGCCCATGTTGCCTTCGCTGTTCTCGAAGTCGATGGGGTTGACCTTGTGGGGCATTGCAGAGGAGCCTACTTCACCGGCTTTCACGCGCTGGCGGAAATAGCCCATGGAGATGTAGGACCAGATGTCGCGGTCGAGGTCGGTGACGATATTGGCCAGGCGTACGAGGTTGTGGCAGATCTGGGCCATGTTGTCGTACGATGATATCTGAGTTGAGATGAGTTCGCGGCTGAGGCCGAGGGAGTTGAGGAATTCTTCGCCGAAGGTAGCCCAGTCGATATCGGGATATGCTACATGATGGGCGTTGAAGTTGCCGGTGGCTCCGCCGAACTTGGCGTCGATCCATGCTGTGCCGAGGACTCCGAGCTGCTCGGCGAGGCGGTAGCGGAATACGTCAATCTCTTTGCCGAGGCCTGTGGGCGATGCGGGCTGGCCGTGGGTATGGGCGAGCATGGGGATGTTCTTCCACTCCAGGGCAAGTTCGCTGAGCATGTCGATGAGCTCGGAGAAGGCCGGTACTATCACTTCGGAGAGGGAGCGGAGGAGCATCAGGGGGAAGGCGGTGTTGTTGATGTCCTGCGAGGTGAGGCCGAAGTGTACGAATTCCTTGATGTCGGAGAGGCCGAGATTGTCGAGGCAGCCCTTGAGGTAGTATTCAACGGCCTTGACGTCGTGATTGGTGATACGCTCGGTGTCTTTGATTTTCTGCGCTTCCTCGGGGGTGAAGGATTCTTCGGCGTAGATTTTGCGGAGGGCGTCGATTTTGTCCTGAGGGAGTGCGGGAAGTTGCGGCAGACCCACAGCGCTGAGAGCTATGAGGTACTCGACTTCGATGAGAAGGCGGTAGCGGATGGTGGCGTACTCGGAGTAGTAAGGAGCCAGGGGCGCTGTGCGCGAGTGGTAGCGGCCGTCGACGGGCGATACGGCGGTGAGGGGACTCAGAAGCATTGTGGGTCAGGATTTATGAATGAATGATTCGATATGTCGTTTCTTTTTCTCTTCGAATATTTCGTCGATGGCGAAGAAGATGCCGCTCTCCTCGACGTCGCCGAACTCGTCGTTGATGGCCGTGCCGAACATACGCATGGTGGGTGACAGGCTCATGTAGGCATGTACCAGGGGAGGGATGGAGTTGCCGTGGGCACGTACGCGGGCGTTGAGGATGCGGTAGTCGTCGGCGTAGTTGCCGGCGTTGAAGATGGCCGCGAGCTCGGCGGCGTCGCTCTCGTAGCTGATGGGATTCATGGGGCGTACGAGGCCGTCGGGATCGGGGAAATATTTATTGAGGAAGAAGAGTATCATGTCGCGGCACGCACGGGTGTAGCCGGGGTACATGGTCACTTTGCCGAAGAGGTATTTGATGCCGGGGTACTTGACGGTGAGGCAGCCCAGGCCATCCCAGAGGTTGTCCAGGGCATAGATGGCTTTGGCTCCGGCACGCGACGACTGGTACTCGGGGCGCACGAAGGAGCGGCCCAGCTCTATGGTCTCCGGCAGATAGTCCTTGAGGAAGCGCTCGGAGAAGTCGAACATGTGGCTTGTGGCTATCTCGGGCTTGCCGTCGGCGGTGAAGGCTATGTCCTTGCCGAGGATGAAGCGGTAGCCGCCGAGTATCTGTCGGCTGTCGGGGTCCCACACTATGAGCTGGCTGCAGGGTACGGCCATGGTGTCGTAGTGGTCGATGTCGCAGTCCTTGCCGGTACCTCCGCCTGCCGTGCGGAAGGCTATCTCGCGCAGGCGTCCTATCTCGCGCATGGTCCATGGCGAGTCGTGGGCCGTCACTACATAGATATGGTTGCCACCCTTGTTCGTCTTGCACAGGAAGCGTTCGGGGGTGAGTTCGGATTCTATCAGGGATGTATCGACGGGATCAATGATGGGCTCGTTCATGGAGGGCTATTGCTTGGTAATAAAGGTCTGTGGGATGGAATATACTTTCTCGCGGATGGCGTCGGCGGTAGCACGCGCCTCGGCGATGGCTCCGAGGGTCTGCCACTTGATGGGTCGGCCTACGGATATGGTGAATGAGGCGCCGCGCTTGCGGAATACTTCGCCGGGGAGCAGGAGCATCTCGATGTTGAATTTCAGTCCGAGGAGGCTGCGGCGGCGCGCCGTGGTGTAGAAGCGGGAGGAGTTGTGGCTGCTGAAATGTATGGGCACGATGTCGCGGTGGTTTTCTATAGCCTTGGCTACGAACATCTTGTGCCACTTGAGGTCGGAGATGGTACCGTCGTCGTGGAGGCGTGATACGAGTCCGGCGGGGTACATCACCACGGGGTCGTCGCCGGCCATTACTTCGTCGAGTCGGGCGCGGGTGGCGCGGCTCTGAGCACCGTGCTTGTTGACGGGTACGAAGCAGTCGCGGAGCGGTTCGACGGCCATGAGGAGGTCGTTGACTACGAGCTTGATGCCCTCGCCGTAGCGCTCGCCGAGCCATGCCGCGGTGGCTATGCCGTCGAGGCCGCCAAGGGGATGGTTCGATACGAACAGTGCTCGGCCGTCGGCGGGCAGACGGTCGGCGCCCCGTACATCGACGGTGATGCCGAGGTCGCGAAGGACGCCGGCGCAGAACTCTACGCCGCGTTTGGGGTAGTTGCTTTCAAGGAGGGCGTTGAGCTCGTCCTGATGGATGAGGCGTGCCAGACTGCGCACAGCGAAGGAGGGTATGAACCGCGCCTTACCTCCGAGCTTGGAGGCAAGTACAGCAGCAATATCTATGCGAATAGGTCCGTCTGTGGGCATAGTCGGGTATCTCCGACGCTTTTAGCAGCCGAATTATGGTGCAAAATTAACAAAAATCCGCCACATTAAGGCTCCTCTTACTTCAGAAATTGTAGTACGGGTAGATGTGCGGGCGGATATATGCAGCAAAGGTACACATTATTATTAATATATATACCAAATTCGGCGGCCGTCGGCCATTATTTGGCGCGAGCCGAGGCGTGTCCGGCGTTCGAGGGCGGCGCCGATAGTCCGGTATCTATTCCGGAAGGCGTGCTGGCGACATATTGCAGGAGGGTGCGCCTGGTTTTATTACCGTGCGCACCCTTCCGAGCGAGGAGTAAATCTGTTGAAAACATCCCCATGGTTGTATCGGCGTGGCGGCGATTTCAGCCGCTCATATAAGTGTGGGATTTCTATCCCGACGCCTCGCACCTGCGGGCTTTTCTGACTTTAAAACACTCATGGTGGCGCTTTTGTTCAGTCAGGACATGCCTGCTGACATTTTGTCACCGATGCCGTTTGGCACTTTTTTTGCTCTCCGTTGTTATACATACAGGAACAATCATAAAATACTACATAATTATGCAGAAAGGAAAAATTGGAGTAACGACGGAGAATATCTTCCCCGTCATCAAAAAATTCCTCTACAGCGACCACGAAATATTCCTTCGTGAGCTCGTGTCGAATGCCGTAGATGCCACTCAGAAGATTCGCACCCTTGCCGGCTTCGGCGAGTACAAGGGCGACCTCGGTACTCTCAATGTCACCGTCACGGTGGACAAAGAGGCCGGTACACTTACCGTATCCGACCACGGTATCGGTATGGATGCCGACGACATCGACAAGTATATCAACCAGATAGCCTTCTCCGGCGCCGAAGATTTCCTGGCCAAGTACAAGGATACTGCCGCAAGCATCATCGGTCACTTCGGTCTGGGTTTCTACTCTGCTTTCATGGTGGCCGACAAGGTGGTCATCGACTCGCTGAGCTACCGCGACGGCGCAAAGGCCGTGCGATGGGAATGCGACGGTTCGCCCGAGTACGAGATGGGCGAAGGCTCGCGTACCGAACGTGGTACGGATATCATCCTCTACATCGACAAGGACAGCCTCGAATTCCTCGATCAGCAGCGTGTGGACATGCTCCTGCGCAAGTACTGCCGCTTTCTCCCTGTGCCCGTGATTTCCGGCAAGGAGCGTGAGTGGAAGGACGGCAAGTGGATTGATACCGACCGCGACCTTGTCGTCAACGATACCGAGCCGCAGTGGACTCGCAAGCCTGCCGACCTTACCGATGCCGACTACCTCGATTTCTATCACCAGCTGTATCCCGGCAAGGAGGATCCCCTCTTCTGGATTCACCTCAATGTGGATTTCCCCTTCCACCTCACCGGTATCCTATACTTCCCGAAGATTAATAACAACTTCGATATCAACCGCAACCGTATCCAGCTCTACTGTAATCAGGTGTTTGTGACGGACTCTGTCGAAGGCGTCGTGCCCGAGTTCATGCAGCTTCTCCAGGGCGTCATCGACTCGCCTGATATCCCGCTGAATGTGTCGCGCTCGTACCTTCAGTCCGACTCGGCGGTGAAGAAAATCTCCGGATATATCACCAAGAAGGTGGCACAGCGCCTCGACGATATGTTCAAGGCCGACCGCGCCGACTTCGAGAAGAAGTGGGACGACATCCGTATCTTCATCGTATACGGTATGCTCACGGACGAGAAATTCTGCGACGCAGCCATGAACTTCATGCTCCTGCGTGATACCGACGGCAAGTACTTCACTCTCAATGAATACAAGGCTCTGGTAGAACCCTCGCAGACCGATGCCGAGGGCAAGGTGGTATACCTCTACACCACAGACCCAACAGCGCAGTACAAGTATATCAAGGCGGCCAACGAACGCGGCTACAATGTAATCGTCCTCGACGGTCAGCTCGACAATCACTTCGTAGGCCTGCTCGAACACAAGCTCGAAGGCGTGCAGCTCGTGCGTGTCGACTCCGATGTAACCGACAACCTCATCCGAAAGTCGGACCGACCTGTTGCCGACCTTACACCCTCGGGTCGCGCCATCCTCACTCGCCTCTTCGATGTTCCTACTCGCAAGGTCGAGAAGGCTTCATTCGTAGTACAGTTCGAAGCCCTGGCACCCACGGCCGACCCTGTGGTCCTTACGCAGAACGAGTACATGCGTCGTATGAAGGAAATGGCTGCCCTTCAACCCGGTATGAATTTCTACGGCGAGCTCCCCGATAGCTACACGCTCGTTGTCAACACGGCCAATCCGCTCGTGGAAAGCATCGCCAAGAAGTCGGCAGAGGCTCTCGACAGCACCGTCAAGCCTTATCTCGACGCCATCGACGCCGGCAATGCCAAGGCCGAGGAAGCACGCAAGGCTGCCGGTACAGCCGAACTCTCTCCCGAGGCTCGTCAGACTGTCGACAAAGCCGAGGAGGAAGTGTCCGACGCCCGCAAGGCTATGGACAAGGCCATCGACGACTATGCTCCTAAGGCTCCCGAGGCTGCACAGTTGGTAGACCTCGCACTGCTCGCCAACGGTCTGCTCCGTGGCGAAGCACTCAGCTCATTTATCGCGCGTTCGTACGATATGATGAAATAATTCTCATTCTTCTCTCTCTCAGCGAGGGTGTGTCTGAATGTCAGGCGCACCCTCGCGCTGTTTCCGTCACTCGCCCCGGTACGGATATAGCACGAGGGTGCGCCCGTCGGACACACCCTCGTTTATCTGATTATCAGCCTTATACCAGCGACATACCCTTGCGTAGCGCCTCCTCGTTGAGGGGCAGCAAGTGGTGGTGGCGCTCA
The DNA here is from genome assembly GCA_947174915.1 of uncultured Porphyromonadaceae bacterium. Taxonomy (GTDB): domain Bacteria; phylum Bacteroidota; class Bacteroidia; order Bacteroidales; family Muribaculaceae; genus CAG-873. The sequence continues at coordinate 2,701 of CAMWKV010000056.1, read as the reverse complement.
GGCAGTGTCTTTTTCAGTCCGCGTAGCACCGCGTCGACAGGTACGATGGGGCGGCAGGCAAGCAGTGCACCCAGCAGTATCATATTATATGTCTTGGCGTTTTTGAGCTCGATGGATGCACCCATGGCATCTACAGGTACCACCTTGATGTCCGTGCGGGTGGGCAGGTGATGGATGCCGGAGGGGTCGTAGATGAGCGTGCCACCGGGTTTCACCTTGCTCTCGAACTTGTCGAGGCTCTGCTGATTGAGCACGACGGCGGTGTCGAAGGTGTCAAGGACGGGCGAGCTGATGGCTTTGTCCGACAGAATGACAGTGACATTGGCCGTACCGCCACGCTGCTCGGGGCCATACGACGGCATCCAGCTCACTTCAAGATTGTCCATCAGGCCGGCGTAGGCCAGAATCTTGCCCATCGACAGCACGCCTTGGCCGCCGAAGCCCGCTATTACTATCTCTTCTTTCATTTGTCGGTCGTTTGCTGAGGTTCTACATTCTTAAGGTCGCCCAGAGGGTAGCGAGCGAACATGTGCTCGGCCATCCAGTCGTTGCTCTGTGCAGGGGTCATCTTCCAGCCTGAGTTGCAGGTAGATACAATCTCCACCACCGATGTGCCACGCTTGGCGGCGGCGTTCTCGAAAGCCTTCTTGATGGCAGCCTTCGTCTTGCGGGCGGCGGCAGGAGTGTGTACTGCCTGACGCGTCACATAGCAAGTGCCATCGAGCTGCGCCAGCAAGTCGGTGATGGCAAGGGGATAACCGTTGAGGTCCACTCGGCGTCCGTAGGGCGTGGTGGCTGTCTTCATGCCGAGCAGGGTAGTGGGTGCCATTTGGCCGCCTGTCATACCATATATGGCGTTGTTGATGAAGATGATAGCGATATTCTCGCCGCGGTTGCAGGCATGGATGGTCTCGGCAGTACCGATGGCGGAGAGGTCGCCGTCGCCCTGATAGGTGAAGACGAGGGCCTCGGGGTTGAGACGACTCGCTGCCGTGGCAAGAGCGGGAGCACGACCGTGAGCAGCTTCGATCCAGTCGATGTCAATATAATTGTAGGCAAAGACGGCACAGCCCACAGGCGCTATACCTATGGCCTTGTCGCCAAGTCCGGTCTCGCCGAGGATTTCGGCTATCAGTTTGTGTACTACGCCGTGAGAACAGCCGGGGCAGTAGTGCGTGTGCACGTCAGTGAGAAGGGCCGGACGGCTATAGACCTTGTTCTCCGGACGGATTATTTCTTCTTTTGTCATGGCTGTCAGAATTTTATGGAGAATTTTTCTTCCAGAGCGGCGAGCACCTCATTGGGATTGGGTACGATACCGCCCATGCGGCCGAAGTGGTGGACAGGCACCGCACCTTCTACCGCCAGACGCACATCTTCTATCATCTGGCCCGCATTGAGCTCGACGGTGAGGACACCCTTCACCTGCTTGGCCAGGCGAGCGATCTCTGTCGTCGGGAAAGGCCACAGAGTGATGGGACGCAGCATGCCTATCTTAACACCCGCTGCGCGAGCATCCTCGATAGCTTTCAGACAGATACGCGCCACCGACCCGAAGGCCACAATCAGATACTCGGCATCTTCGGTGAAATACTCCTGATAGCGCACCTCATTGGCTGTAATCTCGGCGTAAGTGCGCTGGAACCGCAGATTGTTCTCCTCCATCTTGGCAGAGTCAAGCTCCAGCGACGTCACCACATTGCGATGGTCGCGGCCGCGACGTCCGCAGGCAGCCCACGGACACTGCTGACGCACCTCCTCCTCAGTGCGGCGTGCACGCTGAGGCGGTAGCACCACCTTCTCCATCATCTGACCCACGATACCGTCGGCAAGAATCATAGCCGGAGTACGGTATTTGAAAGCAAGGTCAAAACCCAGCCCGACGAAGTCGGCCATCTCCTGCACCGTCGCAGGAGCAAGCACTATCAGATGATAGTCACCGTGACCGCCACCCTTAGTGGCCTGGAAATAATCGCTCTGCGACGGCTGGATGGTGCCCAGACCGGGACCGCCGCGCATCACGTTCACAATCAGCGCAGGAAGTTCCGAAGCCGCAAGGTAACTGATACCCTCCTGCTTCAGACTCACACCCGGCGACGACGACGACGTCATCACAGCCTTACCGGTAGCTGCGCCGCCGTATACCATATTTATTGCTGCCACCTCACTCTCGGCCTGCAGCACAGTCATACCCGTAGTCTCCCACGGCATCAGTTCGGCCAGAGTCTCAAGCACCTCCGACTGAGGCGTGATAGGATAGCCGAAATAACCGTCCGCACCGTAGCGTATCGCTGCATGAGCGATAGCCTCGTTGCCCTTCATCAGTTTTACTTCTTCCATATTATATATGATATCATGCGTCGCGGTCGACAACGCGGTACACTTCAATGCAAGCATCCGGACATACCGTGGCGCACGCGGCGCAACCGATGCAAGCCTCCGGGTTGGCTGCAAAGGCATAGTGATAACCTCGGTCATTGACCTCCTGAGGTTGTAACAGCAGTACATTCGTAGGACAAGCCACCACGCAAAGATCGCAACCCTTGCAGCGCTGAGCCTCGATAGTTACTGCACCGTAGACTTTTGCCATTAGTTTTCGTATTAGAAATTACAGACGCCGGCAACAACTGCCGCCACGACAAAATTATACAAAATTCCCCAATCATCCAAATCTCCACATATATTATATATACATATGTAC
>CAMWKV010000055.1 GCA_947174915.1 uncultured Porphyromonadaceae bacterium | reverse complement strand
CCCACAAGCGCATCTTCACGGTGAACCGCTCGACTTTCGTCAACAAGAAAAGCCGCGAGCAGTTCGAACTGAGCTGCTACAAGCGCCTCATCGACATCTACAACGCTACCCCCAAGATCGTCGACGCTCTCATGAAGCTCGAACTCCCCAGCGGTGTAGAAGTAGAAATCAAGTGCTAAGCACACACTATCAATCAACAATATTTTTCAAATCTACAGAGAAATGCCAGGATTAATTGGAAAGAAAATCGGAATGACATCCGTATTCAGTGCCGACGGTCAGAATGTACCGTGCACTGTTATCGAAGTAGGTCCTTGTGTCGTTACTCAGGTTAAGACGGTAGAAACCGACGGCTACGAAGCACTCCAGCTCGGCTTTGAAGAAGAGAAGGAGAAGCACCTCACACAGCCCGAACTCGGCCACTTCCGCAAAGCCGGCGTAGCACCCAAGCGCCACTTGGCCGAGTTCAAGGGATTTGGCAATCAGTACGCTCTCGGCGATACCATCGCCGCAGACTTCTTCACCGAAGCTGACTTCGTCGACGTTGTCGGCACCAGCAAAGGTAAGGGTTTCCAGGGCGTTGTGAAGCGCCACGGTTTCGGCGGCGTTGGCCAGAGCACCCACGGCCAGCACAACCGTCAGCGTAAGCCCGGTTCGATCGGTGCCTGCTCCTACCCCGCAAAGGTATTCAAGGGCATGCGCATGGCCGGCCAGATGGGCAACGAGCGCGTTACCGTTCAGAATCTCCAGATCATCAAAGTGATCCCCGAGCACAACCTTATCATGATCAAGGGCTCCGTACCCGGCGCCAAAGGTTCAATCGTCTTAATTGAGAAGTAAACATGGAACTCGCAGTATACAACAAAGAAGGCCAAGATACCGGCCGTCGCGTAGTCCTCAACGATGAGGTATTCGCAATTGAGCCCAACGAGCACGCCCTGTACCTCGACGTTAAGCAGTACCTTGCCAACCAGCGCCAGGGCACACACAAGTCGAAAGAGCGTAGCGAAGTAAGCGGCTCCACACGTAAGCTCCACAAGCAGAAAGGTGGCGGCGGCAGCCGTATCGGCGATATCAACTCGCCCGTACTCGTAGGTGGTGGCCGTGTTTTCGGTCCCCGTCCCCGCGACTATCGCTTCAAGCTCAACCGCAAGCTCAAAGACCTCGCACGTCGCTCTGCTCTCAGCCTCAAGGCTGCCGCAGGTCAGATTGTCGTTGTTGACGAACTCAACTTCGAGGCCCCGAAGACTAAAAATTTCGTAAATTTTGCTAAAAACCTCAAAGTTGAAGGCAAAAAGCTCCTCGTCGTTTTGTCAGACAAAAATAATAACGTATATTTGTCCATGCGTAATGTGCCCGACGCCCGTATGATGCGTGCGACGGACATTCATGCGTACGCTGTGCTCAATACCGAGGCTCTGGTACTCACCGAGGCTTCGGTCGAAATCATCAATAATCTCTAATCGCCACCGAGCTATGGATATTACCATCAAACCCATCATCACCGAACGCGCTACCAAGTTGAGCGAAAAGCACAACTGCTACACGTTCCGTGTGTCGCCCCAGGCCGACAAGTTCCAGATCAAGGCGCTCGTTGAGCAGCTCTACGGCGTTAAGGTCGAAAGCGTAAACACCGCTGTTGTCCGCGGCAAGAACAAGTCGCGCTGGACAAAGAGCGGTCTTCTCCGCGGAAAGACCGACCGTTGGAAGAAAGCTTACGTTACTGTAGCCGACGGTCAAACCATCGAATTCTTTAGCAACATCTGATAGAAATGGCAGTCCGCAAATTTAAGCCCACTACCCCCGGGCAGCGTCACAAGGTTATCGGTGTGTTCAAAGGTGTCATCACTGCCACCACACCGGAAAAATCTCTTACAGTCGGAAAAAAAGCCTCTGGCGGCCGTAACAACGAAGGACACCTTACCGCCCGTTACCTCGGCGGTGGCCACAAGCGCAAGTACCGTATTATCGACTTCAAGAGAAACAAAGACGGAATCCCCGCAGTAGTTAAGTCCATCGAGTACGATCCTAACCGTTCTGCTCGCATCGCTCTTCTCTACTACGTAGACGGTGCAAAGGCCTACATCATCGCCCCCAACGGCCTCGAAGTAGGTGCTACACTCCTCAGCGGCGAAGAAGCAGCTCCCGAAGTGGGCAACGCTCTTCCCCTGAGCAAGATTCCTGTAGGTACCCTCATCCACTGTATCGAGCTCCGTCCCGGTCAGGGAGCCATGATGGCTCGCTCAGCCGGCACTTTCGCTCAGCTCATATCCCGCGAAGGCAACTACGCCATCATCAAGCTCCCTTCAGGTGAGACCCGCAAGGTTCTCTGCGCCTGCAAAGCAACAATAGGTGTAGTAGGCAACTCCGAGCACTCACTCGAACGTTCCGGTAAAGCCGGTCGCTCTCGTTGGCTCGGCCGTCGTCCCCGCAACCGCGGCGTTGTTATGAACCCTGTCGATCACCCCATGGGTGGTGGTGAAGGCCGTGCATCCGGTGGTCATCCCCGTTCGCGCAAGGGCCTTTACAGCAAGGGCTTGAAGACACGTTCGCCCAAGAAGGCATCGTCCAAGTACATCATCGAACGTAGAAAGAAGAAATAACTTGACAACTAAGCAAATATGAGCCGTTCATTAAAAAAAGGACCCTTCATCAGCGTCAAGCTTGAAAAGAAAGTGGCCGACATGGAAGCCTCCGGCAAGAAGAATGTCATCAAGACCTGGAGCCGCGCGTCCATGATCGCCCCCGAGTTCGTGGGCCACACCTTTGCCGTGCACAATGGCAATAAGTTCATCCCGGTATACGTTACCGAGAACATGGTAGGCCACAAGCTCGGCGAGTTCGCCCCCACACGTACATTCCGTGGCCACGGTGGCAACAAGAAGAAATAAGGGCCCAAAAGTCAATCATTAATACAACAAGACGACTAATACAATGGGTGTAAGAAAGCACAACTCCGCTACAGCGCGCAAGGAAGAGCTGGCACAGATCGCTTTTGCCAAGCTCACCAACGTACCTACATCTCCCCGTAAGATGCGCCTGGTAGCCGATATGATACGCGGTAAAGAAGTTAACCGCGCTCTCGGTATCCTCAAGTTCTCCAACAAAGAGGCTGCCGCTCGTCTGGAGAAGCTCGTCCGCTCCGCTGTTGCCAACTGGGAACAGAAGAACGACCGCAAGGCTGAAGCCGGTGAGCTCTTTATCAGCACAATCTACGTCAACTGCGCTCCCATGCTGAAGCGTCTCCGCACAGCCCCCCAGGGCCGCGGATACCGCATCCGCAAGCGCGCCAACCACGTCACAGTCATCGTCGATACTATCGACAAACCACTTAACAAAGAGGTCTAAACATGGGACAGAAAGTTAATCCTATCAGCAACCGCCTCGGCGTTATCCGTGGCTGGGACTCCAACTGGTCCGAAAAAGGCAAATACCCCGCCAACATCCTTGAGGACTACAAGCTCCGCGAATACCTCACCGCCCGTCTGGCCGGCAGCAGCGTATCACGTATCGTTATCGAGCGTACTCTCAAACTCATCACCATCACCGTGTGCACCTCCCGTCCCGGCAAGATCATCGGCCCCGGCGGACAGGAAGTTGAGAAGCTCAAGGAAGAACTCAAGCGTATCACCGACAAGGACGTACAGATCAATATCTACGAAGTGAAGCGCCCCGACCTCGACGCCGAGATCGTTGCTTCCAATATCGCCCGTCAGATCGAAGGCAAGGTAGCATACCGCCGTGCAGTCAAGATGGCCGTAGCAGCTGCAATGCGTGCAGGTGCCGAAGGTATCAAGATTCAGGTCAGCGGCCGTCTCAACGGCGCTGAAATGGCACGCTCCGAGATGTTCAAGGAAGGTCGTACTCCCCTGCACACCCTCCGCGCCGACATCGACTACGCTCTCGTAGAAGCTCACACCAAGGTAGGTGTAGTAGGCGTTAAAGTATGGATCTGCCGTGGTGAAGTATATGGCAAGCGTGACCTCGCTCCCAACTTCACCGCTACCAAGAACGAAGGCCGTGGCCCCGTGGGCAAAGGTCGTGAACGTCGCGGCGGTTTCCGCTCCTCTAAAAACAACCGTTAATCTCATTGAAGCCAAGCAACAATGTTACAGCCTAAGAAAACCAAATTCCGCCGCGCCCAGAAAGGCCGCATGAAAGGAATTGCACAGCGCGGCAACAGCCTCGCCTTCGGCTCCTTCGGTATCAAGACACTGGAATCGAAGTGGATTACCGGTCGTCAGATTGAAGCAGCACGTATCGCCGTGACCCGCTACATGCAGCGTCAGGGTCAGATCTGGATCCGTATTTTCCCCGACAAGCCCATCACCAAGAAGCCTGCCGAAGTACGAATGGGTAAAGGTAAAGGTTCGCCCGAAGGCTTCGTTGCGCCCGTTACCCCCGGCCGCATCATCCTCGAAGTTGAAGGTGTACCTTACGAAGTAGCAAAAGAAGCTCTGCGCCTCGCAGCTCAGAAGCTTCCTGTGACCACCAAATTCATCGTGCGTCGCGACTACGACCCCACGCAAAACGTGTAATTAAGCTATGAAGAAAGAAGAAATCCGCGAAATGAGCACGGCCGACCTCAACGAGCGTCTGGCACAGATGGAGAAAGAGTACCTCCAGGCTCGCATGAACCATGCCGTTAGCCCTCTGGATAACCCCGCCAAGCTCACCGCCGACCGTCGCATGATAGCACGTGTGAAAACCGAGCTGCGCCGTCGTGAACTCTCTAAATAATCTACTCAAATGGAAGAAACACGCAACCTCCGCAAAGAGCGCATCGGCATCGTGTCCAGCAACAAGGGTGACAAGACTATCACTGTCACCGTACGCTGGAAAGAGAAACACCCGATCTACGGCAAATTCGTCAACAAGAGCAAGAAGTACCACGCTCACGACGAGAACAACGAGTGCTCTGTAGGCGATACCGTACGCCTCATGGAAACTCGTCCCCTCAGCAAGACCAAACGCTGGAGATTAGTTGAAATCATCGAAAAAGTGAAGTAATAATGATACAGACCGAATCCCGACTCACCGTAGCTGACAATTCCGGCGCCAAAGAAGCACTGTGCATCCACGTGCTCGGTGGCACCGGCCGTCGATATGCTTCCGTGGGCGACATCATCGTGGTGTCGGTAAAGAGCGCTATCCCCGGCTCAGACGTCAAGAAAGGTACCGTTTCACGTGCCATGGTAGTACGCACCAAGAAAGAAGTGCGTCGCCCCGACGGTTCATACATCCGCTTCGACGACAACGCCTGCGTTCTCCTCAAGAACGACGGCGAACTCCGCGGCACCCGTATCTTCGGCCCCGTAGCTCGTGAGCTCCGCGCCAAGAACATGAAGATTGTTTCACTCGCACCCGAGGTGCTCTAATAACTAACATTCATGAGCAAGATATATATCCGCAAAGGCGATATGGTCTATGTCCTTGCCGGCGAAGACAAAGGCAAGACTGGCCGCGTCCTCGAAGTGCAGCGCACCAAAGGCCGTGCTATCGTCGAAGGCGTTAATATCGTTACCAAGGCTACCAAGCCCACCGCACAGTACCCCAACGGTGGTCTGATCAAGAAGGAAGCCCCCATCCACATCAGCAACCTCAACCTCGTTGACCCCAAGACCGGCAAGCCCACCCGCATTTCCGTGAAGCGTGTCGACGGCAAGAAGGTGCGCATTTCTAAGAAATCCAATCAGGAAATTTAATATTAATAATGAGCACAACACTTCAAAAAGACTACAAGGAGCGCATCGTGCCCGCACTTGAAAAAGAGTTCAACTACTCTACAGTGATGCAGGTGCCCCACCTCGAAAAGATTGTGATCAACCAGGGTATCGGAGCCGCAACCCAGGACAAGAAGCTCATCGAGACAGCTATCAACGAGCTCACCGCCATCACAGGCCAGAAAGCAGTTGCTACTCTTTCTCGTAAGGACATCTCGAACTTCAAGCTCCGTAAGAAAATGCCCGTGGGCGTGCGCGTGACACTGCGCCGCGACATGATGTATGAATTCCTCGAGCGCCTCATCCGCGTGGCTCTGCCCCGTATCCGCGACTTCAAAGGCATCGAAGGCAAGCTCGACGGCGCAGGCAACTACACCCTGGGCATCACCGAGCAGATCATCTTCCCCGAGATCAACATCGACAACATCAACAAACTGATGGGTATGAACATCACCTTCGTCACCTCTGCAAAGACCGACGAAGAAGGCTACGCACTGCTCAAGGCATTCGGCCTGCCCTTCAAGAACGCTAAAAACAACTGATCCTCATGGCAAAAGAATCAATGAAAGCTCGTGAGGTGAAGCGTGCACGCCTGGCTGAAAAGTTCGCCGCTCGTCGCGCTGCCCTCAAGGCCATCGTCAACGCCGGCCGCGAAGATGATCCCGAAAAGCGCGCTGCTGCCTACGAGGCTGCTCAGGAGCTCCAGAAGCTCCCCAAGAACGCTTCTCCCATCCGCAAGCACAACCGTTGCTCCATCACCGGTCGTCCCAAAGGATACATGCGCACTTTCGGCATTTCACGTATCCAGTTCCGCGAAATGGCTTCTCAGGGTCTCATCCCCGGTGTAAAGAAAGCAAGCTGGTAATTCGATCCTCACCTCTCTTAGCGTGCCACGAATCGGCACTGCCGACATTCGCAGTACGCACTTGGATTTAAATATTGTTGGGACGAGCTCCCAATCAATTTAACAACAAACAAAATGACAGATCCCATAGCAGATTATCTCACAAGATTGAGGAACGCCATCAAGGCGAACCACCGCGTAGTGGAAGTACCCGCCTCAAACTTGAAAAAGGAGATCACCAAAATCCTCTTCGAGCAGGGCTATATCCTGAACTACAAGTTCATCGAAGGAGAAAACAATCCCCAGGGCACTATCAAGATCGCCCTCAAGTATGATCCCGTAGATCGCGTCAACGCCATCAAGGGCCTCAAGCGCGTATCTCGCCCCGGTCTTCGTCAGTACACCGGCTACAAGGATATGCCCCGCGTCCTCAACGGTCTCGGCATCGCTATCCTCAGCACCAGCCGCGGCGTAATGACAAACAAGAAAGCTGCCGACCTCAAAATCGGTGGTGAAGTATTATGCTACATCTATTAATCAACCGCAAAACTATCTGAATTATGTCAAGAATAGGTAAAGCACCCATCGAAATCCCCGCAGGGGTGACAGTGACGGTTGATGAGAAAACGAATACAGTAACCGTGAAGGGCCCCTTCGGCGAACTCAAGCAGGTAGTCAACCCTGACATCACCGTCAAAGTCGAAGGCAACCATGTAAACCTCACTCGTCCCGGCGACGACATCGAGCATCGCTCGCAGCACGGTCTCTATCGTGCTCTGATCCACAACATGGTTGAAGGCGTTCACAAGCGTTACCACAAAGAACTCGAACTCGTTGGTGTAGGCTATCGTGCCACCTCTACCGGCCAGGTACTGGAGCTCGCACTGGGCTACTCGCACGCCATCTACCTCAAGCTCCCCCCCGAGGTGACCGTAGAGTGCAAGAACGAACGTAACAAGAACCCGCTCATCATCCTCGAGAGCCAGGACAAGCAGCTCCTCGGCCAGGTGTGCGCCAAGATCCGTTCGTTCCGTAAGCCCGAGCCCTACAAAGGTAAAGGTATCAAGTTCGTCGGCGAAATCATCCGCCGCAAATCCGGCAAGAAAGCCGGCGCTAAATAATAAAAAGCACCAACTATGTTCTCCAAGATACAAAGACGCAATAAAATCAAGGCACGCATTCGTGGCAAAATCTCCGGCACCGCCGAGCGTCCGCGCATGACAGTGTTCCGCAGCAATAAGCAGATCTACGTGCAGATTATCGACGACCAGGCCGGTCGTACACTCGTAGCTGCATCGTCCAAGGGCCTCGAAGAAGGCACCAAGACCGAGATCGCTGCAAAGGTAGGCGCCGCCGTAGCCGCCAAGGCCATCGAGGCCGGTATTAACGAAGTAGTCTTCGACCGTAATGGTTACCTCTTCCACGGTCGTGTTAAATCGCTCGCTGATGCTGCTCGCAGCGCCGGCCTCAAATTCTGATCATCATGGCAAATCGTAACAACAGAGTAAAGTCCACCAGCGACCTGGAGCTCCAGGACCGTCTGGTTGCCATCAACCGCGTAACTAAGGTTACCAAGGGCGGTCGCACTTTCACCTTTGCTGCTATCGTAGTAGTAGGTAACGGCGACGGTGTAGTAGGCTGGGGCCTCGGCAAAGCCAATGAGGTACAGGCCGCTATCGCCAAGGGCGTAGAGGCAGCCAAGAAGAATCTCATCCGCGTACCCGTTCACAAGGGTACTATACCCCACGAGCAGGTTGCCAAGTTCGGCGGCTCCCGCATCATCCTCAAGCCCGCAAGCCACGGTACCGGTGTAAAGGCCGGTGGTGCTATGCGTGCCGTACTCGAGAGTGTAGGTGTGACCGACGTGCTTGCAAAGAGCAAGGGTTCGTCGAACCCCCACAACCTCGTGAAGGCTACTATCGCCGCTCTCGGTGAGATGCGCTCACCCGCTCAGGTAGCTCAGAACCGCGGTATCAGTGTTGAACAGGTCTTCAAGGGCTAAAAAATAATATCCCAATGGCACAGATCAAAATCAAACAGATAAAGAGCCGCATCAACTGCCCCGCAGTTCAGAAGCGCACGCTCGACGCACTCGGGCTCAAGAAAATGAACCACACCGTGGTGAAAGAAGACACCCCCTCTGTGATGGGTATGGTCAAGAAAGTTCACCACCTGGTAGAAGTTACAAAAGCCTAAAACTCGAAAACAATGGATCTTAGCAATTTAAAGCCCGCAACCGGTTCTGCTACCCGTGCAACCCGTATCGGTCGTGGTCCCGGCTCCGGCAAGGGCGGTACATCGACCCGCGGTCACAAGGGTGCAAAGTCTCGTTCCGGTTATAGCCGCAAAATCGGCTTCGAAGGTGGCCAGATGCCTCTGCAGCGTCGTCTGCCGAAGTTCGGTTTCAAGAACATCAACCGCGTTGCCTATAAGGCTATCAACCTCAATCTTATTGCTGCCCTCGCTGAGGCACAGCAGTTGCAGACTGTAGGCATTGAGGACCTCCGCAAGGCCGGCTTCCTTCGTCGTGGCCAGCTCGCGAAAGTACTTGCCGGCGGTGCAGTTACCACTGCGCTTACCGTCGAAGCCAATGCCTTCTCCGAAGCCGCTAAAGCTGCCATCGAGGCTGCAGGTGGTCAGGTAAAAACTGTCTGATCATGCGCTTTATCGAGACACTCAAAAACATATGGACCATCCAGGAGCTTCGCCAGCGTCTGCTGGTGACGCTCTTGCTGGTGTTCATCTACCGAGTAGGATGTTACGTAGTCCTGCCGGGCATATCCCCCTCTGACATCGACGCACTTGCGAATTTCACCAACAAGAGCGGTCTGATGCAGCTGTTGGATATGTTCAGCGGTGGTGCATTCTCTCAGGCCTCTATCTTCGCTCTCGGTATCATGCCGTACATCACAGCATCCATCGTGATACAGTTGTGTGGCATGATTCTGCCTTCTTTCCAGAAGATGCAGCGCGAGGGTGAGAGCGGCCGTCAGAAGATGAACCAGTATACCCGCTACCTCACTGTGCTCATCCTGTTCCTTCAGGCACCCGCCTATCTGATCAACCTTCAGATGCAGGTGAACGGCGCTGCCAACGGCAACGCCATGAGCCTTGGTTTCTGGACTACTGTCTACCTTACCGTGATTCTCTGTGCAGGCTCCATGTTCATCATGTGGCTTGGCGAGCGCATCACTGACCGTGGCATCGGCAACGGTATCTCGTTCATCATCCTGGTAGGTATCATTGCCCGCCTCCCGGGAGCTCTCTACTACGAATTCGTCAGCCGTCTCCCCGGCGCAGGTGCCGGTCAGGGTGGTCTGGTGATGTTCATCGTTGAAATCGTACTCCTCTTCGCTGTCACAGTAGGTGCGGTGCTGCTCGTGCAGGGTACTCGCAAAGTACCTGTACAGTACGCCAAGCGTATCGTCGGCAACCGTCAGTACGGTGGTGCCCGTCAGTACATCCCTATGAAGGTGAATGCTGCCGGTGTGATGCCCATCATCTTCGCCCAGGCTATTATGTTCATCCCCATGTCCCTCGCCGGTTTCCGCGGTGGTGACAGCGGATTCATGCACGCCTTCACCGATATCAACGGCTTCTGGTACAACTTCGTCTTCTTTATCCTCATTGTTGCATTTACCTACTTCTACACCGCCATCACCGTGCGTCCCACCGAGATGGCCGACAACCTGAAGCGCAACAACGGATTCATCCCCGGTGTGAAGCCCGGCAAGAAGACCGCCGAATACCTCGAGACCATCATGTCGCGCATCACGCTGCCCGGATCTATCTTCCTCGGCATCGTGGCTATCCTGCCGGCATTCGCTCGTTTCTTCGGCATCAGCCAGAACTTTGCTCAGTTCTTCGGCGGCACATCGCTGCTCATTATGGTAGGTGTAGTGCTCGATACTCTCCAGCAGGTTGAGTCGCATCTGATGATGCATCACTACGACGGCCTGATGAAAGAAGGCAAGATCAAAGGTCGTACCACAGGCCAAGCATATTGAACTACGTAATCGCACGTTAAATGATTTATCTCAAGACGCCCGAAGAAATCGAAACCATGCGCAGCAGCTCCGACCTTGTGTCACGCACAATCGGAGAAGTTGCACGATGGATAGAGCCCGGCGTTAGTACCCGCAAGCTCGACACCATCGCCAGGGAGTTCATCCTTGACAATGGTGGCAAGCCTGCATGTCTCGGGTATGGCGGATTCCCCGCCACCCTCTGTATCGAGGTCAACGAGACCGTTGTACACGGCTTCCCTTCCGACCGTATCCTGCTCGATGGTGATATCATCGGTATCGATACAGTAGTAGAGAAGGACGGCTTCTGCGGCGACAGCTGCTACACCTTCCCTGTAGGAACAATCTCCGAAGAGAAGATGAAACTCCTGCGCACCACCAAGGAATCGCTCTATGTAGGTATCGAAGCCGCCAAGGCAGGAGCCCGCATAGGCGACGTGTCCAACGCCATCCAGACCTATTGCGAGAAACGCGGCTACAGCCTCGTCCGCGAGATGACCGGCCACGGCATAGGACGCAAGATGCACGAGAGCCCCGAGGTACCCAACTATGGCCGTCGCGGCATCGGCCCCCGTATCCAGAATGGCATGTGCTTCTGCATAGAGCCAATGGTGAACATGGGAAGCCGCAATATCGTGATAGCACCCAACGGTTGGGACTGCCGCACCAAAGACCGCAGGCCCTCGGCTCACTACGAGCACACACTTGCCGTCATCGATGGCCAGGCAGTACCCCTGACTACCTTCGACTACATCAAGGAGGTATTGCAGGATAGATTTATTTAACAAACGCACCAGCACAATATGGCAAAACAATCAGCAATCGAACAGGACGGGACCATCATCGAGGCCTTATCCAACGCAATGTTCCGCGTAGAGCTCGAGAACGGTCATGAAATCACCGCACACATCTCAGGCAAGATGCGAATGCATTATATCAAAATATTGCCGGGCGACAAAGTGCGCGTCGAGATGACCCCCTACGACCTGTCCAAGGGACGCATTGCTTTCCGCTATAAATAAACAACGCAACAACTAAAAGATATGAAAGTAAGAGCATCGGTGAAGAAACGCACACCGGACAGCAAGATCGTCCGCCGCAAAGGACGTCTCTACGTCATCAACAAGAAAAACCCCAAATACAAACAACGTCAAGGATAATAAGATATGGCAGTCAGAATAGTGGGAGTTGACCTCCCTCAGAACAAAAGAGGTGAAATCGCCTTGACCTACATCTTCGGCATCGGCCGCAGCGCCGCCCGCACCATCTTGGACAAAGCCGGCATCGACGTCAACATCAAGGTTCAGGACTGGACCGACGATCAGGCAGCCAAAGTACGTGAAGTAATTGGCTCCGACTACAAGGTGGAAGGTGATCTCCGCAGCGAAATCCAGCTCAACATCAAGCGTCTTATGGATATCGGCTGCTACCGTGGCATTCGTCATCGTAACGGACTCCCCGTACGTGGCCAGAGCACCAAGAACAATGCCCGCACACGTAAGGGTCGCAAGAAAACCGTTGCAAACAAGAAGAAAGCTACTAAATAATTACTGACATGGCAAAGAAAACAGTCGCAGCTAAGAAACGCAACGTTAAGGTGGGCGCAGAAGGCCAGCTTCACGTTCATTCTTCGTTCAACAATATCATCGTATGCTTAGCCAACAGCGAAGGACAGGTAATCAGCTGGTCGAGCGCCGGCAAGATGGGCTTCCGCGGCAGCAAGAAGAACACCCCCTACGCAGCACAGATGGCAGCACAGGATTGCGCCAAGATCGCCTATGACCTGGGTCTGCGCAAAGTGAAAGCATACCTCAAGGGTCCCGGCAACGGCCGTGAGAGCGCCGTTCGTACCATCGACGGTGCCGGCATCAAGGTGACAGAGATCATCGACGTTACTCCGCTGCCCCACAACGGTTGCCGTCCTCCCAAGCGTCGTCGCGTATAATACGCCGCCTGAGAAAGGACACCATCACACTTTCACACTTTTAGTCAACACAAAAATCAACAGACGTCGGTGTCACCGACGACTCACCGGCAGCGAAAGACCATACAACATTCACCTCTCTATGGTCGCGGCTGCGCCGCCGGTGAGCCTGAAATGACTCAACCCCCGACGACAAACTGATAATACAACAATGGCAAGATACACAGGTCCCAAGACCAAAATAGCCCGTCGCTTCGGCGAACCCATCTTCGGCGAAGACAAGGTATTAGCCCGCCGCAACTTCCCCCCGGGCCAGCACGGTGCAAACCGTCGCCGTAAGACAAGCGAATACGGCACACAGCTTCGCGAGAAGCAGAAGGCTAAATACACCTATGGTGTGCTCGAACGTCAGTTCCGCAACCTCTTCGAGAAGGCCTCTTCTATGAAGGGTATCACCGGTGAAATCCTTCTTCAGCTCCTCGAAAGCCGTCTGGATAACGTCGTATATCGCCTTGGCATCGCACCCACCCGTGCAGCAGCCCGCCAGCTCGTGCTCCATCGCCACATCGTAGTCAACGGTGACGTAGTGAACATCCCCTCGTACCACGTACAGGCCGGTGACGTAGTAGGTGTTCGTGAGCGCAGCAAATCTCTTGAAGTAATTGCCGACGCCCTTGCAGGCTTCAACCACAGCAAATATCCTTGGATTGAATGGGATGACACCACCCGTTCGGGCAAGTTCCTCCATGTACCTGCTCGCGAAGACATCCCCGAAAACATCAAGGAGCAGCTGATCGTCGAGCTCTACTCCAAGTAATAATATCCAATAACAAAGATCCATGGCTATATTAGCATTCCAAAAACCTGAGAAGGTTGTAATGGTAGAAGCTACCAACTTCTACGGCAAATTCGAGTTCAAGCCTTTGGAACCCGGCTATGGCATCACCGTAGGCAATGCCCTGCGTCGCGTGTTGCTCTCTTCTCTCGAGGGTTACGCCATCTCGTCGATCCGCATCGACGGTGTAAAAAGCGAATTTGATGCTGTCCCCGGCGTGAAGGAAGATGTTACCAACATCATCCTGAACCTGAAGCAGGTGGACTTGAAGCAAAAGGTCGAGGAGACCGACACTGAACGTGTCAGCATACCCGTTTCAGGCAAAGAAGTGTTCACAGCCGGCGACATTGCCAAAGCACTCTCCGCTTTCGAGGTGATGAACCCCGAACTGGTAATCTGTCATTTGGATCCCGACGCAAGTTTCAACATCGTCCTGACAATCAATAAGGGTCGTGGATGGGTGCCTGCCGAAGAAAATGTCACCCCCAACGATGATATAGATAATATGGCGATCTACTAGATCTACACCCCCATCAAGAA
>CAMWKV010000054.1 GCA_947174915.1 uncultured Porphyromonadaceae bacterium | reverse complement strand
GTGTTTTCGAGGGGCATTTCCTGGTCAACAGCGGGGATGGGCTGGCCGAGGAGGTCGAGGTTGTTGTCCTGAATGTATTTGATGGCGGCGTCGGAAGCTACGTCGTTGAGGACTTCGGCCTTCACCTGCTTGCCGAAACGCTTGCGGAGCTGGGCGAGGTCGATGTGACCTTTACGGAAGCCGGGGATCTGACGCTTCTGACCTATTTCTTTGAGTTCTTTAGTTACTCGATCGGCGTAGTCGCTTTCGACGAGCTTTACTACAATCTCGCCTTCGAGTTCGCCTTTCTTTTCAAGGGTTACTTCCATGGAGTTATATGTTCTTAAGTTGATGTTTTACGTGTTGACTTACTAATGGTATAACGCGTATTGCGTTCCAAAGTGCAAAATTAACACTTAAAATTATATAAATCAACTTTAGGAGGCAAATTGAGGATTTTTTAAGAATTGGACGTGGGCGGACAGTCTTGCGGTGTGGCTTTTTTGCGTGTCGCCGTGAGAAAAAACGGCTGTGCGGTGCAGTTGTCATAAAAAATGCGTAACTTTGTGGACGAAAGCGAACAAGGGAATGGGGTGTGACTCCCCGACAGTACCCGCTGCTGTAATTCCCCGCCATGTATGCCGTCACGTGTGCAACGTGCTTCAGTTGCAGGGTCTCTTATGAGCGAGTTATACATGGCACACATCTCGCCGAGTCTCTTTTGTGTAGCAGTGATGTGGCATAAGTGTGCACACAGGAGGCTTGAAAGCCACTGGTCGATGCGGCCGGGAAGGTGTGAGATGCCGGGATAAGTCAGAAGACCTCTCGCTATTCAATTTCAATCAATAACCCACGGGCTATGGGTGCGTGACGCCGGTATGTCGACGGGTTATATTATGTCGTAATTGCCATGGCGTATCTTCCGCTATATATAATAATGTGTCTTTTGGCTCTGACGAGCGGCTTTCCTGCAGCGGCGGCCGAGGCCGGTGGGCTCGCGTCGCAAGCGAGGCGCACAATAGACGCATCTGCGGATAGTGTCGCGGAGCAGTTGCGCGAGGTGGTGGTGACCACGCAGCGGCGTCCTCGCGATATCATCCCTGTGCAGACGCTCTCCGGCAAGGAATTGCGGAGCTATGGCGGTACGAATGTGGCTGATGCTCTGCGCTATTTCTCGGGAGTACAGGTGAAGGACTACGGGGGTGTGGGCGGTATCAAGACTGTCAACATCCGTTCGATGGGCACGAATCATACCGGAGTGGTGTACGACGGTGTGGAGCTCGGCAACGCCCAGAACGGGCAGATAGACTTGGGTCAGTTCTCGCTTGATAATATTGAATCGCTGTCGCTCTACAACGGGCAGAAGAGTGATATACTGCAACCGGCCAAGGACTTCGGGTCTGCCGGAACGATATACATGCGCACACGTCGTCCCTCCTTCGTGCATGACGAGCGCTACCATGTGCGCGGCACTTTCCGTACCGGTTCTTTCGACCTCATCAACCCGTCGGCGCTCGTCGAGGTGAATCTGGGCCGAGGCATATCAGCGTCGGCCAGTGCCGAGTGGGTGAAATCGTCCGGCCGTTATCGTTTCCGCTACCGTCGCTTCGCCGGCGATGGCAACGTGGCCTACGACACTTCGGCAGTGCGCGAGAACGGCGATATCAACGCTCTGCGTACAGAGCTCAATGTCTACGGTACCCTCAAGCGGGGCTCGTGGAGTGCCAAGGTCTATCGCTATCAGTCCGAGCGCGGTATACCCGGGGCAATAGTAAATAATGTGTGGCGTCGCGGCGAGCGTGTGTGGGACACCAACACCTTCGGCCAGGCGCGATATACCGGTTACTTCGGAAGGTTCACCACTCTGGCCAATGTGAAGTATGCCAACTATCACACCCACTACGTCAATAATGATGACCGTCAGGTGGCTATCGACAATCGCTACCGACAGCAGGAGTTCTACCTATCGACGGCCAATCAGTACGAGGTTTGCTCGCACTGGAGCGCGTCGCTGTGTTATGACATGCTGTGGAATACTATGACGGCGGACCTATACAACTTTGCCCGCCCAACGCGCTTCTCTCACTACGTCGCCCTGGCGTCGTCGGTCGACTTCGAGCGCGTACGTGCGCAGGCCAGTGTGCTCGGAACTTTCATTCACGACAGCCGCGAAGGAAGCAGAGCTTCGGCTTCCCGACAGGTTCTCACGCCTGCAGTGTTTGTCAATGCTTATCCGCTCAATGACAGATGCTTTTCGCTCAGAGCTTTCTTCAAGCAGAGTTATCGTATGCCTACCTTCAACGATCTCTACTATGCCGATATGGGCAACTCGGCTCTTTCGCCGGAACGGGTGAGCCAGTATAATATAGGAGTGGTCTATGAGCGACAGCCGCATGGCTTCGTGGACTCATGGCAGGTGACTGCCGACGCGTACTATAACTATGTGAAGGATAAAATAGTAGCCTATCCTAAGGGGCAGCAATTCCGATGGACCATGCTCAATCTCGGCAAAGTCGATATTCGTGGCGTCGACCTTGCAGCGGTAGTGACAATAAGACCCGTCGGCGACCTGACTGTAACATTGCGAGGTCAATATACCTTCCAGCGAGCCATCGATGTGACAAATCCGTCGGACAGCTATTACCACGACCAGATTCCGTATGTCCCGCGTCATTCCGGGAGCGCAGTGGGTGGACTGCAGTGGCGCGGCTGGGGACTTAACTACTCGTGGATATACGTGGGCGAGCGCTACAATCAGCAGGAGAATATCAGTTACAACTATATGCAGCCGTGGCGTACATCGGATGTGTCGGTGAGCAAAGACTTGCAAATAAAACGAGTATCCTTGCGTGCACGCCTTGAGGTGAACAATCTGTTCAATCAGGACTACGACGTAATACTCAACTATCCTATGCCGCGCCGCAACTACCGCTTCTCCATTTCATTCGAGCTTTAAGCGATATGTGTGCATCGTCGCTCGCCGAGGAAGGCGACGACAGCAAAGTGCTCATGTGTGCAGTTGTCGGGTACTTTTTACAGGCCGGAGCGGGCTGATATTTTTGTAATTGGTAAATGTGTAGTATATTTGCGGAATAATTCGAAATACACACGAATATGTCAAAAATATCTCCCAAGCGCCGTCGACTCATTATCGCCGCTTGTGCTTTAGTTCTGATAGTCCTCGCAGTAGCAGGAATCAAGGCTTTGTTCCGACCGAAAGTCGTACCCCAGGATGCTCCGGTGGTGATGGTTGAGGAGGCCCGTCGTGCCGACGTAAACATCTTCGGCGACTATGTGGGGCGTATACGAGCCCAGTTGTTTGCCGAACTTCGAGCGCGCGTAGAAGGCTATCTTGAAGGTATTTACTTCGAGGATGGTGCCGAGATAAAGCGTGGTCAGAAGCTCTTCGCCGTTGACCGCACTGTGTATCAGGCCAAGGTGGAGCGAGCCCGTGCGCAGGTGGCCAAGGCGCAGGCCGTAGCGATGAAGACCAAGCGCGACCTTGAGCGCATCCGCCCGCTCTATGAGCAGAATGCCGCTTCGCAGCTCGACCTTGACAATGCCGTGGCAGCCTATGAGAGCGCAGTGGCTGAGGAAAAAATTGCTCAGGCCGATCTCACGCAGGCCGAACTCACCCTCAGCTATACATACATCACGAGCCCCATTTCGGGACGTATCTCCGAGCGTTTCGCTGACATAGGTACACTCGTAGGCCCCGGCGGTCAGTCGTTGCTGGCCAATGTGGTCAAGAGCGACACGGTGTTCGTAGAGTTCACCATGACTACCCTGGAGTACGTGAAGCTGAAAAACAGAGACATCAACCTCGGTCAGCATGATGACAGCCGCGAGTGGAACCCCTATGTAACTGTAACTCTTGCTGATGGCAGCAACTTCCCCTACCGCGGTCTCGTAGACTTTGCGTCGCCGAGTGTGGACCCCACCACCGGTACTTTCACTGTGCGCGCCGTGATGCCGAACCCGGGACTGATTCTGATGCCGGGCGAATTCACCAAGGTGCGCGTGCTCCTTGATGTGCGGGCCAATGCGATAGAGGTACCGGCCCGTGCGGTAGAGATTGAGAAAGGCGGTGCATACGTCTATGTGGTGCGCCCCGACAGTGTGGTAGAACGCCGCTTCGTTGAAATCGGTCCGGAGATCGGTCGCGATATAATAATAGAACGCGGTCTGGCTGCCGGCGAGAATGTTGTGGTGGAAGGCTACCACAAGTTGCGCCACGGTATGAAGGTGCGTCCGGAAGAAGTGGCCGACGAGCCCGAAGAATCGAAACCTGAAGCCTGAAGCGACGAAAGACCATGAAGAGTAATTTCTTTCTGAAGCATCCGGTGATGTCTATCGTGATATCGATAGTCATCACTATCCTCGGTGTCATCGGTCTGAGCCTGCTTCCGGTAGACCAGTATCCGGCTATAGTGCCACCGGTGGTGCGTGTGTCGGCTTCCTATCCGGGTGCCGATGCCATGACGGTGACACAGGCCGTGGCAACTCCTATCGAGCAGGAACTCAACGGTACGCCTGGCATGATATATATGACCTCGTCCAGTTCGAACTCCGGTGCTTTCTCGGCTCTGGTGACATTCGATATTGACGTCGACCCCGAACTCGCAGCTGTCGATGTGCAGAACCGTCTCAAGAAAGCCGAAGCCAGCCTGCCTGCCGAGGTTGTGACGAATGGTATCAGTGTGGAGAAGGCTACAGCCAACAAGCTGATGACCATCACCTTGCAGTCGACCGATCCGAAATTCGACGAGATATATCTGTCGAACTACGCCACACTCAATGTTATTGACCTGCTTCGCCGTATCCCCGGCGTGGGTAGTATTCGTAATATCGGTGGGCGCTACTATGCCATGCAGATTTTCGTATATCCCGACAAGCTGGCGGCACTCGGCCTCACCGTCAAGGACTTGCAGGATGCACTCCGCGACCAGAACCGCGAGTCGGCCGCCGGTGTGCTCGGTCAGGCGCCGATGGAGGGACTGGATATTTCGATGCCTATCATCGCTCGCGGACGACTGTCGGGTGTGGCTGATTTTGAGGAGATTGTAGTTCGTGCCGACCCTCAGGGTGCCATCATACGCCTGAAGGATGTGGCGCGCGTCAGCCTCGAAGCATCGAGTTACAACACAGAGAGTACCATCAACGGTGGCAACGCGGCTGTGCTCGAAATCAGTATGTTGCCCGGTTCGAACGCTATCGATGTCGCCAACGAAATCAAGGACGCCATGAAGGAGATAAGTCGCTCATTCCCTGAGGGTATGAGTTATGACATCCCCTTCGATATGACCACCTACATCAGCGAGTCGATACATCATGTGTACCGCACCTTCTTCGAGGCGCTTATTCTTGTGATACTTGTGGTGTTCCTGTCGCTGCAGAACTGGCGCGCCACCGTCATCCCCGTCATTGCCGTACCTATTTCACTGATAGGTACTTTCGGTGTGATGCTCATCTTCGGCTTCTCGCTCAATATGCTTACCCTGCTTGGCCTCATCCTCGCCATCGGTATAGTGGTGGATGACGCCATCGTGGTGGTGGAGAATGTCGAACGTACTATGGAGAGCGAGCACCTCGATCCGGCCGAGGCTACGGTGAAGGCTATGTCGGGTCTGAGCAGTGCGCTTATTGCTATGTCACTGGTACTCTGCGCCGTGTTCGTTCCTGTGAGCTTCCTGCCGGGCATTACGGGTCAGCTCTACCGTCAGTTCACCATCACTATCGCCGTATCGGTGATTATATCCACCATCGTAGCGTTGACGCTTTCGCCGGTGATGTGTGCCATGATACTTCGGCGTCCGTCTCACAAGCGCAAGGCGCGCATCTTCCGTGCGATTAACTACTGGTTGCTGCGGGGCAACAGATTCTACGGCCGCATGGTGCGCCGTGCCATACGCTGTCCCAAGCGTATGATGGCCGGATTCGGTATAGCTCTGGTGGGTATATACGTGTGCAATGCACTTCTGCCTACATCGTTCATGTCGCCCGAGGATCAGGGTTACTTCACGGTAGAACTTGAGTTGCCCGAAGGTGCTACTATAGAGCGCACGCGCCGAGTGACCGAGCGTGCCGTCGAATTCCTCACCAACGACCCCGATGTGGAATATGTTCAGGCTGTGACAGGTTCGTCGCAGCGTACGGGCACTAATCAGGCACACTCCACGCTGACAGTAATCCTCACTCCGGCCGAAGAACGCGGCAACAATTCTCTGGCAGAGCTGCGCGAGCGTGTCCGTGCCGAATTGTCCGAGTACCCCGAGGCGAAGGTCTATTTCTTCACGCCAGCCATCATCCCGGGTCTGGGTACATCGGGCGGTTTCGAGATGGTACTTGAAGCGCGCGGCGACGCAACATACGCCGACCTCGTCAATGCCGTTGATACGCTTCAGTACTATGCGGCTCAATGCAAGGAGTTTTCGGGTCTGTCGACGTCGCTGCAGAATGATATTCCGCAGCTATTCTTCGATGTGGATCGCGACAAGGCACGGCTGCAGGGAGTGCCTGTGAGTGACATTTTCTCGACGATGAAGGCCTTCACCGGTTCGGTTTACGTCAACGACTTCAATATGTTCAACCGTATCTATCGAGTATATGTACAGGCTGAGGCGCCCTACCGCGAGCGACGCGACGATCTCAATCTTTTCTTCGTTCGCGGCAGCCGAGGAGCCATGTTGCCCGTGACGTCGCTCGGCACGACACGCTATACGTCGGGTCCCGGTACGATAGGCCGCTTCAATATGTTCAACAGCGCGACCATCAGTGGCGAGGCTGCGCGTGGGTATAGTACCGGTCAGGCCATGGACCGCCTGGAGCAGATTGTTGCAGAACATCTGCCGTCGAACATCGGTGTGGAATGGTCCGGCCTTTCTTATCAGGAGCGTCACAACTCCGGCAACACCGGTCTGGTGCTGGCACTTGCGTTCCTGTTCGTGTTCCTCTTCCTGGCTGCGCTCTATGAGAGTTGGACGGTGCCTCTGGCTGTCATTCTCTCGCTTCCGGTTGCCGGGCTGGGCGCATACTTGGGAATTGCCGTCACGGGGCTGGAGAATAATGTCTACTTCCAGATAGGCCTTGTGATGCTTGTCGGCCTTGTGGCAAAGAATGCTATTCTCATCGTGGAGTTTGCCAAGGAGGCTGTAGAGAGCGGTGCCGATGCCGTGACAGCTGCGCTGACAGCAGCGCGACTCCGTTTCCGTCCCATAGTGATGACATCGCTCGCCTTCATGCTCGGTCTGCTGCCGCTTGTCTTCGCCAGCGGCCCCGGGTCGGCCGCGCGTCGGGACATCGGTACGGGTGTCTTCTTCGGCATGCTCGTGGGTATCACTGTTGGTATAGTATTTGTTCCATTCTTCTTTGTGATGATTGACCGCATCAGTTCGCGCATGAAGCATCGCAAGGAAAAATCGCTGTCAGAAAATGAAAATTGACCGCATAATAGCAGGCGTCATCCTGTCATTGACACTTATCGTCGGCGCGTGCCATCCTACCAAGAATTGTCTGCCTCCTGACCTTGACCTGCCCGGATCAATTAACGGCAATAGTGTAGACACTGTTACGTTCGCCGACATGCAGTGGTGGAAATTCTATACTGATTCGGCTCTGACACATATCATCGAGGAGACCCTTGAGCACAACCGCGACTTCCTCACGGCCGCGGCTCGCGTTGAACAGTTGCGAGCGCTCTACGGAGTGGAGAAGCTGAACATGACGCCTACAGTCACCGCGCAGGTATATGGTAATAACGAGACCAATGACTACTACGGAGAGCCACACATGAACGATCCGGAGTATGGTGCCAAGGCCAGCCTCAACTGGGAGATTGACCTCTGGGGCGGATTGAGAAAGCGCCGTAGCAAAGCCGGCAATCTCTATCGCGCCTCGGTGGAGGATATGCGTGCCATGAAGATTACCTTGATTGCCGAGGTAGCTACGGCATATTTCCGGCTGCTGGCCCTTGACAATGAGCTTGCTATCGTACGCCGCACGCTATTCACCCGCGAGGAGAGCGCCAAGAAGGCGAAGCTGCGCTTTGAGGGCGGCCTTACCTCGGAGACTGTATATCAGCAGGCGCAGGTAGAGTATGCCACCACAGCTGCGCTCATACCGGGGCTCGAACGGAACATTGAAGTACAGCGCAACGCCATCGAACTGCTGATGGGACGTTTCCCCGGAGGAGAGGTAGAGCGCGGACAGATGCTTTTCGAGCGCGACAGTATAGCCGACGTCCCTATGGGTGTACCGTCGCAGTTGATGCAGCGACGTCCTGACATTGCAGCCGCCGAAGCTCGTCTCAAGGCTGCTCTTGACAATGTTGGTGTGGTGTATGCCGACCGCTTTCCGCGACTGAGCATCGGTCTGACAGGCGGTGTTGAGAACGATGAAATCAAGGGCCTTTTCAACTCACCGTTCACCTTCGTGGTGGGTCAGGTGTCAGGGACCTTGCTTGATTTCGGTCGCCGCAAACGCCAGCATCGCGCTGCCGTTGCAGAGTATGACCAGGCTCGCCTTGCCTACGAGAAATGCGTGCTCACGGCCTTCCACGAGGTGGACGATGCTGCTATCACCTTCAGCCATGTGCGCGAAGCCGCCGCACGTCGCCACGAACTCCTGAAAGCAGCGCAGAAGTATACCCAACTCGCTTATGCCCAGTATAATGCCGGCGCTATCAACTACATCGACGTCCTCGACGCATCGCGTCGCTACTTCGATGCCCAGATAGGAATGAACAACGCCGTACTTTCCGAATATCTCGCCCTCGTCAACCTCTACAAAGTCCTCGGCGGCGGCTGGCGATAGAGCCTGCAAATTTTTTGTAAACCGATTGCGTTACCCTGCTGCATATCTGCGACGGGGTAATTGTTTATTTTTATTTTCGGATAGTGTGAAAAAATATTTCACAGTTTTGGTTTGGTTGGTGTTGCGGAAATGTGCTATATTTGCAACGCAAACCGATTCGGAGGCTCTTTCGAGGGTTTTGGTCGAGATGGTTGCTGTCGCGGGCTGTGTCCCTGATGGTCGCTGTTAAGGCTTAGGTCTGAGATGGAGGGTCGATGGTTCACAAAGTCAATAGCTCCGGACGGTGGGTGAGATTACATCACCTCGGCAATTCGGTCGCAATGTCGGCTGAAAGTGATGGAACGGCTCTTCTTCCCCGTTTGCCTCGCGCGGATTTAATGGCGAGGCAACGAAATATAACATAGGTTGCATCCCGTTTGCAATATTTTGACAGTCAGTGATGGCTATGTCCGCGGCGCTCAGCAGGCGTCAGGCGAGTACGTGCTGATGTTAAAATATGCAGATGTTATGACACAGAAGACTAAAGAAGAGCTCGAAAAAGAGCCTGTTTTTATCGGTAAAATCATTGAGGAGGAACTCCGACGTCAGGAACGGTCGGTGACATGGCTCAGTCGCAAGATTCACTGCGACCGCCGCAATATCTATGATATTTTCTCGCGTGCATGTATTGACACCGGGCTGCTCTACAAGTTGAGCGTTGCTCTGGGTACTGACTTTTTTGTATATTTCTCTGCAAGTTTGCAAATGTCTGATAGTCAAGAAAATACCCCCCCCATGTGCTTTGCGCAGGAGTAGCAGGGTAGACGAATCTCCCGGAGATGTGTGACAGGTGGGGGTATTTCGCTTTGTGAAGAATAATTACACAATTCTGTGAAACATCGCATCACGACATCTTGGTGCTTCGTCAGGTTATAGATGTTAACTTTGCGATGTGGAAACAATCCATAACAAATAACATATTATGGCAAAGAAATCAGCAATATCCGGTGAGTTCATTATCACCGTTGAAGACTCCGGTTCTATCCGTGTCTGCAAGATTGCAGACAATGCTAAGGGCGCTATGCGCGAATGTGCGGAAGCCCAGGGCTTCGCTTATGATAGCAACTGGACCACCCGTCAGTTCGGTTCGAAACTTATCAAAGAGTTCGGCGACGGCACAATGGCAGAGATCGGCGAATTTACCGTCTCCAAACTTCCCAGCGGCAGCATCGAGATTTTCCAGGTGTTCTCCAACACCAAGGGTGCTCTGCGCGACATTGCTGAAGCAACGAAGTTTGATTTCGACCCCGACTGGAATACTCGTCAGTTCGGCGCCAAACTCGTAGACTTCATCAACGAAAACAAATAAGCATATATGGCAAAGAAATGTATCATCTAAATACGGATCAAAAGGCATCGTGCCTGTATTGTCACCGGATGATACGTTGCTGTCTAATGCCGGAAATTTTCGTATGACTGAAGTTTCCCATAAAGATATCAAATTCTGATGGCCGAGGGAAGTGCTCTTACAGCAGTGCTGACGGAGGACATCGTCTCGTTCATTGAGCATCAGGATGAACTGATGTTCAATGAACGAGACTTCCAGATGCAGCTTGCGGTGTCACTGCGTGCGAGCGGACACTATGACGACGTGGATGTGGAGTATTTCTTACCCAATTCAGTGGCCACCTCTCGTGGATATGAATGGGAAAGCGACCTGCGCCTCGATGTAGTCGTAAGAAAATATGACAGCTACGCCGTGGTCGAGCTCAAATATCCTACCCGCAGAATTACCACGGACATCAAGCGCTTCGATACCTTGCTGCCCGGAGTGGAAATCGTAAAGAATCATGGCGCGCAGGATATTGTAAGCTATAATTTCTGGAAGGATGTAAGGCGCATCGAGATTATTAAGGCCTTGTTTCCCGACAAAGTAGTCGGAGGCTTTGCTGTAATGCTCACTAATGAGCCGTACTACACCAGAGGGCCGCGAGCCGGTTCGATATGTGACTCATTCTCTACCGGTGATGGTCGCAAGGATATACACGGTGTCCTTGACTGGACACGTCGAACGGCGACGTCCAAGGGATTACCTCCATTCTTTTTGGATGGCCATTACTCAATAGAGTGGCATGCCACCGAGATAGAGAATCATAAATTTTATTACACACTAATAGAAATCAAATAATCTAATCATCTAATAACATGGCAGTAAAGACTACAGCTGCAGGCAAGATGGATAAGCGCACCAAGGAGTACAAGGAACTCAAGGAGCGCCTGGCGAAGGCCCGTGCCAGCAAAGCAAAAGCAAGCACCACCACCAAGAAGACAACTACAACACTGAAGAAGACCGCCTCCGGCAAGGTGGACAAGCGCACCAAGGAGGGCAAAGCCGTATGCGAGCGTATGGCGAAGGCCCGCAAGGCGAAGAATTCGCTCGCTAACCGCCTGAAACGTCTCTTCCGTTAATCCTCCAAAACCAACGAAAATCATGAAGACCCCTACAATAACCCTTGCATCTATCCTTGCTGCCATCATCTGGGCCGACGGTGACTTCTCTGATGTGGAACGCACCACACTGAGCGAAATCGCAGAGGCGCTCGGTATCCCCGAGAAGGAACTGACTATGAATGTCACCGCCGCACTGGTGGAACTGAAGAACATGGACGAGCAGAAGGCTACCGACTTCGCTACCAAGCACGCCGCTAAGGTGAACGACGAAGAGACCGGCGAAGTATTCCAGGCACTCCTCCAGATGGCTCTTTGCGACAACGTACTCACCTATGGTGAGGTGCACAATCTACTTGCCCTTGCCGAAGCTCTCGATATCGACCAGGATGCTGCCGTGCTCATGCTCTGCGACCTTGTGAAGACAGAGCCCGAGCTCGAAGTATCATTCGAAGAAGACGAAGAATAATATCGTTGACAAGTCTATAGAATGAGCTTAATAGACAAGATCGAACGTTTCATCGAATCTCTTTTCGGAAAGGTAGAGAGGCTTGGAGATGCTGTCGAGTCCAAAATGGATAAGATAACAGATTCCTTCGACTCCAAACTCGACGGCTTAGGCAGTCGTTTTGATTCTCAAGAGGAGAAGCTTTCTCGCAGGTACGATGATTTGGAGAAGAAGGTAGAGTCCAAACTATCTTCGCTGTTTGGCGATTCGTTTCAATTACATGAAGATTCGGAAGACAAAGACAATTCGAATCAAAAAGAGGGGAATACTGCCGCCAAGGGAAATGATGACGCAAGCAAAATCGACGTAAGACCGCAGGACTCCAGTCAAACCGATGCCAAGCCTCAAGGCAATCCTAATACGAATAATGAAGCGAATACTCCTTCGCCTGCAAATATTCAGAATGGCACGAAAAGTGGTACAGGGCTGACCTTTAAAGGAAATAATTGGCGCATGTCGTACTCGATGAATGCTTATAATTGTTTCTATCAGTCATATACGGTGTCCGGAGATCCGGAATTGGCCGGCACATATATTAAACTTGATAGAGGTGCCTCCAAAATCATAAAAGAGATTGCCGACTCATTAGGAATAAAATACTCGGCATCGGCCAATGCTGCCAAGATAGCCGAATTGATTCTGACAGAAGACCTTGGAGCGAAATACCTCACTCCGGTTCGTGGAGAAAGTGCAACTATATGCAATCATACCATAATCAATGGCTATCTCATTGAGCATGTATATGAGAATAATGGCTGTGGTTGGGCTGATAGCATAAAGAAGAATGCGCACGTCTACGTTAAGATTAAAAAATAGATCTGCTGCTCAATAAATTATAAGCACAGATGTAATATAAGACGCAAAATGGCGAATAAAATTAAAGTTTACGGTAAAGCTCAAAACCGTACGGTACTTGGAATAGTCCACGCTTATGTGGTGATGTATCCTCAGGCAACGCTGGAGGATCTCCGCAAGGCCTTCCCCAACTCGATATGCCCAGACAAAGGTGTCGCCGAGAACTTTCTCACCGTCGAAGATGCGGAGAAGTTCAATGATAAAATGAGCCTCTATTTCGCCAAGCCCGACGAGGTGCTTGAGCTTCAGGACGGCTCGAAGGTAGCACTGTCGCAGGTGTGGTCCAAGCCTTCCTTCGACCGCATGGTAGAGCAGGGCAAGCTCTACGATATCGAGGTGGCCGAGTTCGAAAAGACAATGAAGGGCGAAAAGGGCGGCTATCGTCTGGAGTACCTCAACGGATATGTACCCCCCGTGGTAGAGCCTGCGAAGAAGGGTATCCCCGGATGGCTCTGGGCACTCTTAGCTCTCCTTATAGTAGGTATTCTCGTGGCAATCTTCTGGCCGCGCAAGACGGAAGTTGTTGAACACGAGGTTATTATTGAGAAGGAAGTTGTTGTACGCGACACTGTGTATGTTCAGCAGATTGAAGATATCGAACGTAACTTCAACGCCGCACAGTTCGAGCAGGGCAAAGCCGACCTCAATGACGATGCCAAGCTGGCTCTTCACGATCTTGCCAAGGTGATGAAGCAGAATCCCGAGTTGCGTCTCCGCATCGAGGGCTACACATCGGCCGAAGGTAATCCTGAAGTCAATCAGAAGCTGTCCGAAGCCCGCGCACAGGCAGCTGTGGATTTCCTGGTGAATAAGGAAGGTATTGACGCTACGCGTCTCGAAGCAGTAGGCAAGGGCAGCTCCGACCTCAAAGATCCCGAGAACCCCACTTCGGATGTCAACCGTCGCACCGAGTTCGAAATCCTTTGACAATAAACTACCCTAAGAGGAATGGCTCTATTTGACAAGATCAAAAGTAAGGCTTCCGAGCTTGGTGAGGCGGTAAGCGGCAAAGCCGTGGACATGAGTGAGTGGATGAAAACTCTGCCCGCGACTCTCCACAGCTATGCCGACCGGTTCAACCCGGAGGAGATGTGGGACAAGCTCAAGACTCAGGCGGTTTCTGCCGGACAGGAATTGGTGGTGATGGTACTCACTATGTACTACACCATCCGAGACCGAATCAAGGGTACGAATGTGGCCGAGGATGTTCCAATGAAGGACGTGCTTCTGCTCGCCGGCGCAATTGCTTATTTCGTGTGTCCGGCCGACCTGATTCCCGATGTGCTGCCCGCCGTTGGCTATTCCGACGATCTTACAGCACTTACTATTGCATAAAAAAAAGCCTTCCAGATTTTCACTTC
>CAMWKV010000053.1 GCA_947174915.1 uncultured Porphyromonadaceae bacterium | reverse complement strand
GTCCAGTGATATTTACTACAACCTTGGCAACGCTTACTTCCGCAATGACAAGCCCGGCATGGCCGTTGTCAACTACGAACGCGCCCTCCAACTCGATCCCACCAACAGCGACGCACGCACCAACCTCGCTTTTGTCCGCAACCGTATCCAGGACCGTCCCGAGGATGATACATCGTTCATCTCCGGCCTCCATCGCGGCGTGGTCACAAGCGCCACGGCAAACGCCTGGGCCTGGATAGCTTTTACCGTCTTCCTCCTCCTTGTCGGTGCCATCGGCCTGTACATATTCTCTACCTCGGTGACTCTGCGCAAGGCCGGATTCTTCGGTGGTATAGTACTGCTGGTGGTCTTCCTCTATACGCTCTTTGTCGCCGCCGATGCTCTTGAGGCAGCCACCGGACATGAACGCGCCGTAGTGGTAGTACCTTCCACACAGCTCAGCTCCGTACCGCGTGCATCGCGCTCGGCCGACGACAAGGTGGTGAGCATCCACGAAGGTACTGTTGTAGAGATTGTAGACTCCGTCCGTACCCCCGACGACCCCGTATCGCCCATGTGGTACAACGTAAAAATCAACAACAGTACCAAAGCCTGGCTGCGCTCCAGCGACGTCACACGCATCTGAGTCGACGCCTCTTCCTGACGGCATCAAGACCCCGTTTCCCGGCGTAACTAAGGTGGGGAACGGGGTTCTTATTTATCACCCATATAACACCCCTCGTCACGCTTCCGGGCATATTTAGATTAGATATGTTGTAAAACATAAAAAAATTATCACCCAATAGTTGCTCACTTAAAAAATTGGCTGTAATTTAGCAAGTGTAATCAACACCTCGAATACTCACCCTAAAGCGAGACACGTTATGACAAAGACAATCACCTTCAACGAACTCCGCACTCTCAAAGATCGGCTCCCCGACGGCTCTATGCACCAGATTGCCGACCGTCTCAATACAACAGTACAAACCGTACGCAACTACTTCGGCGGCAGCAACTACGACTTCGGTCAGAACTGTGGCGTTCACATCGAACCGGGTCCCGACGGCGGTATTGTCGTACTTGATGACAGCACTATCTATGATATGGCAGTAGAAATCCTGCAGCAGCAGGAGACAGACTAAGCCCGGGCTATAGGAACAACTCTTACAGGGGCTGTATCAAACGTTCGCGTTGACGCAGTCCCTGACTTATATGGTCCATATTTACGGGTCGACTTCACCCCGTACTTCCTATTCATCACATTCCTCTTCACCTCATTGCCCTCTCCCCTACCCTCAAATGTCCGACACTACACGATATATCACCGTTGCCATTCACACCTATGAAAAGGCGCTATCCCTCCGTTCACTTCTCGAGAGCGAAGGCATCGTAGTAGAACTCAATAACGTCAACCTCGAAATGCCCGGATTCTCATCGGGCGTCCGCGTGCGCATCCCCGAGACCGACCTCCCGCTCGCTTTGCGCATCATCGAGAACCGCGAACTCTTCGATACCTCCGATGGCGAGCAGAGCGAACATCTCGCCCTCGTACCCGTCGACCTCACCGAACTGTCCTACAAAGCGGCACGAGTTGCAATCAACCTTGCCAAGTCGCAGGGCGCCCGTATCACATTCCTCTACAGCTACATCGACCCGTATATCGCCGGCAATGTCCACTTCACCGACAACCACACTTACGAAGTAGGCGAGACAGGCGCGCGCAAAGCCCTCGGCGAGAACGCGCGCAAACTCCTTGACAACTTCATCGAACGCTTGCGCTCCGAGATGAAGCAAGGCACCCTCCCGGCGGTAAAGTACAGTAGCTCTGTTGTCGAAGGAGTACCCGAGGACGCCATCGCAGAGTACTCTCGCGCCCACCGCCCCTACATGATAGTGATGGGAACCCGAGGTGCCGACCGCAAAAATTCCGAAATGATAGGCAGCGTCACAGCCGAAGTGCTCGACCAAGGTAGATTCACCGTTCTCACTGTCCCGGCACCTGTCAAGGAGTCTGTCTCACTACAGCCCTCCAGCATTCTCTTTTTCAGCAATCTAGAGCAGGATGATATCCTCGCCATCGATGCCCTCTATCGACTTTTCGGCGCTACCAACGCCAAAGTCACCATCATGCACATACCTTCGAAGCGACGCTTCAGCACATCATCGGCCGACAAGGCTCTTCGACGCCTCAGCGAGTACTGCGAGAAGAATTTCACACACTATCATTTCCTCTCAGTCCCCGTATCAAACAACGCCAGTGAGCGGTACTTCAACGAATTGCAGAAAGAGCATGACTTCGATCTCATCGTCGTACCCAATCGTCGCCGCAACGCATTCAGCCGACTCTTTAATCCCGATTTGGCTCACAAGCTGCTCTTCAACACCGACATCCCGATGCTCGTCATCCCCGTATGATAATTATTTGCATGGTCAGTCGCCGAAAGACTTCAGGATACTGATTACCTCATCGACAGTCATCACGGTATCCGTCGCCACTGAATCCTGCACTGCAGGCCGAGCCTTGAGACTGTCAACCCCGGCAAAAATATCGGCTATCTCCCGCACACTAAAGCTGTCAGCTTTAGCAAAAATCTCCGGCACTTCCCGCTCCTTAAGACTTTCCGTCGCCAAAGAAGGCACCGATTTTACCTCCGGCACCCGGGCTGGATCAGATGTGTCTCTTGTGCAAGCCGCTTGCGGCTTGTCAATGGTAGCCGCCTTGGCGGCCTTTGACATCGCAGGCACGCGCCCGGCTGAGTGAAAGTGCGAAGCATAGTACGGTTCGCTGAGAGAACTCTTGATACCACCCCGCGAAGTCGACGCATGAATAAACCGCCCTTCGCCCCCGTAGCGCCCAACATGGCTCCCCCGGCCTCCGCCCTTCGACGAGCTGAAAAAAACGAGATCACCCTCGGCAAGCTCCTTGACATCTATGCGCCGGCAGAACTCCTGCTGTCGGGCACTGTTCCGCGGCAGTTTGATGCCGAGAGTTTCAAGATAGAGACTCATCACCATGCCGGAGCAGTCAGCACCACCCTTCGTTTCGCCTCCGTACTTGTACTTAGTGCCGAGCCAGCCGTGAGCGGCCTTTGACAGTTTGCGTCCTGCTTCGCTACTCTTTTCCTGCCCCGTCCATACACTCTGACCTTTAGCACTATCAGATGCCGGGCTCACACTTTTGCGCGATGAATGACAGGCTCCAGTCAGAAGACATAGAGCTATCAACCAAATCGATAAGCGGGATTTATTCATCAAATAGAAAAGCTGTAAAAAAGCCGGCGGCAGTTGCTACGGCAAGTGTTATTTCCCACAAATATACATATTTTCAGGGGATAAATCCGTATTCTTTGGCACATTTTTAGTAATTTCGCGTACTCTTGCCGACTTGTATCGGCTCACAACAGCATCAAAACACATACCGAATGATACTTTTCCCCGGTTCTAAGATAAAACTCGGTCTACACGTGCTCCGGCGGCGTGCCGACGGCTATCACGACATATCTACCCTGATGATACCCATCGGCTGGAGCGACGTGCTCGAAATCGTCCCCGCTGCCGGTACTGCCACCACCTTGACCCTCTACGGTCCTCACGGCACAGGCCTCAGCAACGGTGAAGACAACCTCGTCCTCAAAGCCCTCCGCGCACTCGAAGACGCCATCAGCGCCGCATTGCCGCCTATTGACATCTATCTGAGTAAGAACGTACCTACAGGAGCCGGCCTCGGTGGAGGTTCGGCCGATGCCGCTGCACTCATCGTGGGTGTCAACGAGCTTTTCAGCCTCGGTCTGTCCGACGATGCCCTCGCCGCCGTGGCGGTGAAGGTTGGAGCCGACTGTCCTTTCTTCATCTACAACCGCCCCATGCTCGCCGAAGGGATAGGCGAAGTCCTCACCCCCGTAGAGCTACCGCTGAATGGTCGGTATGTCCTTGTGGTCAAGGCCGATGAGGGTGTATCTACCCGTGAAGCCTACGCCGGTGTCCATCGGCGCGAGCGTGACCCGCATGAGCGGCTGAGTGCCGACGCCGTAGCTCGTTTCGACAAAGATATCCTTGTCAATGACTTCGAAGCTTCTGTCTTCGCGCAGCGCCCGGCTATAGCAGCACTCAAAGAACTCCTCGCTGGCACCGGAGCACTCTACACTTCCATGAGCGGGTCGGGTGCCTCCGTCTTCGCCATCTACGATAGTGACAAGATGGCAGACAATGCCCGGCAGCTTGTACTCGCCTCACGACCGGGTGCCGACATTTACTGCGGACGCCTCGATTGTTGACGGAAAAGTGAACGCAAAACGACTTTTTCTTGTTATATATACTGTAACACGGCCGATTTAACAATCTTTGGCCGGATATTTGCATATAACTAACAAAACATACAAGGACTATGAGCAAGAATAAAGAATCTCAGAAACACGATAGCAAGCCCGAAAGCAACGAAACACAGGCTGAACCCGAAATCGCCGATATCCTCGATACCGAAGGCGCCGAGAACGCCGAAGAAGTAAGCACCGAGGCAGAGAACGCACAACTACAGGAGGAACTCGAAGCCGCCCGCAACGAAATCGAGAAGGAAAAGAAAGAATATCTTTTCCTCATGGCTGAATTCGACAACTTCCGCAAACGCACCATGCGTGAGAAATCCGAAATCATGCGCAATGCCGGCGAAAGCATCCTCAACGGTCTCCTCCCCATCGTCGACGACTTCGAGCGCGCACTCGTAGCAGCCAAGCAGGCTACTGACGCCCAGGCCGTTGTAGAAGGTGTTGACATGATATACCAGAAACTCGTGAAATTCCTTGAGAGCAAAGGTGTAAAGGCTATGGACAGCACCGGTGCCGACTTCAATCCCGACCTCCACGAAGCCATCGCCACCATCCCCGCACCCGCGCCCGAGCAAAAGGGCAAAGTGCTCGACACCACCCAGAAGGGTTACATGCTCAACGATAAAGTCCTCCGCCACGCCAAGGTGGCCGTAGGTGAATAAAGACTCCCAATATGGACCAGAAACGTGATTACTATGAGGTGCTCGGCGTGTCAAAGAACGCTACCGCCGACGAACTCAAAAAAGCATACCGCAAACTTGCGGTAAAATACCATCCCGACAAGAACCCCGGCGACAAAGAAGCTGAAGAAAAATTCAAGGAACTTGCCGAGGCCTATGACGTGCTCAGTGATGAGAAGAAACGTCAGATGTACGACCAGTACGGCCACTCCATGGGTCCTCAGGGATTCCCCGGAGGCGGTGCAGGCGGTTTCAGCGCCGAAGGCTTCGATATCAACGACTTTTTCAGCCGTCATGGGGATCTCAACGACTTCTTCAGCAGCTTCTTCTCCGGAGGCTTCGGTGGAGCTACAGGCGGACGTTCGCGTTCGCGCGGCCCGCGTCAGCGTAGAGGTGGCGATGTACGCGTCCACGTCAAGCTGAGCCTCGAGGACATCGCAAAAGGTGTCACCAAGACCCTCAAGGTGCCCACCTTCATGCCCTGCGAACACTGTCATGGCACAGGTGCCAAGGACGGTGTAGCCAAGGCCACATGTCCCACCTGTCACGGCTCCGGCCGCGTGCGTCAGGCGCAGCACACTCCCCTGGGCACCATCCAGTCCGAAGCAATCTGCCCCCAGTGCGACGGCACAGGCGAGATTATCACCGAGCCTTGTACTTACTGCCACGGTCAGGGCGTGGAGCGCCGCGACCAGCAGGTCAGCTTCTCCATCCCCGCCGGTGTATCCGAGGGCCAGCAGTTTGTCCTCGAAGGCAAAGGCAACTATCCCAAAGGTGGTGGCATCCCCGGTGACCTCTTGGTAGTTATCCAGGAAATCAAGCATCCGGAGCTTATCCGCGACGGTGCCGACGTGATCTACAACCTCATGCTCGACATCCCCACGGCAGCCCTCGGCGGCTCTGTGGAAGTGCCCACCATCAGTGGTCGTGCACGCATCAACATCCCTGCCGGCACCCAACCCGGCAAGGTGCTCCGACTTCGCGGCAAAGGTCTGCCCGACCTGGACAACGGTCGCACCGGCGACGAGCTCATCAACATCATGGTGTACATGCCCGAGAAGCTCACCGACGCTCAGAAAGCAGCCTTCGAATCCCTCAAAGGTCAGCCCAACATCACCCCGAGCGCCGAAGAAAGCCGCCGTATTTTCTCTCGCCTCAAACACATCTTCGACTGATTTATAATCCTGCATATGCACGGTGCGCGCCCCTACTGGACACGCACCGTGTTGTATTTTATACACTGTTTTTCGCCACTCGTCCGGTGGCGAACTTGGTGGCGAACAACCATCAAAATATGTCATACATTTGTCATGCACCGTCCACAAATTTGGTAGTATGGCCGAAAAGGACTATCTTTGCGACAAACAACAAAGCTGACCCCATGACTGACGAAGACATCAAAAAACTGCGCCAAGACCCCGACGGCCTGCTCACATACGAGTTTCTGGCCAATCACATCGGAGAATGTGGCCCCGTCGAGATAGATTCTCTCATAGAAAATATGGAACGCGTGGACCTGTCCGGTCAATTCCTGGCAAGTGCCGCACGCTACCTCAATGCCATCGACCCTGACGGATATGCACCCGCCATACGCAAGCTCGTAGCAGGTGCCATTGACAAGGATCGCGCGCATGTGTACCTCCCTGACCTCCTGCACGGCCTCTACGGCGATGACTATGCCGCCCGCGCTCACGAACTCATAGCTACTGACGACAACTTCCGACGCATCTACAAGCGCCTCTTCCCTACCGCTATAATATAATGACACTGAAACACATAGCCCTGATGGCCATTTTGCTGCTCGCCACAGCCTGCAGCAACGCCACAGCCGGCACCGACTCCAAGCACGAAAAAATGAGCACAACAGCAGAAACAGACACCGCATCGGCAACCGTCGTTGTTGAGACAACCGCCGGCAACTTCACCGTCCTCCTCTATGGTGATACGCCCAAGCACCGTGACAACTTCCTCCGTCTCGCCCGCGAAGGTTACTACAACGGCACCCTCTTCCACCGCGTCATCAAGGACTTTATGATACAGGCGGGCGACCCCGACTCACGCAATGCCGCTCCCGGGGCTGCCCTCGGCTCCGGCGGCCCCGGCTACAAGATTGACGCCGAGATTGTATTCCCCAAGCATTTCCATAAACGCGGTGCCCTCGCCGCCGCTCGTCAGGGCGACCAGGTGAACCCCATGCGCCAGTCTTCCGGCTCGCAGTTCTACATCGTCACCGGACAGAAACTCGACTCCGCCGGCGTAGCACGCATGGAGCAGCACATGAACATGAGCGCCCTCCAGGAAGCCTTCAATCGCCTGGCCATGAATCATCGCGACGAAATACGCGACATGCAACAGCGAGGCGACCGCCAGGGTCTACAGCAGCTCCAGGACACCCTCGTGGCACAGGCCGAGGCCGATGTGAAGGCAAGCGGTAAATCCACCGGCATGACCGATGAAATGCGCGAAGCATACACTACCGTCGGCGGCGCGCCCCACCTCGATGGCGACTACACAGTGTTCGGCGAAGTAGTGTCTGGAATGGACGTCATCGACCGCATCGAGAAAGCACGCACCGACGGTCGCGACCGCCCCAACGAAGATATCCGTATCATCGGCATGAAGGTTGTCGAAAACAAATGAACGACCCCTACTCTATAAGTATCAAAGAATTAGCCAACGGTCTCCGCATAGCCGTAGCCCCGGATAAGGGCACGGCTATGGTAGCCGTCAATGTCCTATACGATACCGGTGCCCGCGATGAGAGTCGCGAGCTTACCGGTATCGCTCATTTGTTCGAACATCTGATGTTCGGCGCCAGCGCTCACGTTCCGTCATTCGAGGACGAACTCGAGCACGCCGGCGGCAGATGCAATGCATGGACGAGCAACGACTTCACCAACTTCTACGACATCCTGCCTGCGCAGAACATCGCCACGGCCTTTCATCTCGAGAGCGACCGCATGTGCTATCTCAACGTCACCGAGCAAGCCCTGGAGGTACAGCGAGGTGTAGTCACTGAGGAATTCAAACAGCAGTGTCTTGACCGACCCTACGGCGACCTCTTCCACCACCTGCGCCGCCTATGCTATTCGGGCGCGCATCCATACTCATGGCCTGTCATAGGACTCGAACCGGCACACATCGCCAATGCCACTCTCGCCGATGCGCAGCAGTGGTATCACCGTCACTACGGCCCGCAGAACGCCATCCTCACAGTATGCGGCAATGTAGAACCCGAGCAAGTCTTTGCTCTCGCCGAGGAATGGTTCGGCAGCCTGCCGGCCGGACCTAAGACCGAGAGGCATCTCCCGGCTCCGGGGTTTCCGGAGGAGGACGTCTATGAAGAAGTTCATGGCCCCGTGCCTTCGACATTCCTCGTAATGGCCATCCCCATGGACGTCCACGGCACCAAAGGCTACTATGCCGCCGACGTTGTATCGGATATCCTGTCGGCAGGCCGCTCGGCACGTTACAACGACTCATTCATCCACGGCCGTGCCCGAGGACTCATTCTTGCCGCTGACGCCTCCATCATAGGTTCGGAGCACGAAGGCCTGTTCACCATCATGGCTCGTCTTGCCGAAGACAGCCCCGAGAGCATCCGAGAAGCCCGCGAATTGCTCCTGGATGAAGCGCGGCGCCTTGTCGAACCCGGCAACATCACCGACCGCGAGTGGCAGCGCTCGTTCAACAACTTCGAAGCGACCTTCCGCTTCAGTAATAACAACTACGCGCGCCGCGCCACCAATATCGCCCTCAGCATCTATCACGGCACACCTCTCGACAATGCCGTCACACGCCACCGCAAACTCACTATCGACGACATACGCGCCGAAGCCGAACGCTTGTTTTTCAAGGCACCAATAGTGACCCTGGCCTACCGGCCCGACGGTTCGGGAGAGTAATCATCGACGCGCAACATTTTATTTCAATGCAATGTTATATATTGAACGGTAGCATTAAAATTAAAAAAATTATATAACTTTGCAGCCGAAATAGTAGAGCATCTCCCTACACATTATATATATGTGTCGACGGATGCGCACAATTTATCTACTGAAAAGCATACAGAATATTCTGAATATGAGCACGCCACGCAATCTTGTAATAGTCGAATCACCCGCGAAAGCGAAGACCATAGAAAAGTTTCTCGGCCCGGATTATAAAGTTATGGCCAGCTACGGTCACATCCGCGACCTAAAGAAAAAGAGCTTCAGCATAGATGTTGAAGACGGTTTCCGCCCCATCTATGAGGTGCCGGACGACAAGCAGGCTCTCGTCAACGAACTCAAGCGCGCCGCCTCCAAAGCCGAAATGGTGTGGCTGGCTTCCGATGAGGACCGCGAAGGAGAAGCCATCGCATGGCACTTGTACGACGTCCTCGGACTTACGCCTGAGAATTCACGCCGTATCGTATTCCACGAAATCACCAAGAACGCAATCCTCAATGCCATAGCACATCCCCGCACCATCGATCTCGCACGCGTGGATGCACAGCAGGCACGCCGTGTGCTCGACCGCATCGTCGGTTTCGAACTCTCCCCCGTGCTGTGGAAACGTCTCAAACCGGCACTCTCAGCCGGACGCGTGCAGTCTGTCGACGTCCGCCTCATCGTTGAGCGAGAGAACGAAATACGAAATTTCAAATCCGAGCCCTACTACCGCGTGACGGCAGTATTCACTCCGACCTCCGACCCTGAGCATAGCGTCCGCGCCGAGCTCTCCGACCGTCTGGCCACCGAAGCCGATGCTCTCAAGCTGCTCGAAGAGTGTCGCAAAGCCACATTCACCGTCGGCGACATCGAAGTACATCCATCGCGCAAGAGTCCCGAAGCACCGTTTACCACAACTACCCTGCTCCAGGAGGCCGGCCGCAAGCTCAGCTTCCCGGTATCCCTGACAATGTCCGTGGCTCAGCGGCTGTACGAGAACGGTCATATAACCTACATGCGTACCGACTCTGTAAATCTGTCTGTCGAAGCCCTCACCGCCATCGGTCATCTTGTATCAGAAAAACTCGGTCCGCGCTACCACCACCGCCGCACTTTTCACACCACAGCAAAGGGCGCACAGGAAGCCCACGAAGCTATCCGCCCCACATACGTGGACGTAGAGATGCCGGAAGGTCTGTCTGCACAGGAGGCCAAACTGTACACCCTCATCCGTCGACGTGCTATCGCATCGCAGATGGCCGACGCCGAATTGAGCCGCACAACGGTGCAGATTGTGTCACCCGATGTTCCGTACACCTTCACAGCCAGCGACCAAACTGTTGTTTTCGACGGTTTCCTGCGCGTATATGCCGCGAGCACCGACGAGGACGAGGAACAGCCCATCGCTCCGAACGACA
Organism: uncultured Porphyromonadaceae bacterium; assembly: GCA_947174915.1. Classification (GTDB taxonomy): domain Bacteria; phylum Bacteroidota; class Bacteroidia; order Bacteroidales; family Muribaculaceae; genus CAG-873. Next base: position 3,954 of record CAMWKV010000053.1, on the reverse strand, counting down.
GCAGCGCCCTGCAGTCCGGAATGAGCATGAGTTACACAACTATCGAAGCTACCGAACGTTTCACTCAGCAGCCCCCTCGCTACACCGAAACGACACTGGTAAAGAAGATGGAAGAACTCGGTATCGGTCGGCCTGCCACCCTGGCACAGACGATATCAACCATCCAGCAGCGCGGCTATGTAGAGCGTGGTGAGAATGAAGGCACTCCCCGTGACTACAAAGTCATCACCCTCAATAAAGACGGTATCTCCGAGGTCACAAACACCATGATGACGGGTTCCAACAAGGGACGTCTCGTACCCACCGACACCGGCATCATCGTCAACGACTTCCTCACAGAATACTTCCCCAACATCCTTGACTACAACTTCACGGCCAATATCGAGCAGAAATTCGACGAGATAGCCAAAGGCCACATGGGCTGGGTACACGAAATCGCTACCTTCTACGAGATGTTCCATCCGGCAGTCGACGAAGCGATGGAAATCAAGCAAGGCTCCAAGTTCGGCGAGCGCCAGCTTGGAATCGACCCCGTCAGTGGTCGCCCCGTGAGCGTCAAGATAGGCCGCTACGGTCCTGTCGTCCAGATAGGCACAGCCGATGAAGAGGAAAAGCCTCAGTTCGCCTCCCTGCTCAAGAATCAGTCTATCAGCACCATCACTCTCGAAGAAGCCCTCAAGCTCTTCGAATTCCCCCGCGAACTCGGCGACTTCGAAGATGCTCCCGTGCGCGTCGCCATAGGTCGCTTCGGCCCCTATGTGCGCCACAAAGACAAGTTCGTATCCATCCCCAAGGACGTGGCCGCAGCATCCGTCACCCTCGAGCAGGCCATCGAACTCATCAAGGAGAAACGCGAGGCCGACGAGAAAAAAGTGCTGCGCACCTACGACGAAGAGGCAGACCTTCAGTTACTCAACGGTCGCTACGGTCCCTACATCGTGTACAAGAAAAAGAACTACAAGCTGCCTCGCGGCACCGAGAATCCCGAGTCGCTGTCGTACGATGATGTGAAGAAAATCATCGCCGACGCTGATGCAGCTCCGGCCAAACCTCGTCGCGCTGCTGCTGCAAAGAAAAAGAAATAAGGGTATAAACACGATATACCTGCTATAAATCAAGGAGACAATCCTGCTATACCCGTCATCATGAGCCGCAAACCTCTCTCGGCAAAACCCGGCACTCAACCCGGCGTTTTCCGCCCCGATAATATCGAAAACTACACCGCACCCGAAGGAACGGACTGCGGACTACTTGAATTCCTTGAGCAGTGCATGCCGCATCGCAAGCGTACCACCGTCAAGGACTACCTCAAGCACCACCAGGTGATGCTCAACGGCACCGTCACTACCCAGTTCGATGCTCCCGTCATCGCCGGTGCCACCGTCAGCGTCAATACAACACGTGAATTTCAGGTGTTCACGCACCCGCGTCTCAAACTCGTCTACGAGGACGATGATGTCATCGTAATCGACAAAGGCTACGGCCTGCTCTCCATGGGCACCGACAAAATCAAGGACGGCACAGCTTACTCTATCGTCCGCGAATACATCAAGCGCAAAGACCCGCGCAACAAACTGTTCATCGTACACCGCCTCGACCGCGACACGACCGGCCTGATGATGTTCGCCAAGAGCCAGCAGGCCAAGGAGACCATGCAGCACAACTGGAATAACATGGTTCTCGAACGCAAATACGTTGCCGTCGTAGAGGGAGAACTTGAACCCGAAGCCGGTGAAATACGCAGCTACCTCGCCGAAAATTCCGAGCACGAAGTATACTCCACCAAGAACCCCGAAGAAGGTCAACTGGCAGTAACGTACTACACTACACTGAAGAAGCGCGCACCCTACTCGCTCGTAGAACTCAGTCTTGCAACGGGCCGAAAGAATCAGATTCGAGTGCACATGAAGGATTCCGGTCATCCCATCGTTGGCGACCGCCGCTACGGAGCACAGGCATCACCTATCCATCGCCTCTGCCTGCATGCTCAGACATTACGCTTCGTGCATCCTGTCACACGCCGCGATATGTACTTCACCTCCCCCCTCCCAGCCGGTTTCTACCGCCTCGTCGGCTCCCTGAAATTTCCCGACCGGTAACGCCCTACCGCTGCCATGAAGTAATCAACTGTATCAAAATAGAGCGCCCCCAAAAAGTGGAAAATACTTTTTGGGGGCGCTTTTATAAGTCTTGAATGACGGACATACCTCACCGGCAAGGAGGCTAACCAGGTCTCATCAAAGGGCCGGCTGTACGAATAGTCATCCTTCTGCAGGGGCCACGTCCGCCGGCACGGGACGGTGAAATGTTTGCTTAATCTTGAATCCTGTAAAGGCCATCAGCAGCGACATGAGCGGCGACAGATAGTTGAACACACAGAAGGGCAGATACACAAGCGTAGACACGCCGAGCACAGCCGACTGGGTAACGCCGCAGGAGTTCCACGGGATGATAACGGACGTCACTGATACCGAATCCTCAAGGGTACGGCTGAGCAGACGCGCCTCCAGGCCCGTGCGACGATAGGCGTTGCGGAACATATTGCCGCCGATTATTATCGACAGATACTGGTCTGCCGTGCAGGAGTTGAGGAACAGACCGCTGGCAACGGTGCTGCCTACGAGTGCGAAGCGGCTGTGCAGGCATGAGGTAAGTTTCTCCGTTATGACACCGAGCATGCCCGTTCCTATCATTGCAGTACCAAAGAGCATAGCGCTGAGGACGAGGCAGATAGTACTTAACATTCCCAAGAAACCGGAGGTACTCACGAGATTATCGAACAACTCGCTGCCTGTCGAAAACTCTGTGGGACCCCAAAGAAGGGCAATTGACGCCTTGACAGAGGACAGAAAATCAGTGCCGCCAAGAGTAGTCATCAACTCTGGCTGGAACACGAAGATACCTGTCAAGCCGAGCATTGCGCTGGTGAAAAGCACAAGAAGGGTAGGCACTCGCAGCACGATGAGTGTAAATGTTATAGCCGGAATAATCAGCACATAGGGCGTCATATTGAAATGGCGCGCAAGGAGCGACTGCACCTCTCCGGTCTGAATAAGAGCCTCCGGATTGGAGAACACGCCGGCGAGCAGGAACACTATCATGGCTACGGTCATGGCAGGCACGGAGGTAATCAGAAGGTAGCGGATATGTTTGAAGAGATCCACTCCGCACGCCGACGATGCCACCACTGTAGTATCGCTCAGAGGCGACACCTTATCACCGAAATACGCACCGGAGATGATAGCTCCGGCTACCCATCCGGGATGAAAACCCATCACTGTACCGATGCCCATAAATGCCACGCCTATAGTGGCTATGGTGCTCCAAGAGCTGCCGGTAAGTATGGATATGAGGCCGCATACGCCACAAGTCACTACCAGGAAGGCCGTGGGATTGAGTATTCGCAGACCGGCATCGATGAGTACAGGCACGACGCCTGACAGCATCCATGTGGCCGATACCATAGCTATGCACACAAGCATAGGCACAGCCGGTAATATTTGGCGGGCACTGCGGTAGAGACCCATCGTCATTCCTCGTCGACTCAGAGTAGACGACGCGAACGACAGGACAATCGCAAGTGTTGCTGCGCCAAGGAGCGCGAAACAGCTATAGTCAGAGATAGCCGATGCTCCGGCAAAAACGATGATACTAATAAGGAAAAGCAACAGCGCCAGGAGAGGGACAACCGATAGCGCAAATGACGGACGGGCGACCGTCGACGAAGGAAAAATGCTGTTTTTCAATTGTACTTATGGAAATAATATCTATATTTGAAATGATAGCCTGATGGGCATCCGGAATTAATACAAAGTTAACAGTTCTATCCGAGAGTTGCAATCGATTCACATTTTTTAATGATGACATATTGACATTATATAACATTTCTATCTAAATTTGTAACTATTCAGCGGATAGCGAGCAGTGATTATTTCTGTTGCTATCGCTGAAATA